>CAIVCF010000228.1 GCA_903904335.1 uncultured Chitinophagaceae bacterium | reverse complement strand
GGCCCGAAAATTTTAGAACACATGGTGGATACTGTTCTTCAATTTGAAGGTGATCAACATTATGCTTATCGCATTTTAAGAACATTAAAAAATCGTTTTGGCAGTACCGCAGAATTAGGTATTTATGAGATGACCGGTGAGGGAATGAAAGTGGTTTCCAATCCTTCTGAAATCTTAATTGCACAACGCGAAGGTCAATTAAGCGGAAGTGCTATCGCTGCAACATTAGAAGGCATGCGGCCTTTATTAATTGAAGTACAAGCATTAGTAACACAAAGCGTGTATGGCACGCCACAGCGCACTGTGAGCGGATTTGACTTAAGAAGATTACAATTATTATTGGCTGTGTTGGAAAAACGCGGCGGATTGTTATTCGGAACAAAAGATGTATTCATCAATATTGCAGGTGGATTAAAAGTTGAAGATCCTTCGATTGATCTTGCTGTGATTTGTGCGTTACTTTCTTCTTATGAAGATATTCCATTGCCGCATCAAATTTGTTTTGCAGGTGAAGTTGGATTGAATGGTGAGATAAGAGCAGTGAACCGAATTGAACAACGAATTGCAGAAGCAGAAAAATTAGGTTTTGAAAAGATCATTCTGAGCAAATACAATAAAAAAAGCGTTGACTTAAAAAGTTATAAGATCGAAGTGATTGCATTGAGTCAGGTGCAGGAAGTGTATCAATATTTATTTTAACTTTTCAATTATTTTACTTCGGCACAAGCGTGCGATTCTTTCACTGAAAGAATCGAAGGCAACGGTTGATGCCATGAAAAACTTAGTGCTAGTGAAAAAAAATATTCTTGCCCCATTTTAATACATAAGATATTTTTTTATCTTGTGTTGTGCTTCAAAAATTGAAATCATATTTAAATGACTTCTCGCATTTATTGTATCCGCATAATTGTGAAGGATGCGGAACAGATGTATTGAATGACGATGCCATTCTCTGTACAAAATGTTTGTTCGATTTACCCGAAACAAATTTTACGAACACAAAAAATAACCCGGTTGAAAAAATATTTTACGGAAGATTAAATATTATTGCTGCAACTGCGGCTTATTATTTCACAAAAGATTCTTTGCTGCAACATTTAATGATTCAATTAAAATACCGCAACAATAAAGATGTTGGATTTTTTTTGGGCAAACAATTGGGTTATCAATTGCAGGAATCAGAAAGACTTAATGATATAGATGTTTTAGTGCCGCTTCCGCTCAATCCAAAAAAAGAAAAGAAACGGGGTTATAATCAGGCGATGATCATCTGTGAGGGCATCGCATCTGTTTGGCAAAAACCTGTTTTGAAAAATGCATTGATCCGTACTCAATTCACCGAAACACAAACGCAGCAAGATCGTATTCATCGCTGGCAAAACATGCAGCATGTTTTTGCAGTGGCAGATAAAAATTCTTTGCAGGACAAACATGTTTTATTGGTTGACGATGTTATTACCACCGGTGCTACTTTAGAAGCATGTGGCACTACTATTTTAAATATCCTTAACACCCAACTGAGCATTGCAACGTTGGCCTGGACCATCTAATTTACCAATATGTTCTTCTTCTTACACCTCATGTAGTTTATTGAATACTCCCGCTTTTCAGATCCAGGTTCACATTCTAAAAACGATTACAGTCTATCTTTCTTACTGCCAAGTTGGCGCATACTCCCTATATACCTGCTATATACTCCCTATTTAAAGCGTATATAACCGCGATATCCCTGATAGGTTCTGTTCCCTTTTTAATGGCGATCCTTCCTTTGATTACTATTTTGTTATGGCTTGCCGGGGTTTAATGAGGGGAAGCTATTCACCTAAGATAGGGGAAGGATAGGTTTACCGCGGAGGAAAAGCAATTTACTACTGACGGAAAAATTCTTGCAGGTTCATGTATTCGGGGCCTTATTCATCACAAAAATTTCAACATTTCTTTTAAAAAGTTGTAATTTGTACAAACCTAACATTAT
>CAIVCF010000227.1 GCA_903904335.1 uncultured Chitinophagaceae bacterium | reverse complement strand
CCGCGCCGTGATGGTGATGTGATCGCCATTTATGCGAATAATAATTTAGCAGTAACTGAGCTGGGTTGGAAAATAAAATATGGATTAAAAGAAATGATGGACACTGCCTGGAAATGGGAACTCCGTATTAAACAGGAAGAAGCCTTGATGACACAAAAGGCGGAACTGAATTAAGGTTTAAAAAGTTTAAGAGGTTTAATAGTTTAAGAAGTTTGAATCCTATGAATTTCTTGCAATAAAAAAGTCAGCATACATTTTATGCTGACTTTTTTATGATAAATATTAATTTATTTATTGCTGGTTCGCCATCTTCTCACTGTTCTCTGCCATTTGCAATGCTTCAATGAATTCTTCTATTTCGCCGTTGATCACTGCATCTAAATTATAAGATGTTAATCCAATACGATGGTCTGTAACCCTTCCCTGTGGCCAGTTATAGGTTCTTATCTTGGCACTTCTGTCGCCAGTGCTTACTAATGTTTTTCTTTGACGTGAAATCTCATCTTCCTGTTTGCGCACCTGTTCTTCATACAATTTGGTACGCAACATCTGCATCGCTTTTTCACGGTTGCCTAATTGCGAACGTTCTGTTTGACACATCACCACAACACCCGTCGGTACATGCGTTAAAAAAACTTTTGTTTCAACTTTATTTACGTTTTGTCCGCCTGCACCACCGCTTCTTGCCGTTTCCATTTTTACATCACTTTCTTTCAATTCAAAATCCACTTCTTCTGCTTCGGGCATCACAGCAACGGTTGCTGCAGATGTGTGCACACGTCCCTGTGTTTCCGTATTCGGCACACGTTGCACACGATGCACACCGCTTTCAAATTTTAAAGTGCCGTACACATCTTCGCCCGTTACCTCAATGATCACTTCTTTATAACCGCCCACTGTTCCTTCACTTTCACTCACGATAGAAGTTTTCCAACCTTTCTTATTGCAATAACGCAGATACATGCCCAACAGATCACCCGCAAATAAACTGGCTTCATCACCACCCGTGCCTGCACGAATTTCAATGATCGCATTCTTATCATCCTGCGGATCTTTCGGAATCAATAATTTGGTTAAATATTTTTCTAATTCGTTTTTACGTTCTTCCAAACCTGGCAATTCCATCTTTGCCAGTTCTTTCATTTCCTCATCATTGCTGTTCAGATTATCTTTTACAAAATCAAAATCGGCCAGCACTTTTTTATACTCTTCATAAGGCTGCACGATCTTTTCGAGCGAACGGTATTCTTTGCTGAATTTGCTGAACTCCTTCTGGTTATTGATAATCTCAGGATTGGTGAGGGCTACACCTACCTGTTCAAACCTTGCTTTTATGGCATCTAACTTATCTAACATAGCACATTTTTCGGTTGGCAAAAGTAAGGAATGGGAGGGCAATTGCCGCAATTGATTCTGTTTTCGCAACCCGACCAACAATCTGCTCATAGCTACCTTCTTATTACCCGGTTCTTATCTTTCGGCTGCTTTCTTCGGGAGTTGTTCGAAAGGCCTGCAATAAAACAGCAATAAGGTAGCAGGAGGGTACGAAGGAATTACGAAGAAATGGATAGCCCCATCCCCTAAAGGGGTGTTGTTATTTCTTTAAACAAAATCTTTTCTTACTTTCAATGCCAATAACACCGCTATGAGAAAAATCTTTTTTTTACTCCTGTTTTTTTATTCTGCAACAAATGCACAACAGGTTGATGTGCTTATCAAACACGCCAAACTGATTGACGGCACGGGCAACTCCTGGATCTATGCCGATATTGCCGTGAAAGACGGAAAGATTGCAGCCATCGGTCACCTCAATAATTATTCATCCAATAAAATCATTAATGCTGCAGGATTAATTGCAGCCCCCGGTTTTATTGATGTGCACACACATATTGAAGGCGATGAAAAGAAAAATCCACTCGCTTCTAATTTTATTTATGATGGCGTGACTACTGTAATTACGGGCAATTGCGGCTCATCTAATGTTGACATCAAAAAATATTTTTTAATGCTCGACAGTGTAAAAACTTCCATCAATATTACAACGTTGATCGGCCATAATGATGTTCGTAAAGCTGCGATGGGTTCTGCCAATCGTGATCCTTCTGCAGCAGAAATGCTACAAATGGAAAGCATTGTTGAGCAGGCCATGAAAGATGGTGCTGTTGGTTTTTCAACAGGATTGATCTATATCCCCGGCACGTATTCCAAAACAGAGGAAGTGGTATTACTCGCAAAAGCCGCAGCAAAATATAATGGTGTGTATGCAAGCCATATCCGCAATGAAGGCGATAGTGTAACTGAAGCGATTGAAGAAGCATTGCATATTGGCAGAGAAAATAAAATGCCTGTTGAAATTTCTCATTTCAAATTAAGCGGACAAAATAATTGGGGAAGAAGTAAAGAAACATTGCCCATGATCATCAAAGCAAGAGAAGAAGGATTGGATGTTACCATCGATCAATATCCATACACTGCCAGCAGCACCAATCTCGGAACATTGTTGCCCGACTGGGTTTTAGCAGATGGTCAGGATTCTATCAATGCCAGATTGAATGATCCCAAGCAATTAAAAGTTGTTGTTGATTATATGATTGAACGGTTGAAAAAAAGAAAACTGAAACATTTCAGTTATCCTGTTGTCGCATATTTCAGAGCTGATACAACATTGAACGGAAAAAGTATTGAAGAAGTAAATCTGATCAAAGGAAAAAAACATACAGCAAGAGAAGAAGCGTTGACTGTTTGTGAAATGATCAAACAGGGCGGTGCAGGAATGGTGTTTCACGGCATGAGTGATGATGATGTAAAAGCGATCATGAAATATCCTTACAACATGTTTGCAAGTGATGCAGGCATTCGTTTATTTGGTGTGGGTTCTCCGCATCCGCGTGGTTATGGAACCAATGCAAGGGTATTGAGTAAATACGTGCGTGATGAAAAAGTGATTAGCTTGGAAGAAGCAATTCGCAGAATGACTTCATTGCCCGCACAAAAATTTCAATTGAAAGACCGTGGATTGATCCGCGAAGGTTATGCAGCCGATATTGTTTTGTTTGATGAAAAAGAAGTGAAAGATAATTCTACTTACGAAAAACCTCATCAATATTCAACGGGCTTTAAATATGTGTTGGTGAACGGACAAATTTCTGTTGAAGATGGCAAACAGAATGGAATAAGAAGTGGTAAGGTTTTATATGGTCCGGGTAAAATGCAATAACAGAGTTGCCAACCTTCAAAAGGTTGGCAACTCTTTAAAAATAAAATAAATCATCATGAAAAAAATAATTGTTCTTTTATTATTTATTCCATTGTTGACAGTTGCACAAAACACTGCAACAGTTCCTTCATTTGTAAAAGACAGTTTAGACAATTATGTGAACAATGCATTGGCAGTCTGGCATATTCCTGGGGTTTCGGTTTG
>CAIVCF010000226.1 GCA_903904335.1 uncultured Chitinophagaceae bacterium | reverse complement strand
GTCATATCTGATCCAACAAATGCATGTACGGAAGTATCACCGAGTATCCCGCTTCTCGTGAGGAAAGTAGAATATAAAACCAGTATGAATGCAATGATGTAAAAAAAGTAAGTGCTGCGCAATGAATAGCCTGTCTTTCTGTAGATCAGGTTGCAATGTAAGCCCGCCACCATCATGATCCATGGAACCAGTGATGCATTCTCCACAGGATCCCATGCCCAATAGCCACCGAATGATAAACTTTCATAAGCCCATGCTGCACCCATCATGATGCCTGCTCCTAATACCGCGGCTGAGAATGATGCCCATGGCAAAACCACTTTTACCCAGTCATGCCGCTTATTCACCAAGCCTGCATAGGCATAGGCAAAAGGAATGATGGTAGATGCAAATCCTAAAAACAATACGGGTGGATGTATTACCATCCAGTAATTCTGTAATAAGGTATTCAGATCATTACCCTCATGTACTCTCGGTAATTGCAGATAATTGGGATCGCTGAACAAAGGAAGTTCAGGCATATTGTTGCGCCACAAAATAAAAGGATTGTTACCCAGTTTTGTTCCGAAGAAATATATACCGATCAGCATGGTAGCAATACAGAACTGTGCAAAATTAACGGCGGTCATTACCGGTGCTTCCCAATCTTTCGATTTCCAGATCAATATCCATCCCAACACGCAATGCCATATATTCCATAACAAAAAACTGCCTGACTGATCTTCCCAGATACAAGCCAGCAAATACTTGGGTTGTAATGATAAAGAGCTGTGATTCCAGGCAAAGAAATATTCGTGGTAGTGATTGGCCACTAAAAAATAGATGATAATAAAAATAGAGATCACGGAAATGGTCTCTATCAAAAACGCTGTTCTTGCAAATTTGATCCAACTTTGCTTTTCATTGATTTCTATAATTCTGTTGGCCTTAAAATAAGCAATGGTTGCCACTAATGATGCCACTAAAGAAAGTATGGTGAAAAAGTGTCCGAGCTGTCCGGGCAATAAATGTTCGCCGATATACTGCATGGTGAATTTTTATGGATCTGTTAGATGTTTTAATTAGCTGCCTGATTCTACATTTTTGGTGACCGCTTTTGTATCGTCTTTATATTTTGATGGGCATTTTAATAATATATCCTTGCATTCAAAATGATCGCCGTTCATCTTTCCTTTCAACACGATCCTGTCACTTTTTTCCATATCGGTTGGTTTGGTATTATGATATACTACTTTCACTGTATTACCCAATGTATCGATTGCTGTAAAAGAAAGATAATTGGGGTTTTTGATGGCATCATATTCCAAAGGCTGACTCTTATCAATTTTTGCGATCAGGTTCACAAATTTGCCCTGTTTCTGCTGCGCAGAAGAAATGGTTTCATAAGTTGTGAGATTGCCGGTATAACTGATCAAAATAGTGATGGCTGCCGCAATCAGTACCAATGCAATAATATGGGTCTTCTTCATGAATAGGTTCTTTTAGCGCAAAAGTAATTCTTAAAGATATAGCATGACATGATTGTTGGCAGTGTTTAAACATTGTTTTATGATATTTCTCAAATAATAAACAAATTTGCCATTGCATTTATTAGATTTGAAAGATTATGAGTATTCAGAAGACTTACGATTATGTTATTGTGACCAAAGCCCCGGCCGGTCATAAACTAATTGATCTGATCAGTCAATTGATGTTATTAATGAGTGCCGCCGCTTTTATTTATGAAGGCGCAAAAAATTTAAGTGATAGATTTTTAGCTGATATTGTAAGCCTTTCTTCACTGTATTTCTTGGCAACTGCCATCATCATCTATTGGTTGATCTATTGCTTTATCAAAAAGAGAAACGGCGATGAAGTGTTATATCGTTTTGCTTTATTCATTGCAGCTTGTGGTTGGTATCTGAATAAACAACAATGGATTTATTTGAGTATTAGTTACCTGGTTGCCAGTATATTAGAAAAGCCATTGAAAGTTACACCTGAAGTAGCGTTCGATGTGGAAGAGATCGTTTTCAATACCGTCCCTAAAAGAAAATATTCATGGAACGAGGTTAGTAATGTGATCCTGAAAGAAGGCATTCTTACCATCGATCTCAAAAATAACAAACTGATACAAAAAGAAATTGATGCCGATATAAGTGAAGCTGATGAACAGGATTTTAACGACTTTTGCAAACATCAATTAAAAAACACAGTCTGATGATATATAGCCGATCACGGTTATATATCTTTCATCTGTGATCGAACAACTATCAATTATGGCGCTTAATCAATCACCTTATTTATTATACTCCGACGGTAAAGGAAATATTTTTGAAGACCTCTCACTATTTGCGGTTGGCCGTGCAGGATGGGATGCATTTCCGATCCCGACCGAAGAATGGATCGAATTACCCGATGGCGGTAATTTATACGAATTACCCGGACGTAAAGCAATCGGCATTGATGTAGAAACCGGTGACATGCGTTTATGCGATAAAGGTTGGGCTGTTGCCGCATTTATTCCACCGGCACATACCGGTTTATATATCGCCGCTTATGAAACAATGCCGGATGCTCCGACACTTCCCTTATTTTGTTATACTGCTGCAGGTTGGTTGAATCAAAAATTTTATGTGCCCGCTGTAAGAATTGAAAAAGATATCCGTCAGGAATGCGCAGGATATGATGATACCAAAATAAAAAATGGTTCACAGCAGTTGATCGAAACCTATCCACACAATCGTTTGGTAAAACATTTGATGGAGAATTGCTGTAATACTTATCATTGTCCCGCAGCAAGAAATTTTTCATTGGCAAGATGGGAATGCCCCGTGCCTTCCTCTCCTGCCTGTAATGCCAATTGCATCGGTTGCATTTCTTTTCAGCCGGAAGAAGAAACAATTGTTTCCACACAGGACAGATTAACATTCAAACCCACTGCAGAAGAAATTGTTGAATTCACCGTTCCGCATTTAATGAATGCACCTTATCCCATCATCAGTTTCGGGCAAGGTTGCGAAGGCGAACCCTTATTGATGTGGGAAACCATTCGTGAAGCCATCATTGAAATTCGTAAACATACCGATAAGGGCAGCATCAATATCAATACAAACGGTTCCATGCCTAAAGCTGTAAAAGCATTGTGTGAAGCTGGTTTGGATAGTATACGTGTAAGCACCAATTCTGCAAGGAAAGATATTTATACCAAATATTATCGTCCCAATAATTATGAATTTGAGGATATTATTGAAAGCTTGAAAGTGGTTCGCGGTTTTGGCGGATGGACAAGCATCAATTATTTTGTATTTCCCGGAATGACGGATAGTGTGGAAGAATATGAAGCCCTTCGGAAATTAATTATTGATACTGATCTATGCATGATCCAATGGCGCAATTTTAATATCGATCCTGATTGGTATCTCGGGCAGATCGGTGTGACAGAAACAGGTGAAATGATGGGCGTAAAACAATTACAGGAATTAATTCATGAAGAATTCCCTCAATTGCATTTTGGTTATTTCAATCCGCCGATGGAAAGGATCAAAGGAAATTTTGAAATTGATTTTGCACATTGATCCTGATAAAAAATGAATTCATCTCCGAATAAAAATCTCTTTATTGGTTTTGCTTTTGCGATGATAACCATCATTATCTGGTCGGGCAATTATGTAGTGGCAAGAGGGATCGCTCAACAAATTCCGCCTATCAGCATTGCATTCTTTCGATGGGGAACTGCTTCTATTTTTATTATTCTGATCGGATGGAAAAAATTCATTGCCCAAAAAAATATTCTTTTACAACATAAACTTTATCTATTTTTTACTGCCATCACAGGCGTAACACTGTTCAATACTTTCATTTATGTGGCGGGACATTTTACCGAAGCCATCAATCTTGTGTTGATCGCAACAACTGCTGCGCCGATTTTCATCACAGCTTTTTCCCGCATCTTTTTTAAAGAAAAAATAAATGCTTTTCGTTTAGTTGGAATGTTATTATGCTTTGCAGGGGTTCTGATACTGCTTTCGCACGGATCAAGGCAAAAGCTGATGCAGCTTCATTTTGGAACAGGTGACCTCTGGATATTGGCAAGTGCTTTTGTATTTTCTATCTACAGTATTTTAGTAAAGAAAAGACCTGCTGAAATTTCGCCTATGAGTTTTTTAGTGACGATTTTCATAACAGGTACTTTATGCTTATTACCGTTTTATATTATCGAAGCTTATTTCACAGGGCCATTACATTGGACCAACGGAATGATCATTACCATTTTATATCTCGGTATCGGTAATTCAGTCATCGGTTTTTTATGCTGGAATGCATCCATCGCAAGGATCGGTCCTGCAAGAACATCTTTATTCAGCAATTTAATGCCAGTCTTCAGTACGATTGAAGCGGTGCTGATTCTCGGAGAACAATTCACTTCCGTGCATCTCATCAGCGGCATTGTTGTTATTTGCGGATTGATCATTGCTAATTTGAAACATTAAACTTTGGACATCACTACACTCATATTGCTTTGTATCGCCGCATTTGCTGCAGGTTTTGTGGATGCCATTGTTGGCGGTGGCGGATTGATTCAATTGCCCATTGCATTAATACTGCTTCCAACCTATCCTGTTGCATCAGTGATCGGTTCTTTAAAAATTCCATCCTTCAGCGGAACAAGTTTTGCAGTGTATCATTACTTAAAAAAAGTACAGATGAACTGGAAATTATTATCGATGATGATGTTGATCGCATTTTGTTCCGCATTCGCAGGTTCGCAATTATTAACGATGGTACATAATGATTTTATGAAACCCATCTTATTGATCGTATTAAGCGGTGTTGCTGTTTATACCTATTCAAAAAAGAACTTCGGTTTGCATATTGTTAAAGATCATTCTATAAAAAAACAATTTTTATATGCCGCCGCAATCAGCGTGGTGCTTGGCTTTTATGATGGTTTCATCGGACCCGGTGCCGGCAGTTTTTTAATTCTTGCCTTCATCACCTTATTAGGATTTGATTTTCTGCATGCATCAGCCAATGCAAAAATGGTAAACCTTGCCACCAATACCGGTTCTATTATTTTATTTATGTTGAAGGGTTCCATCATTTGGAGTATCGCCATTCCAATGGCCATCAGCAATGCGATCGGTGGAATTATCGGTGCTAAATTAGCCATCAATAAAGGCAATCAATTCATACGGATTTTCTTTTTGATCGTTATCATCGGCACGTTGATCCGCTTTTCGTATGATGTGTTTTTCAGGAAATAGTTTTTATTTCTTCTTTCAAAAACTTCACTACCTTAACTATCATTATTTAAAATCAAAGATTGCGATATGAAATCATCCAGAAGATCCTTTCTCAAAAACAGTGCGCTCACATTAGCAGGAACTGCATTTTTAAAACAGTCATTATTTGCTGCATCACGAAAAGGTGAATTGACAGGCATTCAATTATATTCCGTTCGCGATGACATGAAACTCAATCCTCTCAATACATTGCAGCAATTGAGCAAAATGGGTTATGTGCATGTTGAACATGCGAATTATGTTGACAGAAAATTTTATGGATGGAATGCAAAAGAGTTCAGAAAAGTGTTGGATGATCTGGGTTTGAAAATGCCCAGCGGTCATACCGTAATGCGTTTTACTCATTGGGATGATGCAAAAAAAGATTTTACAGATGCATGGAAATATACGGTGGAAGATGCTGTTGTATGCGGACAACATTTTGTGATCAGCCCTTCCATGGAAGAAAGCACCAGAAAGAATTATGATGATCTGAGAAAATTATTAGACATGTTCAATAAAAGCGGTGAACTCTGTCAACGCTCAGGAATGAAATTCGGTTATCATAATCATGATTTTGAATTCAAGGAAAGTTTGAACGGCAAAAAATTATTTGATATCATTCTCACCGAGACCGATCCCAAATTAGTGATACAGCAATTAGATATCGGCAACATGATCAACGGTGGCGCAAAAGCATTGGACATCATGCAAAAATATCCCGGTCGTTTTGTATCCATGCATGTAAAAGATGAAATAAGATCAGACGACTCAAAAAAGGAGGAATATATTTCCACTATTCTCGGAGCAGGTATTATTCCGGTAAAAGAGATCATTGATCTTGGACGCAAATGGGGTACCACAGATTTTATCATTGAACAGGAAGCTTATCAGGGCAAAGCTCCTATTGATTGCGCTAAAGAAGATTTGATAGTCATGAAAAAATGGGGTTACTAATTTTATAGTATGAGTGAAATAAAAAATAAAATAGCATTAATAACAGGTGCTGCATCGGGTATTGGTAAATTAATGGGCAAACTCTTACTGCAAAAGGGCTTACATACATTGGTGATCTGGGATGTAAATGAAAATTTATTACAAACCACTGTTGCTGAATTTAAAGAGCAAGGGTTTAATGTTATTCCTTATGTGGTGGATGTGATGAATACCGAATCAGTTATTGCAACTGCATTAAAAGTGAAAAATGAAGTTGGCAAAATTGATATTCTAATCAACAATGCAGGAATTGTTGTTGGCAAATCATTCAATGAACATTCACACAATGATATTGACAGAACGATGATCATTAATAGTAATGCATTGATGCATATTACCAAAGAATTTTTACCCGAAATGATCGCTGATAAAAGTGGGCATATCGTGAACATCGCATCAGCAGCGGGTTTGGTGAGTAATCCAAAAATGAGTGTGTATGTTGCCAGCAAATGGGCAGTGATCGGCTGGAGTGATTCATTGCGTTTGGAAATGGAAAACGAAAATACAAATGTAAGAGTCACAACGGTTACACCTTATTATATCAACACAGGAATGTTTGATGGTGTTACCAGCAATGTGATACCGATCGTTGATCCGAATATTGCTGCAGAAAAAATAGTCAGGGGCATTGAAAAAAATAAATTGTTTGTGAGAATGCCTGGTATCGTATACACATTGCCTTTTATTAAAGGAATTCTACCAACACGATGGTTTGATTTGATTGTTGGCAAATGGATGGGCATTTATAAAAGCATGAATGATTTTAAGGGAAGGAAGTAGTCAATATTTCAAAAAAATCAGTGCATCTTCTTTTATTTAAAATGAGACCAAAAGAAATTATCGCCAAATGGGTAGAAGCATTTAACCATAAAGATGCGGAAGCGTTGGCAGAATTTTATCATGATGATGCCATCAATCATCAGGTTGCGAATGAACCTGTTGTTGGCAAAGCAGCTATTAAAAAAATGTTTGCAGATGATTTTGCAAAAGCTGAAATGGTTTGCATCGTTGAAAATATTTTTGAAGATAAGGATTGGGCCATCTTAGAGTGGAAAGATCCTTTGGGTTTAAGAGGCTGCGGATTTTTTCACATCAAAGCAGGCAAAATAATATTTCAAAGAGGTTACTGGGACAAACTCTCCTTTTTAAGAATGCATGGCTTGCCGATTCCTAATTGATATGCGCAATAATATTTCAACAGTACAAGTGAGTGACACAAGGAACGATGCCATGAAATACTACTGCCGGAAAACAATTAACCTTTCTTTACAGCAATACGTGGACAGCAATTGCGTTCTTTACTTAATTTTCAACATCAATCAAAAGCCTCATCGCTTTAGTTAAGTTTGTATGAACAGTTACGCAAACATGCACGCACATTTTGAAAGAGAAAAAAATGTAAAGGCAACAGCTTATACAGTTTTGATATGCGCAGCTTTGTTTTTTTTATTTTTCTTTCTGCAATGGACATTGCCTCAAATCCCCATGCCTGTTGTTGATGAAGGCATTGAAGTAAACCTTGGTAACAGCGAAACAGGATTGGGTGATATAGCACCGCAATTACCCGGAACCCCATCAAACGCAGACCAGACCAATGTTTCTCCGCCAGCCAATTCTACTGCTGTTCAGCCCAAACAAAACATCACCACTGATGAAAACGGAGATGAAGAAATAAATAATGCAACAAAGATTGTTAAGCCCGAAATAAAAAACAAGCCTGTAACCAATACAACTGTTGTAAAAAAACATTCTGAAAATACGGTTGCCGCACCTGCACCAAAACCAGTTGTTCCGAAAGCTTTGTATAAAGGCGGAACAGCCAATGGCAATGGAGGTAATAATGCAGACAGTTATAATGGCGTGAAAGATCAGGGCATTGCTGGCGGTAAAGGAGATCAGGGAAACCCGAATGGCAATCCCAACAGCGATAGCTATACAGGTAATGGCGGAACAGGTAAAAGCGGCGTAACCATTAGAAGCGGATTGAATGGAAGAAAATTTTCTCAGTTACCAACTTTTCAGGATGATTTTAATGAGAATGCAAAAGTTGCTGTTGATATAACAGTTGACAAAGCAGGAAATGTGATCAATGAAAATCTGAATCTAAACGGTACAACCACTACCAATACTGCCATCAGAAATATTGCATTGAAAAAAGCGAAACAATTAAAATTAAATGCAGGAAATGATGACGAACAAAGAGGAACTATTGTTTTTAATTTTAAAGTAACAAACTAAGTTTTCTGTTCTATTTTTATTGAATGAATTATCAGGAGACAATAGATTACCTCTATCATACTTTGCCGATGTTCAGCCGAATTGGCGCTGCTGCCATTAAAAAAGATATTACCAATACCGTTCGTTTGTGTGAGGCATTGGGCAATCCGCAACATAAATTCAAATCCATTCATATTGCAGGCACTAACGGCAAAGGCAGTACCAGTCACATGCTCGCCGCCATCTTACAAACTGCAGGATACAAAACAGGATTATATACTTCTCCACACTTAAAAGATTTCAGGGAAAGAATTAAAGTGAACGGAATGATGTGTGAAGAACAGTTTGTTGTTGACTTTACCAAACGAATTCAACCATTGATCAATGAGATTGAACCTTCTTTTTTTGAGATCACTGTTGCGATGGCATTCGAATATTTTGTTGAACAGAAAGTTGATATTGCGGTGATCGAAGTGGGTTTGGGAGGAAGATTAGACAGCACCAATATCATCACACCCGAATTATCCGTGATCACCAATATCGGTTGGGACCACATGAATATGTTGGGTGATAGTTTGGAGAAGATCGCTTTTGAAAAAGCAGGCATCATCAAAAAAAATATTCCTGTAGTGATAGGTGAAATAAGTACCGCATCAAGGCCGGTGTTTGAAGAAAAAGCAAAAGAGTGTTGCGCTCCTATCATTTTTGCACAGGAACAGAAATATGTTGCTGACTGGAAATATGAGCATCATCATCTCATCGTTGAAGTGGCGCATCACAGCAATGATGAAAGAGAAAATTATCATCTGGACCTACCGGGAATTTATCAGACAAAAAACTTATTGACTGTTCTGGAAACCGCACACCAGTTGCATTTGAAAGGATGGAAAACAGATACACTTATCATTCAAAAAGCATTGCAGCAAATAAAAAAATTAACCGGTTTACATGGCAGATGGGAAGTGATTCAAGAAGACCCTGTTGTTGTTCTCGATGTAGGGCATAATGAAGATGGCATTAAACAAATCGCCGAACAATTGGAATTGTCGACTTATGATCATTTGCATATTGTGATCGGGATGGTGAAAGATAAAGAAGTTGAAAAAGTGTTGGCATTATTGCCGCATCATGCCACTTATTATTTTACAAAAGCACAAATACCGAGAGCGTTGGAGGCTGAAAGCTTAAAGCTAAACGCGGAAAGCTTTGGCTTGATCGGGGAATCATACCCTACAGTCAATAATGCATTGCAAGCTGCATTGACCAATGCTGAAAAAGAAGACATGATATTGGTTTGCGGATCTGTTTTTGTGGTGGGAGAAGTTAATTTGTAATTATCTTATTTCCATTGCAACCAATCTAATTTGATCAAAGCTTCATATACGGCACCCAACTGCACAGCGTGCTGTAATTTATTTTCCTGAAGCAATTGAATGAATTCTTCTTTTGAAAAACTAACCACATCAATATCTTCTAAGGCGTCTAAATTTTGTGATTCGATCTTAATAGCATTCTTCGCCAGAAAAAAATAAGCTGTATTATTCATCAATGCAGGATTGGCAGCAGCTTTACCTAAATATTCGATCGTATCAGAAGTATATCCTGTTTCTTCTTCCATTTCTCTTACTGCTGCTTTTGCAGGGTCCTCTCCTTTTTCTATTACACCTCCGGCCAATTCATAAGTAATCTGATCAACAGGATAACGATATTGCCTCACCAAAATAACCCTCTCCTCTTTTGTAACAATAACCATATTACAGAAATTCGGGACCTCTACCACAAAATAAGGTTCAATTAATCTTCCGTCCGGTAATTCGCAACTGTCAGCCCTTGCATGAAACCATTTGTTTTCATACACATATTTTGTTGACAATACTTTCCATTTCAATTCTCTCATACAATATTTATTGAATGGTAACTCTTCCCAATTTTTGTAAGGCTAAAAATATTGCCGTCATGTGCATGGATTGAATAAATTTATTTTCCTTCGTCATTTTTATAAATTCATCCAGAGAAACTAATATAACTTCTACATCTTCATCCTTATCCAATTCCTGTACAGCATCAAATTCACCCCCAGTTGCCAAAAACATATGCATCAGATTGTTAGTCGTTGTTGGATTTGCAGAACTGTTTCCCAAAAATTCGATCTTCTCGAAACGATAGCCTGTTTCTTCCAACAATTCTCTTGCTATGGTTTCTGTTGCATTACTGTCAGTTTTATCAACACAACCACCGGGCAATTCTGTTGCGATAACATTTAACCCATGCCGATAAATTCTTTCTAAAATAACTTTTCCATCTTTAGTAATAGCAACTGCACAAGTATAATCGGGAAATCCATATACATAAAAAGGTTCAATGATCGTTCCGTCGGGGCGCTGACAAACATCAGCCCTTACATCTGTCCATTTATCTTTGAGCAATTGTTTTGATGAAAGGGTCTTCCATTTCAATTCTCTTGCCATTACCATCCTTTATTTTCTCTGAGTGTAAGAATATGCGCCACATGATGTTTACCATGCCATGCATACAAACCCAATAAAAACCATAAACTCATTACCCTTCCGTGCTCGGGATGAACAACTGTTCTTTCAAACTGATCTTCCGTCAAATCTTTTATGGCTGCATACCAGCGCTGATGCAATGCATGCAATAATGTTAATGAAACATTTACCGGCACTGTTTCATTGTCTGTGGTTTTAGCCCATTCTTTTTCTTCATAAGGTTTGATGGTTGGATTCGTTTCAGTTAATCCCAATTTAAATCGGATATAAGCGTTCATGTGACTGTCGGCAATATGATGAATCAATTGTTTTATCTGCCAACCGTCTTCGCGGTAAGGCGTGTTCAATTGAAATTCATCTAAATTATTTACAGCCAATTCCAATTCTTCAGGCAAAAATTTAATATCCAATAACCATTGTTCTTTCAGTTCATTGGAAAATGCTTTGGCTTCATACTTACCAATCGGATAACGCGGATCGTTTGACATGATTTTTTTATTTATGATTCGAACTTTTGTTTTTCAATGTTGCCCCAGTTGCGCCTGACGATAGGCAGGTCGCACTCTTGTACTGCAACAATTCTATTCAGCACGTAACACATGCCCTGTTAATTGAATGAACACATCTTCCAGACTTGCTTTTTTCACTTCTTTGGGTCTTTCAAATCCTGTTGCAACAAGATCATCAATTAATTGATCCGGCGATGCAATGGCAATAATTGTCCCGCTGTCAATGATCGCAACCCTTTCGCACAGCACTTCAGCTTCATCCATATAATGCGTGGTGATGATAACAGTTGTTCCACTGGATCTTATTTCTTTGATCAATTCCCATAAATTTCTTCTTGCCTGAGGATCCAATCCTGTTGTTGGTTCATCCAGAAAAATAATTTTCGGTTTATTGATCAATGTTGTTGCAATGGAGAAACGTTGCTTTTGTCCACCACTCATCTCCTTGAACTTCGATTTTGATTTATCACGCAGATTCACTTTATCAAGCAATGCATACGGGTCAATTGTTTCATTATACAGGCCTGCAAATAAATTCAGCAATTCAATTAAATTCAAATTAGGATAATACCCGCTTGTTTGTAACTGCACTCCGATTATCTTTTTTATTTCATTCGGAGATTTATCAAGATTCATTCCGTCAACAACAACCTCTCCGCTTGTTTTGGTACGCAATGTTTCAATGATCTCCAATGTAGTTGATTTGCCGGCACCGTTGGGACCAAGTAAACCAAATATTTCGCCTTCCTCTACATCAAAACTGATTCCTTTAACAGCTTCAAAATCGCCGTATTTTTTAACCAGATTTTTTACTTCAATAATCGTTTTTCCCATATTTAAAAGTTTACTACAAAACCGGCGCTGCTGCCCGAAACACCAATACCAACAGTGGTTTTGTTATATTTTTGATTGAATAATGCAACTGCCATCGCCAAATTTTTCTGCCCTGCCTGAATTAAATACGCCCCAAATATACTGCATGCCAGTCCCGAACCCGCAGTGATCCATCCTGCCGTATTATTGGAAGTGTTGTTGTTGTGAGCTGTTGCCATGATAACACCAATGGTGGTTGTTAATGTTCCTGCTATACCCAACACATTTCCCCATATTTTATTGGACTGATGCCGTTGATATAAATTGATCAGTACAATATCATGTGTTCTGTAAAACAATTGAAAGTATTGATTGCTTCCTTTATACAAAGTATCATTGTATAAGATCGAATTAGGTTTTGGATTGGTAAAATAATTCATCTTTTGATGATCTACCTTTTCCTGCGCAATTATTTTTTTCGAAGAACAGCAAATCAGAATGATCAGCAATAATTTCCCAAACTTCATTCAACAATAATTTATTTAGTATAAAAAGTTTCCATTTCTTCCATCATGTTTTTACTTCCTGCAAAGAAAGGAGTTCGCTGATGCAATTCTGTTGGCTGAATATCCAATATTCTTCTTTTGCCATCCGTTGCTTTACCGCCTGCCACTTCTATCATAAATGCAAACGGATTGCATTCGTACATCAAACGCAATTTTCCACCCGGCTTATCAATTGTTCCCGGATACATAAAAATGCCGCCCTTGATCAGATTACGATGAACATCGGCAACCATACTGCCGATATAACGTTGTGTGTATGGGCCGCCATTATTCTTGTCCTTTTTCTGACAACCGTTGATATAATTTCTTACACCCTCCTCATACTGAAAGAAATTACCATGATTGACAGAATAAATTTTCCCGTCCTCGGGACACTTCATATCAGGATGACTTAAACAGAATTCACCAATGGCAGGATCTAATGTAAATCCATTTACACCTCTCCTTGTTGCATATACCAACATAGTGGATGAACCATACACCACATAACCTGCAGCAACCTGCCTTACACCCGGTTGTAAAAAATCTTCTGTGGTACAAGGCTTGCCTAATTCACTTAATCTTCTATATACACCGAAAATCGTTCCGATAGAAATATTCACATCAATATTGCTGCTTCCATCCAATGGATCAAACAATACAACATATTTACTGTTATTACTTACTTCATCATCAAACACAACAATTTCATCCAGTTCTTCGCTGCCAATTCCGGCGCAACTGATCCCATGCTGTAAGACTCCGGTAAATTGTGTATTCGCATAAATGTCTAATTTTTTCACATCCTCCCCCTGTACATTAATGGAACCTGCATCACCTAAAATATCTACGAGCCCCGCCTTATTCACTTCAACATTGATACGTTTTGCAGCTAATCCGATATCTCTCAGTAGGCTGCTTAATTCCCCGGTTGCCTTAGGGAATTGTCGTAATTGACGTATGGTAAACTCGTCAAGTGTTAATATTTTTCTATTGATCATCATAGCATGAATTAATTACTTAAAGGTAATACTGATGTTTGAACAAGCAGCAATTTAATGCGTGTAAAATATAAGTTTTCTGTTCGGTTAACTTTTCGTCATCATTCATGATACCGCCTCTTATCTTTGCAGCCGTTGTAAATTATTCGATCACCTATTATTTTCGGAAATGAAAGTTTTTAAGTTTGGCGGCGCTGCTGTAAACAATGTGGAGCGGATTCAAAATCTCGCAACTATCCTGCAACAATATAAAGATGAAAAATTGATCATCATTATTTCTGCCATGGGAAAGACCACCAATGCTTTGGAGAAAGTGGCAGAAGCTTTTTATGCCGAAAAAAAAGAAGAAGCTTTACAATTATTCGATGTTGTAAAAAAACAACATCTCAATACTGCTAAATATTTATTGGTCAAAAATTTTAATCAATGTCTTTCGCAGCTGATGGATTTTTTTACAGAAGTGGAATGGTTGCTGCATGATAAACCCGTTCGGGAGTTTGATTATTATTATGATCAGATCGTTTGCTGTGGGGAATTATTGAGCACTTGCATCATCAGTCATTATCTGAATGAATCAGGTATAAAAAATAACTGGCTTGATGTACGTGACATCATTCGTAGCGATAATAATTTCAGAGACGCTAACATTGATTGGGAAAGAACCAAAACCACGATTGATCAATTATCTTTTACCTCATTAAATAATATCAGCATCACACAGGGTTTTATTGGTGCCACAGATGAAAATGAAAGCACTACTTTGGGAAGAGAGGGCAGTGATTATACTGCTGCTGTTTTTGCCAATATTGTAAATGCAGAATCGGTTACGATATGGAAAGATGTGGAAGGTGTGATGAATGCAGATCCCAAAATTTTTCCTGATGCACAACTGATCAATGAATTAAGTTATGATGAAGTAATAGAAATGGCCTATTACGGTGCACAGGTGATACATCCAAAAACCATCAAACCCTTACAGAATAAAGGGATCCCTTTGCACGTAAAGTGTTTTACAGATCCTTCCGCAGCAGGGACCATTATTCATAAAAAGCATAACAAAAACCTACCTCCCATTATTGTCTTAAAAGAACAACAGGCATTGATCCATTTAGAAAGCAGGGATTATTCCTTTGTCGGGGAGAAACCAATGGCTATGCTTTATGAAATCTTTGCACAATTAAGAATCAAACCTAATCTTATCCAAACCGGCGCCATTCATGTGCAGGTTTGTATTGATGATTATTCTGATAAAGTTGAAAGATTAGCTTTAGCAGCCGATACTATTTTTGATGTACAAGTTGAAAAAGGGTTAAGCCTGCTAAGCATCCGTCATTACAACGAAACATTAGTAAACAAAATGCTGATCAATAAAGAAGTGATGTTGATGCAACAAACCAATGAAACCGTTCAGGCTTTGTTCAGATGATTATGCAATAGATGCCCCGATCTTATTATCCAGATACTTTCTTAACATGGCACTGAAATCAGCTTCCTTAAAAGGTTTGATCATGATATCATCAATGCCGGTACGTAAATAAGAATCAAGGTCATCTGCCACAATACTTGCCGTTAATGCAATGATGGGCAGATTTGCTTTCACAGAGTCTTCAGATCTGCGGATAGCCGCAGCCAACTGATCACCTGTTAATTTAGGGACATTGATGTCCGTTAATACAATATCATAATTTTTTGAATTGAATAATTCCAATCCTGCTTCACCATCTTTGGCAACATCAAATTCAATAAAATATTTTTTAAGCAATAATGAAAGCAGCATGATGTTCATATCATTATCTTCCACAACTAATGCTCTCTTACCAAAGAAGAAAGCAGGCTCTGCTGATGAAGGTACTGCAGTTGATTTTGCTGCTGATTTTTGAGCAGCAGGTTTAATATCATTTTCAGTTGCCACTGTATAAGGAATTTCAAAAGTGAATAAAGATCCTTTATTTATTTCACTCTGCACATTAATATTACCGCCCTGCATTTCTACCAGCATTTTACAAATCGGCAACCCTAAACCGGTACCGCGAATGGATCTTCGGCCGTCAATCTTATTATTTGTTGCCTGTGCAAATTCTTCGAATATCAAATCTAACTGATCATGCGGAATACCGACTCCTGAATCTAATATTTCCACTTTCAGAATCATTTCAGTTTCATTCTTCCATAATGCACTTGCCGTAATAGTCACGCTTCCTTTAGAAGTAAATTTGATCGCATTTCCCGTAAGATTAAACAATATCTGGCGAAGACGGAATTCATCACCCATCACACGTATCTCTTTTTCAATCTGTAAATTGCTGTTTAACTGTATACCTTTCTTGTCAGCATTCACAGAAAAAGAATAGATCACTTCCTCGATCGTATTGTGAATATTGAAAGCTGCATGCTCAAGCATTAATTTACCTGCATCTAATTTAGAAAAATCGAGTACATCGTTTACGGTATGCAGTAAATGATCTGATGAAGAGCGGATGGCATTCAGGTATTTTTTCTTTTCTTCATCATACTCATTACTTTCTAATTGTTCTGTAAAGCCCATGATAGAAGTTAAAGGAGAACGTATTTCATGACTCATGTTATTAAGGAAACGGGTCTTGGTCAGTGCCAATTTCTCTGCTCTTTCCCTTGCCTCAAGAATGTCTTTTTAATACCGTGCGGTGCGGCGGATATTGAATATCAGAATCACTACAATGATCATGATGATCACAAAAGAAACCCAAGAAAGGTTTTGAATACTGTTTCTTGCATTAACAGCGTTGAGTATCGCTGTATTATTACTGCTCAGCTCCTTTTGTTCTTCTTTCTGCAATACTATATTCAACGCACTGTTGAGTTGATCGATGATGGAGAGATTTGTTTCTGCCAGGTCTTTTTCACTTTCATTCATCTTTTCCCTGAGCTGTAATTCCCTGTTTATTGATCCCTGATAAAACTTCTGAATGTCGAGTGAAGCATTATTCAAAGTAGCTTCCATTTCATTATTCACACTGTCTGCTTCTGCCGTAACAGTACTGTCGCTTTTTATGTATTTATAATTCGTGTTATCCTTATTGGAAAACAGTGAGCCTAATTTTTTAAAGAATCCCTTTTTCTGTGCAACTGCTTTAACAGTATCAGTTGTATGCACATAATATTTCTTTAAAATGGAAGTATTTATTTTTTCTACTCTAATAGGTTCTGCGAACACAGAATTTATTTTCACTGTATTCAATTTTGTAGAAACAGAATCTGCCAGATGTTTTAATTTACTGATCGCATCTGCCAATTCAATTTTTTTTCCTAAGCCCGAAAGAATTTGTGTGATCTCCAAACTGTCTTCGGTATGTTGTACCAATTCAAGATTAGTAATGGTGTGGTTAAGATGACTGAGAAACTGATCTTTATAAACCGAATCACCGGTACTTAAGTACATCCTGAATTTATTTTCTGCCACCAACAATTCCTGATTGGTGTTATGCAATATGCCTATTGTTGTATTGGGTTTGGATAAAGTGTCGATGGAAGAACGCAATGCTGTGAGATTACGCGTGTTCAATACATTCATCAACAAAATGGAAACGATCACCACTAAGCAAATGCATAGCAGCAATATATTGGAACCCGACAATTTAGATCTTGTTAATAACCTCATGACACTCTTGATTAAAATCTGGACAATAATTAAAATACTTACAACACAACATAATCGCCTTTTTTGTTGACCGAGATCAATGGCAATTTTTTGTGTTGTTCAAAATAGTCGTACACTTCTTTGATGCGTGCAGCAAAGTGTTGGTACTCCTGATCGTCTTTGGTGGTTTTCACGAGGAATTCGGAACTCTTAGGATTATTGTATCGAACCGGAAATATATGAACGGGAATAAAATCTTCTCCGTTATCTTTTGCGTATGATGCAAGCAAATACAATTCTTCGATCTGATTATCTTTTACCGGAATACAACCCACTGTGATACAATTACCATGAATGTAAATGTCTCCGCCGGGTTTTAATGAATCACTTAACAATGCATCCGACACATTAGGATAATTAATTCCCAGTGATAAATGATACACACTTTTAGGATTGAAAGAGTTGATATAATAAAACCCTTCCGGCACCTGATAATCTCCTTCCATTCTCTTCGGTCCCAAGCTTCCGCTCAATGCACAAACCTTATATGTTTTAAAAAGTTTAAACGGTTCTTTATTACTGCTTCTTACCCAAACTTCCAACTGACTGTCGTATTTAAAACTGCGCAGATACAATTGTTTCGGCGGCCACTGAATATGCTCTGCCGCAAACTGCTTTTGTAATGTGTCTTTATTCAATTGAAAAACCTGTGCCACTTTCGGATTATTTTTCTGAAAATCAACAAAAGAATTTTGCGCCATCACTCCTGTGAAGAATGACAGAAAAACAATTGCGCAAAATAAGGCTCTCATACTATCAAAAATATTGATTTAATCACATTCAGACTTCAAAAAGGGGCTTAAAATATGCTGAAGATTTACAGGTTGAAGCAAAACCTATGTGTTTAACGTTTCATTTCTGCGAATTACTGCTAAAAAGGCTTTTCAACATTACTTTTAATAATTCCTGAAAACAACTGCGATGATTATCTTCGCCACTTATTATTTTACTATGAAAGTTGGCATTTTAGGCGGCGGTCAATTGGGAAGAATGCTGTTGCAGGCTTCAGCAAATTATGTGGTGGAAACCTATGTATTGGAAAATGATAAAAATTGCCCTGCTGCACATTTATGCCATCATTTTGTTGAAGGTGATATCAGGGATTTTAATGCTGTTTATGAATTCGGCAAAAATTTAGATGCATTGACTATCGAAATAGAAAGCGTGAATGTGGAAGCATTGGAAAAATTAGAAAGCGAAGGTGTAAGAATTTATCCCAAACCATCTGCCATCAAAACGATAAAAAACAAGATCAAACAAAAAGAGTTTTATAAACAGCATGAAATACCAAGTGCTGATTTCATTATCACAGAAAATAGCACTGATCTATCAAATTACACTTCATTTTTTCCAGCTGTTCATAAAATAGCTGAAGGTGGATATGATGGGAAAGGTGTTCAGGTGATCATGAATGAAAGTCACATCGATAAAGGGTTTAATGCAGCTTCGGTGTTGGAGAAAATGGTGAACATTCGAAAAGAAATTGCAGTGATCGTTGCTATGAATGACCTTGGCGAAACTGCTGTTTATTCTCCTGCTGAAATGATATTTGATCCTGTTTTAAACTTATTGGATTATCAGATCTCACCTGCACAAATTCCTGAAAAAACATACTGGAAAGCTGAGGCGATTGCCTTAAAAGTGATCAAAGAATTACAGAGCCCCGGTTTATTTGCTGTTGAATTATTCATGGATGAAAATGAAAATATCTGGGTAAATGAAACAGCTCCGCGTGTGCACAACAGCGGGCATCATACCATTGAAGCTAATTATTGCAGTCAGTATGATATGTTATGGAGAATTATGCTGCAATATCCTCTGGGAAATACTGCTGCTATCATGCCGTCTGCCATTGTGAATATTTTGGGAGAAGAGGGATACAATGGCAATGCAAAATATGAGGGCTTGAATGCTGTTTTGGAAATGGAAAACGTTTTCGTGCATTTATACGGAAAGAACCAAACCAAAGCCGGAAGAAAGATGGGGCATGTTACCATCCTGCATAAAGATTTTACTAATCTTGTACACCGAGCTCATGCAATAAAAAATTTGTTGAAAGTGATTGCCTGACAGCTTCGACTAATACTTACTTTAATTCTTACTTATCATTTATCAGCCGGCAGATGCCCATGAATCTTTAAATGAAAAGATAACATTACCAAATTTATTAGCGATTATTTATTGACCATTAAACTAGGAAACCAATAATTAGTGAAATGAGTTGTTTTTGATAATAAAAAAAGAGACCAAAATATGATTGGTCTCTTTTTTATAATTGAAAGATAATGATTAGTTGAGCACCACTTTTTTGCTATTGTATTTAATACCGGAACCATCCAGCGTTACAATATGTATTCCTTTGGTTGATGATTGAATTTCTACTGGAACAATATTCAATCCCTCTATTGCATTGACTTGTTTGGTGGCAATGTTTCTTCCCATCACATCTGTTATACGCAATGTCAACTGTTGTGCAGCATTGCTGTAGAAACTGCAGTTGAAGGTTTTACCAACAGTAGGATTAGGATATAACTGTATTTCTTTTGAGTTCAATGCAGCTATATAACTTGGATCTGCTTTTGTGAAGCTGATATTACTGAAAGTGGTATTAATAGTTTTTGTTTGGCCTGTACCCGCAATTACCGAAAATACAATGGTTGTAATATCATCGGCATTGATATGATTATTTGAAGCTCCGGAAATCAAGCTGTTCAATGCGATCGCATAATCTTTCTGTGCATTATCTAAAGGTATTTGAATATAGTACTGATCAGCCCAGTTTGTAACAGAATTCTTTACCAATGTAATTCTTAATGTATTACCACCGGAGGCAGTAAACTTCAATGATTGAAAATAGCTATTGGGGAGTTCGCAACTTCAATCGTTGCAGTAAAATTTTTCATCTCCGGTTTTTTATTTGATAAAAAATGTTTCTATCTCTTAAATATACTCAATAATAAAAAAATTATTCCATTTAGGGCTTGGTCCGTCTGATTCGTACCTGCGTCTTGTCAGATTCGGAAATGAATGAATGAATGAAGGATTGTAAAAGGAGACCAAGTCTTCATAGGAAGCAAACACGAACCCGAGCCCTGCATATCTCCTGTTGTTTTACTGATAGCAGTTTATTGCAATAAACTTTTTGAGTATATTTATTTCCCAAACGAATATCATGAAATTATTTTCAGCATTACTTGCTGCCTGCTGCATTTTAATAAGCTGTAACAATGCAGCAAAAACGGAAACATCCGATACTGAAAGCAAAGTAAAAAAGGATTCTATCGTATTTCCCTTTACTGCAAAGTATTCCCTCAACTGGCAACCGGGTGATGAAAAGAATGCAGCCATTGTATTAAACTGTTTAAAAAAATATGTGGACGGCGATATAAAAGGCTGCACTGCTTATTTTGCAGATACGGCAGAATTTATTGCTGACAAGTTTCACTTTAAAGGAAGCAGGGACAGCTTAAGTAAAATAATTGCTGATATGCGCAATGCATCAGTCAGCGTAACAAAAGAATTTGATAGCTGGATGACCGTATATTATCCCCATAAAAAAGATACCTGGGTTACTTTATGGTACACAGAAAAGATGACCGATAAAAAAGGAAAAACCGATTCCATTTATTATACAGATGATGTATTGGTAAAAGACGGAAAGATTTTAAAATACAATGAAAAGCAAAGAGCATTTCCTGAACCACTGAAGAAAAAATAATGCTGCAAATAAGCAATTATTTATTTCTTTTTTACATTCAATGGCTTCAGGAAACTGATACCCACCAAGCTTTTCACCTGCAGGGCAGGTGATGTTCCGTTCGGACCAAACAAATCAACCGTATCATCATAGATCATATCCAGACTGTAAGTGACTGAAAAATATTTTGATATTTTACAAGCCAATTGATTGGTCATAAAGAAATTGATATTTTGCGGATTGAGTAAATAATTAGAGAAGAGATCAACCCTTCCTTTATAGGTCAACATCTTTTTAAAAGTATTATTATAATTGATCGTTGCAAAAGCACCCAACTGTGCTTGAGTATGTTTACCGGAATCAACGCCATACTGACCCTGATCAGAAAGAAATTGATTCATCACAATAACAGTCCTTGATGTAAGCGGTGATAAGAAGATGGAAAATTTATCGCTATGCTTATAATCAAAACCTGCTGATAAAATAAGGTAGGCAGGTGATAATACAGAAGAAGAAAATACCGGATTACCATTTGGATAAGTATATCCATCAAAGAATTGAGAACGAAAATTAAATAAACCGGATACATACCATTTACCTACAGAATCCATCTTATACCCATATTTACTCAGAAAATCGAAACGGTCGTCATTCTTACGGCTGCCCAAACTTGTTGTTTGCACGTAACCGATATTCATATCAATATTATTGTCCCAACTATGCCTGCCGTTTCGGTAAAAGAAAAAATAATTGAAGTAAGAACTTACTGACAATGAAAAATCATCTCCTCCTGCAGCCCAATTGCTCAAAGAACCCTGCGATAAATTAAAACTTAATAAGCCGCCCTGCTTCCACTTCCAAACAGTAGTATCCGTATCTTTTTTAATAGTTCTGGATGTTTCGCCTCTCAGCTTATCTACTACAGCTTGCTGTGCCATTACATTTAATACGGTCATCGTTATTAAGTAACAGAAAATAATTTTCTTCATTCTTTACATTTTTTGCGCAGCAAAAGTAAGAGTTGAAATATAAAATAAAGGGTTAAGATTCTGTCAAAGTGGCATATACAGAAGGTTTTATGTATTTTCGCTTTCCAAATTTTATCAAATACATGGAAATACTGGAACTGCAGCATACCATACATGATGAAACCAAGCAGGGCGAAGCTTTTGCACCATTTACTGCTGACCCCAATCAGTATAAAAAAAGATTTTATATTGAGAGTTATGGCTGCGCCATGAATTTCAGCGACAGCGAAATCGTTGCCAGCATTTTAAATACGGAAGGTTTTGGTGCCACCAAAAATTTTGAGGAAGCTGATCTGGTTTTATTGAATACCTGTTCTATTCGCGAAAAAGCAGAACAGACAGTGAGAAAAAGATTGACTGAATTCAGAAAAACAAAACAAAAAAAACCGGGAATGCTCATCGGCATTTTGGGTTGCATGGCTGAACGTTTAAAAAATAAATTATTAGAGGAAGAGAAATTGGTGGATATAGTTGTGGGGCCCGATGCTTACAGAAGTTTACCTGCATTAATTGAAGAAGCGGAAGGCGGACAAAAATCAGTAAACGTTTTATTAAGCAGGGATGAAACTTATGCCGACATCTCTCCTGTTCGTTTAGACAGCAACGGTATTTGTGCATTTATTTCCATCATGCGCGGCTGCAATAATATGTGCAGCTTTTGTGTGGTTCCTTTTACAAGAGGAAGAGAAAGAAGCCGTGATGCTTATTCCATCATTGCAGAAGCAAATGATCTGTTCAGCCGTGGTTTCAGAGAAGTAACATTACTCGGACAGAATGTTGACAGTTATCATTGGATCGATGAAACAAAAAATGAAACCGTAACATTCGCCATGTTGTTAGAAAAAGTTGCATTGGTGTCGCCTCATCTTAGAGTTCGTTTCAGCACTTCTCATCCGAAAGATATTACAGATGAAGTTTTGTACACCATGGCAAAACATGAAAATATCTGCAAATACATTCATCTTCCTGTGCAAAGCGGCAGTTCAAGGATTTTACAATTGATGAACAGGACTTACAGCAGAGAATGGTATCTGGCAAAAGTGGATCGCATTAAAGAGATCATGCCCGATTGCAGTATTTCGGCAGATATTATTACAGGCTTTTGTACCGAAACAGAAGATGATCATCAGGAAACCATCAGTGTGATGGAATACAGTAAATATGATTACAGTTATATGTTCTTCTACAGCGAAAGGCCGGGAACATTAGCAGAAAAAAGATATGATGATGATATTCCGGAAGAAACAAAAAGAAGAAGGCTGGCTGAAATAATTGAAGTGCAGAATCGTCTTTCCAAAGAAAGTAATTTGAAAGACATCGGTAAAGTGTATAAAGTTTTGATCGAAGGCGAAAGCAAGAAAAACAGTGCGGATTGGAAAGGAAGAACATCACAAAACAAAGTGCTCATCTTTCCGAAAGAAAATTATGCTTTCAAAGCAGGTGAGTATGCAATGGTAAAAGTGAATGAATGTACACAGGGAACATTATTGGGGAAAATTGTAACCCCCAACCCCCTGAAAGGGATTGCAGACATTTTAATAAGCAAAAAATAAATAAGCATAACAGGAGGAAATTATCAATGATCAATGAAATAAAAAATAATTTAGAAACAATTATAGCAACATGCAATAATATGCAGTTGCAGCATCTGTATGTGTTTGGCTCTGCTGCAAGGGCGCACGATTTTAATGATAACAGCGATATTGATTTTCTATATAGGTTTAAAAAAGATGCAAAAGGATTCCCTGTTTCAGGATTTGATTATTTTGATCTGCTATTAAAACTGGAAGAAATAACAGGAAGAAAAGTTGATCTTGTTGCTGAAGAAAAAATGAAAAACAAATATTTCATTGAAAGAGTTGAGCAAGAAAAAATCAAGATCTATGAAGACTGATATCATCAAGTATCTGGAAGATATACTGCTTTCAATAGAAGCTATTGAATTACATCTAAAAGAAACTACAGAGTTGAAGGAGTATCAAAATAATCTTACCGTTATAGATGCTGTTGAGAGAAGGTTATCGATTATTGGTGAAGCACTGTATAAAGTAAACAAATTAAACCCGATTCTTCTTATAACAGATAAATCAAAAATTGTAAGCCTCAGGCATATCCTGATACACGAATATGATTTAATTGAAGATGCTACAATATGGAATATTGTACACAAAAATCTTCCTGTTTTAAAAAGAGAAATATTGGAATCAGTAAAAAAAATATCATAAAGTGGATCTACAAAGTATTAAAAACAGGTTTGGAATTATCGGCAATGCTCCGGCATTGAATCACGCACTCAATACCGCTGCACAGGTTGCTGCAACAGACCTTACTGTATTGATCGTTGGTGAAAGCGGTGTGGGTAAAGAAGCATTTTCATTGATCATTCACGCATTATCTTCCAGAAAACATAATCCGTTTATTGCAGTCAATTGCGGCGCTATTCCCGAAGGAACGATCGATTCAGAATTATTCGGTCACGAAAAAGGATCTTTCACCGGTGCGGTTGACAGTCGCAAAGGTTATTTCGAAACCGTTAGTGGCGGAACCATTTTCTTAGATGAGATCGGTGAAATGCCATTGGGTACACAAGCAAGATTATTGCGTGTATTGGAAACCGGAGAGTTTATTCGTGTGGGTTCATCCAAAGTGCAGAAGACCGATGTGCGTGTGATTGCAGCAACTAATCGTGAACTGATCGATTTTACAGAGAAGGGAAAATTTCGTCAGGATCTTTATTACAGATTAAGTACAGTTCCTATTCGTGTGCCTTCATTAAGAGACCGCAAAGAAGATATCATTTTATTATTCAGAAAATTCGTGGTTGATTTTTCGGAACGTTATAAAACAACGCCCGTTCAGTTGGATGATGAAGCCAGAAACCTGTTAATTAACTATCCTTTTCCGGGAAATGTGAGAGAGTTGAAGAATCTTGCAGAACAGATTTCTGTTTTGTCAAACCAACCCTTGCTGAGTGCAAATGATTTGAGAAAATTTCTGCCGGAAAAAAATCTGAACAGAATGCCTGTATTAGCAGGACAACCGCACGGTGAGTTTGCCAACGAAAGAGAGATATTGTACAAGCTTTTCTTTGACATGAAAAAAGATGTGACAGAATTAAAGAAAATGTTTCTGGAGATCTTACAAAACCCTTCACTGGCAGGAACTGCAGCCAATTTCACCAAAGAATCGCTGATCAATGATTTTACCGTGAACGGAAATGAACAACATCATTTAATTCAGCAGAATGTGAATCAACCTGCATTGATCCAACCCGTTTCAGCAAATAATCAACCCGTTCTATTGAGCAATGATGATATTCAGCGGCATGAAGAGATCGAGGAATCACTCAATATCATGGACAAAGAAAAAGAACTGATCATTAAAGCATTGAAAAAACATAAAGGAAAAAGAAAAGATGCATCAGCGGATCTGGGCATCAGTGAAAGAACCTTGTACAGGAAATTGAAAGAATATGATATTGAAGAATAATCAACCGAATCACAAAGACATTATCAAATGATGCATTTAAAAAGTTCATCCGTTTCAACAATGAAAATGCGAAAAATATTTTTTGCATTTTCACTGATCAGTTTCATCTTTTTACTGCAAAGCTGTGGTATTTACTCATTCAAAGATGTATCTATTGATTATTCTAAACTAAAAACGGTCAAAATAAATTTCTTTGAAAACAAAGCGAGGATCATTAATCCGCAATTATCTCCCAAACTCACTGACAAACTCCAGTTAAAAATTGCCAGTCAGACAAAATTAACACGTACCAATAATGATGATGCCAATATTCAGATCAGCGGATATATTTCTGACTATTCTGTAACAACATCAGGCATCAGTTCAACACAGGCAACAACGAACCGTTTAACCGTTGCTGTTCATGTTACATCAAAAAATACGGTTACTGATAAAACGGATGATTTTGATGTAAGCCGCAATTATGATTTTTCTGCAAACCTTTCCTTACAGCAGGCAGAAGCGCAATTGGTGGATGAAATAGTAAGAACTTTGACTGATGATATTTTTAATCATATCTTTTCAAACTGGTAAAGCATAAAGATTATTATTGAATTCTGAGTTTTAGAACGATATTTTATTTTAAGAAATAGTATTTTCACCACATGAATGCGGCATTAGAAAAAACACTCTTTCATTTAACACAAAAAAGCAACCTTACTGAAATAAGTGTTGATGAATTGTCGCATTTGGTAACCCAATATCCCTACTTCGCTGCAGCACAATTGGCACTTGCGGCAAAATTAAAGCAGGATAACAGTTCACAAGCACTGTCACAATTACAAAAAACAGCGGTATTCTTTGTCAATCCAAACTGGCTGCAATATCAATTGATGAACGGAGAAACAAAGAATTTAAAAATTGCTGATTCTGATCCGCAGCATCAAACAACAACTCAAGCCAATGAACCTGCGGTCGTTGAGGAAGAAATAAAGTCTTTTATCGTTCCCGATACCATAGAGCCCGATAATCAGTATCAAGCTTTTATTCCTCATATTCAGGAAATGCCAACTGTAGAATCTGTAAAGGAGATGCTGCACAATATTGAAGAAAGAAAAGAAGAAAAGATCACAGCACCTGTTCCAGAAGCCAGAACTGAAGCTGTTCCGAGATCCATTGATCTTGAAACATCAACTTTTACAAAATCTGTTCAGCCAACAGAACCACTTCCTCCCACATTTCCCGGGAATTTTGAAAAGAATATTTTTGATCCCGCAGAAAATCAAATGGAAAAATATGCATCACTTCTTTCTCATCAGGTTTCCGATTTTAAGAAACCTGTGGAAGAAAATGCAAAGCTTGATTTTGAAATGGAACCTTATTACACCATTGATTATTTTGCATCGCAGGGAATCAAGGTTGATTTAACACAGCAACCGCAGGATAAGCTCACCAAACAGTTATTGAAGTTTACTGATTGGTTAAAGAAGATGAAAACTGTTAATCCTAATCCACAGGATCTGGGAACCGATCCTGAATTGGAAAAAGCCATACAGGGTATTGCACAAACATCAAACGAAGCAAAAGAAATTGCCACCGAAACCATGGCAGAGGTCTTTGTGAAACAAGGCAAGATTGACAAGGCTGTTCAGCTCTATATTAAATTAAGTTTTTTAGATCCTGAAAAATCCTCTTACTTTGCCGCCAAAATTCAACAATTAAAAGGAATGTAGTATGACTATCTTATTTGTGATATTGATCGTGATTGCCTGTGTAGCTTTAGGTTTTATTGTATTAGTGCAAAACCCCAAAGGTGGCGGATTAGCCGGCAATGTTGGCGGTTTCAGCAACCAGATCATGGGTGTTAAACAAACAACCGATGTTTTGGAAAAAGGAACATGGCTGTTTGCATCTATTATTGCTGTTTTGGCAATATTCTCTACTTTGATATTCAAAGGCAGTACCAAAGGCCCTGATACTTCTATTTTACAAAAAGTAAATACAAGCAATACGGCACCTGCACCGGTTCAAAGCACTCCGGCTAATACGGTTCCTGCAACACAACAAAAAGGAAAATAATTTCATTGATGCATAACGAACCCTGTCTGTAATTTGCAGACAGGGTTTTTTATTTTAACTTGAAGTTTTATGAAGCGATTTTTTACATTCATCATTTTTATTATCCTTGCAGTTGGTGCCTTTTCTGCATGGATGGTTTTTTCTTCGGGCACTGCATTTGAAGAAAAGAACAAATATTTTGTGATTGAAGAAGGCAAGACAGATAAAGCATCTGTGTTGGAAGTGCTTGATCAAAAATATATCGTAAGAAACACAACACTTTTTTCTTTAGTAGCTTCTCAACTGCATGTGTGGGATAAATTAAAAGCAGGCAAGTATGAAGTAAAGAAAGGCGAAAGCATGCTCAATATTGCAAGGATGCTGAAGAACAATCATCAGGCACAAATCAATTTGGTGATCAATAAACTGAGATTGAAAGAAGACCTTGCCAAACTGATCAGTAAAAGTTTTGCCAACGATTCTGTAACAGTGATGAATTTTTTAAACTCACCTGATTCAGTAAAACAGTACAATGTAAATCCCGATAATGTATTTACAATGATCATTCCGGATACCTATACTTTTTACTGGAATACACCATTAAGAAAAATCTTCAATAAACTGTTTGATGCCAATGTTAGTTACTGGAGTAAGAATGACAGAATAAAAAAAGCAAATGAGATGGGCTTCACTCCTGTTGATGCATATATTCTTGCATCGATCGTGGAAGAAGAAACGAATAAAGATGATGACAGGTATAAGATCGCCAGCGTTTATATCAATCGACTAAACAAGAAAATGGCATTGCAGGCTTGTCCAACCATTAAGTTTGCGATGAAGGATTTTACATTGACCCGTATTTATGACAAGTATCTGACCAACCCCTCTCCTTATAATACTTACCGAAATAAAGGGCTGCCGCCGGGACCTATTTGCACACCATCACCCAAAACGATTGATATTGTTTTGAATGCTCCTACAACTGATTACCTTTTCTTTGTTGCCAAAAGTGACTTCAGCGGTTACCACCATTTCAGTACCAATTTTGCAGAACACAATCAATATGCAAAAGAATATCAAAAAGCATTGGACATTTATATGGCTAAAAAACAACAAAAAGAACAATTGGAAGAAAAGTGACAAAATTCGAGCGCATCATATACAAATCACCACCTATTGCTTTTATCATTTATGAAAGCAAAAAAATAATCATTCCCGGATTCAAAGGATTGCCGTTATATGATGTTGTACGGTTTTTCTTCCAGCAGATCAATAAGATCGGCCTGAACGAAAGGGCTGCTGCCATTTCATTTAACTTGATTCAGGCATTGCCGGCAGCATTGTTGTTTTTATTTTCCATCATTCCTTTATTGCCGGAATCGTTGAATGTAAAAGCGCAAATATTAGGGTTGCTGAAAGACTTAACACCTAATTCAACCACTTACACACTCATACAGAATTTAATTACTGAATTGTTTAAAAAACACATGGGTGTTTTTTCATTCGGTTTTATTTTATTGATGTTCTATGCATCCAATGCCATGATCGGTATCATCCGTGCATTTGATAAATCGATCTCAGAAAAGAAAAATTTTTTTCTGCACCAACGTTGGAGAGCACTTCGTTTAACTGCCATTTTAATTGTGCTGGTATTGGCGTCTGCATTGGTGTTGATTGGACAGCAAGAATTAGCAGGCATCTTAAAAGGTATATTTCATTACCAAAGAGCAACACTGATTCCCTGGTGGAATGTAGTACGATGGACCATTATTATCAGTGTCCTTTTTTTCGGGATTGCTTTCATTTACAAATTCGCACCATCTGTAAAAAAGAGATGGGATATTTTTTCTCCGGGTTCTATATTGGCAACAGCATTAACCTTACTCACCACTTTAGGATTCTCTTATTGGGTAAATCATTTTGCCAGTTATAATAAAATTTACGGATCCATCGGAACAGTCTTGATCATCATGCTCATCATGTATTTCAACTCATTGATCTTATTGATCGGTTTTGAATTGAATGTCAGCATCACTTATTTGCAGGCTGAAGTTGAGAAAAGGGAATTGGAAGAAAAAGAAAAATAATATCACTCTATCAATTTCTGCAGTTCTGATTTCAATCTTGGTTCAGGTAATTGCTGCGCAAAGAATTGTTTATACTTCTTTTTATTATTCACCATTAAGGTTACAGGAATCGCACCATCCCATGATCTATCGATCTTCGGACAAAACATATCCGGATTTGTTTCATCCAACCAAATGATGGTTGATTGATAATTTTCTTTTTTTGCAAATGCGGCAATGGCCTTGGGATAATCTTCTTTCAAATCAAGGCTTACAAGGATCAACTTCACTCCTTTTGATTCCAGCGGAATAATATTCTTTTCGAACCATGATATCTCATGCACACATGGCTTGCACCAACTTGCCCAAAAGTTGATGACTAAAGGAGAACTGCTTGTATCAATCATCTTCAGCACGTCACCGATCTTCACTTTTTTGATTTGCTGACTGAATGAAACATGCATCATCAACAAAAAGATAATTATTCCTGATAATTTTTTCATTCGTTTAAATTGGTATCTGATACTTCATCATCTGCAAAACCCCATTCCGTCATCAGTTCATTCATTCTGTCTTTCGGCAATGATACTTGTTGATAATGACCTGCCTGTTTCTTTTGACGATGCGCTTCATAAATACTTACAGCACATGCCACAGAAATATTCAAACTCTGAATAATTCCCATTTGGGGAATGATGAAATTGCCGTCAGCCAAAGCTCTTACTTCATCGCTTACACCCGAATGTTCATTACCGAAAACCAGTGCAACACTTTCAGTAAAATTAATTTCGTAGAGACTAACCGCGCCGGTTGATAAATGTGTTGTCAATATTCTTTGATAATATTTACGTAATTCTTCAAAGCAGCTTGTTGCATCTTCAAACTGATGAACTGTTAACCATTTTGCCGCACTGCTGCTGCTTCTCGGCCCGAATTTTTTATGCCTTGGAATCTTTGTATTCAAAATATAAATATCCTGAATGCCAACAGCATCGCAGGTTCGCATCACTGCAGAAATATTATGCGGGTCCTGTACATTCTCCATCACAACAGCCAAGTTAGATTGGCGCTGACTTAATACTTTCAATAATTTTTCTGTTCTTTCAGGGGTCATAATTATCAGTAAATAAAGATTAAAAGTAAAACAGTTCGCAATAAGTTCTTCAATTGATTATTTACGCATTCACATTTTTATAACAGTCGTTTACATTTCTGGCATTGCATTTGGAATTGTATGGTTATAAAACTTTGATTTATGAAAAAGCTAATTCTACTTACCGTATTTGTTGCAAGTACTTCAGTAATGAATTACAGCAATGCACAGTTTGGTGTTAATGTAAATGTTAGGTTAGGTTTACCTGCATGGATTTCCGGCGGATATGCTGAATCTGAATATTATTATATGCCCGAAATAGATGCTTATTATAATGTGCGCCTGCAACAATTTATTTACATGGATGGTGGTAACTGGATATTCTCTTCAAGGTTACCAGGCATGTATGCTGGATTTGATCTGTACAACTGCAGAAAGTTGCCAGTGTATGGCGACAGGCCTTATCTGCACGGAGATATCTACAGAGAGCGTTATGCGCAATACAGAAATAATTATTATGACCATAATTGTCATCAACCCGTTGTTGCTTATAATAACTCGAGATACAATGAGAGATATGATTATGACAGGCATGATAATTACAGAGACAACCATCGATTCGAAGAAAGAAGAGAAGTTAAAAGATATGAAGACCATGATCGCGGCAGAGACAACAGAGATCATTATGACAGAGAGAGACATTAATCTTTTATCATAATTCCAATAAAAAAACCTCATTCAATGAATGAGGTTTTTTTATTTTGTTACAGTAGCTCAATCTTCTTCTTCATAAGATTTATGAACATGCTTTTCGGCATATATCTCTTTTTCAGCAGTTTCATTGATCAACTGTGCAATGACAGCTGTCCATCCTGTTTGATGACTTGCACCCAACCCACGACCTGTATCACCGTGAAAATATTCATAAAATAAGACAAGGTCTTTATTTTCCGGAAGCTGATAAAACCAATTCTGATCGCCATTTGACTTACGGTTATTCTTTTCGTCCAATTCAAATAAGCTGATCACCCGTTTAGTGATCTCATTCGCCACATCTTTCAACTCCAATAATTTTCCGGAACCGGTAGGATATTCAATACTCAAAGTATCATCATAGAATTCACCGAATTTTTTTATGCTTTGAATGATCAAATAATTGATGGGCATCCAAACAGGGCCACGCCAATTGCTGTTGCCGCCGAAAAAATCAGATGTAGAATCACCCGGATCGTATTGAATGGAATAATCATTTCCCTCAATGTTTACTGAATATGGATTTTCTTCATGATATTTTGATAATGCCCTTATTCCACCCGGGGATAAAAATTCTGTTTCACTCAATAATCTTTGGAGTAAAGCAATCAAACGTTCTTTCGGAATCAAGGATATCAGCATTTTTTCTTCATCTTCCCCTTCTTCATTGGGCCAGAATTTATTATTCTTTAAACGGTATTGTTCAAACCAACTGATGCGCTTTGTAAAATCCTGTAACTTCAGAAAAACTTTTTTATCAATGATGGAAACAGCAAATAAAGATGTTAACCCAACGATGGATTGAATACGCAATTGAATAGGTTTATTTCCTGTTGTTCCCAAAGTATCATAAAAAAATTTGTCCTCCTCATTCCATAATCCCAATTGATTCAATGCTTCTGCGATCAATACAAAATGTTCAAAGAATTTTGTAGCGGTATCTTCATACGCTTCATCATGCATGGCAATTTCAATAGCGATGTCCATCAGATTCAATGCATACATACCCATCCAGCTTGTACCATCTGCCTGTTCTAATTGCGCTTCGCTATGCAATTGAATACTTCTGTTGAATACACCGATATTATCCAATCCTAAAAAACCTCCTTCAAAAATGTTATTACCGTTTGGATCTTTTCGATTGATCCACCAGGTAAAATTGATGAGCAGTTTATGAAATACCTTTTTTAGAAAATTAAGATCGCCTTTACCGGTATTATTTTTTTCGATATGATACACTTGTAATGCAGCCCAGGCCTGAACAGGCGGATTCACATCACTGAAATTCCATTCGTATGCGGGCAATTGTCCATCAGGTTTCATGTACCATTCACGCATAATCAATGTCAACTGATGTTTGGCGAATGTAGGATCAATGGTTGCCATGGGTATGCAGTGGAAAGCTAAATCCCATGCGGCATACCAGGGATATTCCCATTTATCGGGCATTAAAATAATGTCCTGATTTTTTAAATGTTCCCAATCATGGTTACGGCCTTTTTTACGTTGATCGCTTTCATGTGCAATACCATCCGTTCCACTGATCCATCTTTCAATATCATAATAATAATATTGTTTGCTCCATAATAAACTTGCCAATGCCTGACGCTGAATATTTCTCATATCAGCAGAAATATTTTTAGGAAGAATGGTATCATAAAATTCATCTGCCTCTTCTTTGCGCTGTTTGAAAATATTATTAAAGCCCTGCGAGAAAGGAGAATCCATCAACACATCACTTAACCGTAAATAAATTGATTTGGATTCACCACCTGCTATTTTTAATTCATAAACAGGTGCAAATTTGGTTCCGCTTTTTTTGGCCTGTAATGCAGCAATATTTTTTTCTTCGATCACTGCTTCATGAAATGCATCTTTTACAAATGTTGTTACATTGGGGGTCTTAAATAATTTTTCCGAATTGGTTTCATTCTCTGTAAAGAATCGATCATTGGCTTTTGTATAATACAAATAGTAAGAGCCCAATCTTTCATGCGTTGCTTTCACAACCCCCTCACCCACTTCTTTAATGACAGGTTTTTTATCTAATCCTCGTGATTGCCACCGGTTAAAGAACCACAGTGTTGGTAATACCGTTATGGGAGCTGTATCTTTTCCGCGATTAACGATCTTTATTTCAATAGCAGTATCCCGTTTACTGCATCTTGCATAAGTAATATAAACATCAAAATACTTGTTGTCTTTGAATACGCCGGTATCTAATATTTCATACTCGGGTTCAAGCTTACTGCGTTTTTTATTTTCATCGATCAACTGCTGATAAGGAAATGCTGCCTGCGGATATTTGTACAGCATCTGCATATAATAATGCGAAGGAATATTATCGAGATAATAATATAATTCTTTTACATCCTCCCCGTGATTGCCTTCTTTATTTCCCAATCCGAATAATCTTTCTTTGAGGATGGCATCTTTACCATTCCACAACGAAACACAAAAGCAAAGATTGCCGAAGAAATCTGATATGCCGCCCAATCCGTCTTCACCCCATCTGTAGGCACGGCTGTGTGCATGACTGAAAGGGAAATAATTCCATGCATCGCCATTCTCGCTGTAATCTTCCCGAACAGTACCCCATTGCCTTTCGGACAAATAAGGCCCCCACTGTTCTAAAGGAATTTTTTTTGCAGCATTTACTTTAAGTCTTTGTTGCTCGGCTGTCATTTGCTTGCTTTATATACACTTGCTCAGGAGTGTAAGCACAAATATAAGTTGAATGTGATGTTTATTATTTGCAGACCATGCAGCAAAGCAACAAAAAAGCTTATCTTATCGTTATTATTACTACAAAGGGATGCTTTTAGTTGTTAATTAATATACTAAAATTAAAGCATTTATAATGTAATAATAAGCAACAAAGTAATAGAGAAGGCTCTATAATTCAATCCTATAAAAAATGAATAGCGACTTTTGCGGTTCATGCATAATAGCTGTCTTGCTATGAAAAATATAATATTTATTATATTTTTTGTGGCTGATGCGCTTACTGTTTCGGCACAATTAGCGGTAGATTTTACCACATCTGATGGTAAAACAGGTGGTTGTTCGCCCTACATCGTATCCTTTAAAAATCTTACAACAGGTGCCTCGGCCAATGCCATCTATAAATGGGATCTTGGAAATAATATAACGAGTCAATTTTTAAATGCAGCAGCTACTTACATTGAAGAAAAAGAATATACAGTTACGCTGACAGTAACCGATGGCGGTCAAACAGCAACAAAAAGTTTACAAATCAGTGTTTATAAAAAACCAACCGTAGATTTTTCAGTAGATAAATCAAAAGGCTGTACACCTTTCAATGTTATATTTACCAGCAACTCTACGGCGAATGACGGAAATATCAGGAGTTTGTTTTGGGACTTTGGAGATGGCTCCACCAAATCAGTTTCAGGAACAGATACCATTTCTCATACCTACACAACAGCGCAAAACCTGAATCCGAGATTGATCATTACCACCACATACGGTTGTCAGAATTCGGCACAGAAAATCAATATCACTCAAGCATTGCAGCCTTTGAACGCATCATTTACGGTTGATAAACCAATTGTTTGCAAACCTTCCCAATCAGTAAATTTTAAAACAGCGAATATTATTTATCAGGTTGCAAACTATTTGTGGGATTTTGGTGATGGCACTGTTTCTGATCTTAAAGCACCTTCGCATACTTATGCCCAAAAGGGTATCTATGATGTTTCATTGATTTTAAATGATCCAACGGTAGCCGGATGCAGTGGTATCTCAACGATGAAAGGTTTGGTGAATGTATCTGATTTCAATACTGATTTTACAGTCACTTCTCCTGTTTGCAGTAATACAAATACGTCATTTCAAAATAATAGTTCTGTCATTCCTTCTTCTTCGCAATGGAGTTTCAGTGCAGATAATTATTTGAATAATTACAGCGGCAACAGTGTTTCCAAAACTTTCTCTCAACCCGGAAACCTGACGGCAAGACTGATCAATACCTACGGCGTTTGTAAAGACACTGCACAAAAAACGATCGTGGTAAATCAGGCACCTGTATTATCCGGATTCATTATCAATTCGCATGTTATCTGCAGCGATACAGCGATCATTTCATTCAGAGATACCTGCCATACAGCAACAAAATGGTTATGGAACTTTAATGCAAATGATCCAACTGCAGTTTCAACAGTGCAAACCCCAACTTATATTTATGCTTCCAATAATAATTATCAGATCAATCTTACGGTAACAGACAAAGCAGGTTGCAATGCTTCTGCTTCCCAAACTTTGGCGATACAAAAACCTGTTATCAGTATCTATACGATCAATCCCTCTTCCAACGATGCGTTCAGAGGTTGCACCGGATATACAGTAACATTCGCTGCAACCAATGCAGACCAGATAAAAACTTTCGCCTGGAATTTCGGAGATGGATTCAATTCCACACAACAACAACCCACACATACGTATAATCAAATAGGACAATATCCTGTAAGCCTTACCTATACTACCATCAGCGGTTGTTCAGCAACCATTTTTTTAAACAACAACATCACGGTCATTTCAAAGCCTTCAGCCAATTTTTCTTATACTGCCAATACCATTTCCCCAGCTAAAGTTTGCGGCAATACAGCAATAGTATTTACAAGTAATTCTATTAATTCAGACAGATGGTATTGGAATTTCGGTGATAATACAGCTACAGATATTTCATCCAATAACCAATCTGTTACGCACCAATATTCCGGAATAGGTCCTTTTACAGTAACATTAGTTGCTTACAACGGCGGTTGTGGTGATACTTTAAGAAAGATCAACAACATAACTGTATTACCGCCATTTACAAAAATTACCAATGTTGTCAATTCTTGTGATGGTGCCAGAGATATTGTGAACTTTTATCAAACCTCGCAATACACTACACAAACAATTTGGAATTTTGGTGATGGGCGTATTGAAACAACACCTTCTTCCACCACACAGGTAACACATAATTTTACAAGCAACGGAAAATACAAGGTAACGGTCTCCGGGAGCTATGGGCCATGCACAGTATTTGATTCTGCCACTGTTTATGTTTTATTGAAACAACAACCTGTATTAAATAGCAATACGGCACAAGCCTGTGCCAGCGATTCTTTAGCGCTGACTGTAAACAATCTAATTATCAATCCCTATCAATCTGTAAACGGTTATACGATACTCAAATGGCAATACGGTGATGGCTCTGATTTTACAGGAACTTCTATTGCGAATAACAATAACCCGACGGATACTTATACAAGTATATTGACCAATCTCAACAGCAACAAAAAAGATCTGAGAGCCATTGTTCAGTCAACTTACTTTGGCTGTACGGATACTACTAATATTGTTCCACTTACCATCGTAGGTCCTTCAGCAGATTTTATGATCGTTAATACCTCCCGTTGTTTTCAGTCAACTTATAATTTTATTGATACCTCCTCTATCAATAAAAACCTAACTATCAATAAAAGGGTTTGGAATTTTGGTGATGACAGTGTTTTGTATGTTGCCGATTCAGCCACCATCCTACATAAATATTTAAAGCCCGGCAATTTTGTTACAACACTAAAAGTTACTGACAGCAGAGGATGCACTGCAGTTTCATCCGGTGCTGCAACAGCGATGATCATTTACGGACCCAAAGCAAATTTCCAATGGTCTCCGTCACCGGTTAATCCGGGTATCCCTACCACATTTTTAAATACATCCGATACTTTTAATTGTTCCAAGCTTAATTATTTATGGACCTTCAGCAATAATAATTATACCGACACCTCTTCAAAACAAGTCGTGTACAAATACAATAATATCAATTTGGATACGGTAACATTGATTGCAAGGGATTCCGTCAATAAATGTGCCGATACATCTGTTCAATATGTACCCGTTAACAAAATGTACACGCCTTTTACGTATGAATCAAATTATATCGACAGTAACAGTTGCCCGCCATTGGTGATGTATCCAAATACAAATGGAATGATCGTGAATGCCGATTCCATCAGTTGGAATTTCGGTGACGGCAGTATTGCAGGTAATGTTCAGAATCCAAGCCATACTTACAATCAGCCCGGTGTTTATACCATCAAATTATATGGATATATCAACGGGGTTGTTGATTCAACATTGCAGTATATTACCATATTAGGACCTTATGCAAAGATCAGTGCAGATGCTTATCAAAAATGCTCTCCTGCAAGCATTACTTTATCTGCTTCTTTAAAAAATACTTCTTCGTATGCATGGGATTTCAATGACGGTTCCGTTCAAATAACAAGAGATACAATCGTACAGCATTTTTATCCGCAATCAGGTATTTATTATCCTTCATTGGTATTGAAAGACAGCAGTGGCTGCAGTTCTGTATTTAATACCACCACACCGATATTGATGGATACATTGGCCGCTACAATACAAGTGAGTGCACATTCATTCTGCGATTCAAGTATTGTAAACTTAGCAAGTGATGTAATAAGCCTTGCAGGCAGTCAGTTCAATCAGGCATTAAAATATAAATGGTTTTTCGGAACGCCTGATAATGCCACTAGCATAAGTCCGGATACAGCATTCTTATATAAAGTTGCAGGAAGATATATTGTTACATTGTTGGTGCAATCTAAACCGGGATGCCTTGTTCGTGTTTCAGATACATTAACCGTTAATCCAATGCCAAGCTATGTGGATGCAGGACCGGATAAATATATTCTGTTGGGAAAGAGTGATATCCTGACACCTGTTGTTACTGATAGTGCTTTGAATTATTTGTGGACGCCGCCATCTTATCTCAACAGCGATACAGTGTTGAATCCTGTATGTTCTCCGCTATCTAATGTAACTTATACATTTACGGCAAGCACAAAAGAAGGATGTTCAAGAAACGATACGGTAAGTGTTTTTGTTTTATTCCCTCCTGTGGTGCCCAATGCATTTTCACCTAATGGTGATGGTATCAATGATACCTGGAAAATAAAATACTTAGATACGTATCCCGGTGCAACAGTTGATGTGTATAGCAGATATGGTCAGCTTGTGTTTCATTCCAACGGTTATCAAACAGAATGGGACGGAACCATCAACGGGCAACCTTTAACTGTGGGTACCTATTATTATATTATCAATCCAAAAAATGGCAGGGCGGTCATCAGTGGCTCCATTACCATTATCAGATAATTTTATATCCTGAATTTCGTTTCAGTAAAAACCCATGTTAAAAGATGTTCTGGAAAAATGTTTATAATACCGGCAATTTAATCTCATGGTATCTTCGTTGCGTCGCAATCCGTTAATCTTCTTATCTTGTGGCGGCAATTCAGGATAAAATAAAAACCAGTCGGTTGAATAAAAGATTCACATATTCCATAGTTTTTTTCTTATTGTTATTTGGTCTATCGTCCAATGCACAGCAACGCCCCTATTATACCCAATATATCATGAACAATTACATCATCAATCCTGCGCTTGCGGGTATTGAAAATTATTGGGATGTAAAAGCAAGCCATCGTTTGCAATGGGTAGGTTTACAAGATGCACCTATCACTACTTATTTAACCATCCAGGGGCCACTTCATAAAAGTGATTATGATGAAAGGCAGACTGCCACTACATTTGGGCCGGAAGGAAAAAATCCGAGAGGACAAGCCTACTGGCAAACGTATACAGCACCTGAGCCTCATGCCGGTGTTGGTTTCTCGGTGATCAATGATGCAACAGGGCCTTTGAATCGTTTTACTGCTTACGGCACTTATGCTTATCACTTAAGTTTAAATGTTCAAACCAGTTTGGCAGTAGGTATTTCAGCGGGTATTTCGCAATTAAGTTTAAATGCAGATAAACTCAATTTTGCAACAACAGTCGATCCCGCCGTATCGGGCAGCGGTATCATCAATAAAATAAAACCCGATATCAGTGCAGGTGCATGGTTGTATTCAAAAGATTATTTTGTAGGATTGTCTTTTCAGCAGATCATTCCTGAAGATGTTACTTTCTCCAACAATACAGTCGGATTGCAAACCGGTAAATTGCTGCCGCATACTTTTTTAACTGCAGGTTACAGAATGATGCTGAGTGATGATATCAGTTTCCTTCCTTCAGTATTGTTACGTTATATCAATCCATTACCACTTGGTGTTGACATCAATGCAAAATTTCAATACTTAGATCTTTTATGGGTGGGCGGATCTTATCGAATCCAGGATGGTTTCGCAGCCATGATAGGCATCAATATCAATAACAATATCAATATCGGTTATTCCTACGATATTACTACTTCTCAATTAAACACCGTAAGTAAAGGAACACACGAAATACTCGTTGGATTTTTATTGGGCAATAAATACGGAGACAGCTGCCCGAGACGTTTGTGGTGATCTTGTTTCTAATTAGAATAAATAAAATAGAAGCTCCAATTTTTTAAAACATCGGAGCTTCTATCATTTAGCAATATTGAAGTAGATATGTCTTTTTTCCCGTTCTTCTTGACTCCTTGTTTCTTGTTTCTTGTTTCTTGTTCCCTGTTTCTTGTTACTTGACTCCTTGTTTCTTGTCCCTTCCTTCTTTTTCTTATTTTCTCCATCTGGTGCAAGCCTCCTGACCTATGCTTTATTATCACTTGATTCAAATATTTTAAAATAAGTAACGGATGACACCAATAAGATACTTGTGCCGGTTTAATAATCATTTATCGAATAATCAATACAGAACCTGATAAAAGATTTGCACTCGGGCTTGTTTTGATAATATAATAATAAGTGCCGATTGGTAATGGTTGATTGTTCAAAGTCCCATCCCAGTTTTTGTTATATCCGATGGATTTGAAAACCGATTGTCCATACCTGTTATATACTTCAACAGAACAATTAGGGTAGGTTTTTAGTAGTGGTATTTCCCATGTATCATTGATGCCGTCTCCGTTTGGTGAGAATGCATTAGGAATAATTTGAGAATTATTAGTGGAAGGATTTGTTGTTGGCGTAATAACGGCAGCGGGTGTAACAAATATTTTCATAGAATCTAATCCCGTACCGCAACCATATTTTGAATCGGCATATAAATAAAAGGTTCTGGTTGTATCCGGTTTACAAACAGCATTCAACTTTGTATTATCAGTAAAGAATTGCCTGGGCTCCCAATGCAGCAACACATCATTTCCTGCAACCACCCC
>CAIVCF010000225.1 GCA_903904335.1 uncultured Chitinophagaceae bacterium | reverse complement strand
CGGGTGCATCGCAGTTAATTACATTAACTGTGATAGAATCTTTATTCAAGCAGCCATTCGCATCAACAGCCGTTACAAAATAAGTAGTAGTGGTATCGGGTGTAACAATAGGGCTTATTGCAGTAACATCATTAATGTTTTTAGCAGGCAGCCATTGAAAATTTTTACATTGTGCGCTACAATTAATTTGAATAGAGTTGCTTTTGCACATCGTAAAATTGTAATCAGTTATAATTTTAGTATTACACTGTGCAAATGAGAAATTAGATAAAATGAGATGAAGAAATACAAAATAAAGCCTCACGTTTTTGTTTTAAAGATAGTAATTTTTATAAACCTATTAGTCAGTAAGACTGGAATATAAAAGAAGGGCTATCATAATTAGCCCTTCTTTAAAATCATAAAATTAGAAATGGTAAGTGGGATAATCATAACTAAAACCAGGATTAATTTCAACTTCTGATACAACAAATGATGCTTGATTATCTACAAAACCATAGCCACCGCTTAATGGAACAGTAATAGGGGTATTAGTATGCTCCCCATTAAAATCAAGAGGAATATCGATACCAACTGCATCAGGGTTTGCACCTGTAACCTCAACTGTGTATTCATAAGCACCGGTTCCGACTGCCGGGATAACTTCCAGGGTTAACATAGCCCCGTTTGCAGTTTTTAATTTTACTGATTTAGTTTGAAACTTGTGATTTGGAATAAAACTCATACATACAACTGTAAGTACAAGGATTGCCGATAAAAGATTTCTTGTTTTCATAGTTTAAAGGTTTTAGAAACAAAGTTTATATACATTAATTTTCAAAAACAAACCTTTTTCTTATAATTTATTATTAAAACAAAAATTCATAAGAAGCACTACTCAAATTGTACATATCTGATTACAAATTCTTTCATTGAATATGCAGAAGTTTTTAGTAATGAGCAAGAGAATCTAACGGATCACTTGTGCCAATTAATATAGCCGGACTGTTCCATCTGGCGCTGGTCTCCTACCATGTGGATTAGTCTTACTTGATCCCAAACTATTTAAAATAAGTAAAGGATGGCACAAGTCGGAAGACATGCGCCAGTATTTAGTATTTCTTTCATTGAGGGAAGTGAAGACAACAGTTGAGCCATGAAATACTTTTGCAGCAAAACAAATAACCTTTCCTAAAAAAGAAATTCTTTTCAGAGAAAAAATCAATAGTTTTCTGTTTCAAAACACCTATATGAGAAAACAATATTTTCTATTATTCACGATTGCTTCCTGCTGCATCCTTGCATGCAAACAAAAAGAATCTCAACCCGATTTCCTTGCAGCCAATATTGATACATCCGTAAAAGCATCCGAAGATTTTTTCTTCTATGCCAATGGCGGATGGATCAAAAACAATCCGATACCTGCATCTGAAAGCGGATGGGGCATCGGTAATTTGGTGCAGGAAGAAATTTATGATCGATTAAAGACCATCAACGAAAAAGCCATCACAGAAAAGGCTGCACATGGTACAGTATCGCAAAAGATCGCTGATTTTTGGAAGGCTGCGATGGATTCGGATGCCGTTAACAAACAGGGTTTACAACCATTGCAAAACGATCTGCAGTCGATTAATAAAATAAATTCTGCAAACGATATCATTGCGCTTGCTGCTGCTTTTCATAAAAAAGGTGTCGGTGTTTTATTCAATGATTATGTAGCACAGGATGATAAGAACAGTGAACTGATGGTCTATCAATTCATGCAGGGAGGAATTGGTTTACCCAACCGTGATTATTATTTTAATACCGATGCAAAAAGTGTTGCGGCAAGAAATGCGTATCAAAAATATCTGTTCAAAACATTTGGACAGTTAGGCAATGACAGCATTACTGCCACTAAAAATTGTGCAGCCGTATTTGCTTTGGAAACCAAGCTGGCAAAAGCTTCCAGGAAATTAGCCGACTTACGTGATCCGTACAAGAATTACAATAAAATGAATGTTGCGGGTTTGCAGAAATTCTCTTCCAATATTGATTGGAATAATTATTTAAAGATCACCGGCATTACAAAATTAGATTCAGTGATTGTTGGTCAGCCTGAATTTTATGCAGCATTGAACAATGAAATAAGATCAACAAATATTGATGACTGGAAAAATTATTTTCGTTTTCATTTAATACGATCCAGTGCTGCTTATTTAGATTCCGTAACATTTAATAATGCATTTGAATACCGCAAAACATTAACCGGCGCTGCCAAGCCAAGACCCAGATGGAAAAGAGTATTAGATAGTGAAGAAGGCGCCATGGGCGAAGCATTGGGACAATTATTCGTGAAAGAATATTTTAATGAAAAAGCAAAACAACGTTATAATGATCTGGTGGAAGCCATTCGTGATGCTTACAAGGACAGAATAAAAAATCTCTCCTGGATGAGTGACAGCACCAAACAAAAAGCGCTGGATAAATTAAGTAAGATCACCAAGAAAGTAGGTTATCCAGATAAATGGAAAGATTTTAGTGCGATGCAAATTGATGCTGCACCTTATGTGATCAATATGCAACACGCTAACGAATGGTGGCACAATTATAATATCAATAAATTAGGAAAGCCTGTTGACAGAACAGAATGGGATATGAGTCCGCAAACGTATAACGCGTATTACAATCCATCTAATAATGAAATTGTTTTACCTGCGGGAATGTTCACTGTTCCCGGTGTTCGTGATGAAAATTTAGATGATGCATTTGTATATGGCTATGCTGCTGCATCCACTATCGGTCATGAAATAACACATGGATTTGATGATCAGGGCAGGCAATATGATGCCAAAGGAAATTTAAAAAGTTGGTGGCAACCGAATGATTCAGCACAATTCACACAACGTGCAAGCAAGATCATTCATCAATTCAATGAAATGAATCCTGTTGATACTTTGCACATCAATGGTTCTGCAACACAAGGTGAAAATATTGCTGACCTTGGCGGATTATTATTGGGTATTGATGCTTTCAAAAAAACAGAAGCGTATAAAAAAGGGGGAAAGATAGGCGGCTACACTCCCATGCAGCGTTACTTCTTAGGGTATGCTTACAGTTGGATGGATCAGGAAAGAAAAGAACGTCTGGCATCGCAATTACAAACAGATGTTCATGCACCTGCCAAAGAAAGAGTGAACGGACCTGTTGTAAATATTCCCGAATTTTATGAAGCATTCGGCATTAAACCCGGCGATAAAATGTATCGTGCAGACAGTTTACAGGTAAAGATCTGGTAACAAAAAATCAAAAGAATAAATAAGTAACTTTAAAACTTAAGATTAATACAATTTTAAAAAGCCTCAGCGAGGCGATATTTTGGTAAGAATAAAGATTTAAAAATATCAGCAAAGCCCTGTAGAGGCGACATTTTTTATGAAGCAAAAATAAAAATAATGTCGCCTCTACGAGGCTTGTTTAACTTTCAGCAGTATCATTCTTACCAAAATGCCGTGCCTATGGCACTTCAACAATTTAAACATATCATCTAAATAATTAAATAATATACAAATGAAAACAAAAATTGCATTGGTAACAGGCGGCAGCAGAGGATTGGGGAAGAACATGGCATTGCGTTTGGCAGAAAAAGGAAATGATGTGATCATCACTTATCATTCCAAAAAAGAAGAAGCAAATGCAGTGGTTGCTGAGATAGAATCGAAAGGACAAAAAGCAGCAGCATTGCAATTGGATGTTGCTCAATTAAACAACTTTGATGATTTTTTACAGCAAGTATCACAAACATTAAAAGAAAAATGGAATACTGATAAGTTTGATATGCTCATTAATAATGCCGGAACAGGTGCTACCATCCCTTTTGCGAATGTAACAGAAGAAAATTTTGATGCTTTGCTGAATATACATTTTAAAGGAGTTTATTTCTTAACGCAGAAATCTTTATTGCTGATGAATGATAATGGATCCATCATAAATATATCAAGCGGAACAACACGTTTCTGTAATCCCGGTTATTCAGTGTATGCATCCATGAAAGGTGCTATTGAAGTCTTTACCAGATATCTTGCAAAAGAATTAGGGCCAAGAAGAATACGTGTAAATGTGTTGGCTCCCGGTGCTATTGAAACTGATTTTAATAATGCAACGATCAGAAATAATCCACAGGTCAAAGCAATGATCGCATCCAACACTTCACTGGGGCGTGTTGGCGAAGCAAAAGATATTGGCGGTATTGTTGCTTTCTTATGTTCTGACGATGCCTATTGGGTTAATGGACAAAGAATTGAAGCATCCGGTGGTGTATGGCTTTAAATTAAAAAACATTCAAATAAAAAAAGTCGTTGATCATCTCAACGACTTTTTTATTGTATTTTTCTTACAATTATTTCTTATTAATTAAATGCTTCTTTTACTCTTTCAAAAAAACTTTTACTGTTCTTATCGGGCTGCGGTTTAAAATTAGGGCTGCTGTTCAATTTTTCTAACAAATCTTTTTCTTCACTGTTGAGATGTTGCGGCGTCCAAACATTCACATAGATCAATTGATCACCTTTACCATAACCCTGCACTTCAGGAAATCCTTT
>CAIVCF010000224.1 GCA_903904335.1 uncultured Chitinophagaceae bacterium | reverse complement strand
GGACACAGAGTTATTTCACAATGTTCACAAAGATGTTGAAGAAAGTCTTTAGTCTTTGGGTACCTGCCTGCCGGCAAAGGCAGGTTAGTCTTTAGAAGGAAAACACTCTAAGAATGTTCTTCACCAAAGACCAAAGACTAACACCTAAAGACCAACCCTTAAGACCTTTATGGTATCCCCTTAAAAATTTGATCAAGTTCTTTATCGGTAATAGTACTTTTATCAGACTTATCGTAAATAGATGTTAGGAAAACAGTAGTTGCTGTGATTTTTACATACGTGATGACCCTTGCGCCTCCGGATTTACCTTTTCCTTTAGATGCGATGGTTATTCGTATCTTATAAAAATTATTACCTAATGATATTCCTTGTTCGGGGTCGTCAGCAAGGCTTTTAAAAAGTTCAGTCAAGTCATTTTTTAGGGAAGGATATTTTTTTGCTAACCTTTTAGCTTGCTTATCAAAAAGTGGTATAGATGATATTTTATAACTCATCTAATAAAGCTTTAGCAGGACGAGCTTTTAATTTACCCTGTTCAATTAATTTAAGTTCGGTAACCGCTTCTTTCAATTCCTGCAGGATTTGTTCTTTAGAAGATTCTTTTTCTTCTTCAATTTTTTTTATAAAACCAAGACTTTTAGCCAACTCGAGAAAGAATGGATATTTTTTGTCGCTTATATGTAATGTAACTTGCTTCATAGAAAATAATTAAACAGCTTCTTTACAGTTATTCAAAATAAAGATACGTTTCTTTTAAAAAAGCGCAAAGCAGGGACCGTTAGTAAATCTTTATATACTTAACCACAAAGGACACGGAGTTATTTCACAATGCTCGCAATGATGAGGGATTACCGTCTTCACCCCCCGATAAATCGTGGCAAGTAACGTGAATATGAAAAATTGAAACCTGTATTGAGTCAAGGCCCCCGATGCATCGGGGGTGATCTCTCGCTTAAAAGACAGATAGCCACAACTTGTCCCGACCCATCGGGAGCATGTTAATATATTTGTATAAAGATGTAGTTCCCGCTGCATGCTTCGCTATGAAGTTCAGAATGGTGTGTTGTGATTATTAATATATAAAAATGAGCATTCCGAATTGATGTTGGTCAGCGACCAACATCAGCATCAGTTACATGCTTTGCTATGACGGGTACAACAGGGAACGTCGAAGCTAAAAGCTTTCCTCCCCTAGTTCTTATGCGTATCATCCTTCTCCAGATCAAACGTCAACCCGATCCTGATCGTATTCGATAAAGGATTACGCGTAATGCCATTGCCTGAAGGGATCAGGTAAGAAAAGTTAATACCGATGGCATCATATTTTAAACCTACGCCTGCAGAGAAATATCTTCTGTTTCCTCTTTCCGCACTTTCATAAAAATATCCGCCGCGCAGCATGAACTGATTATTGTATGCATATTCCACTCCCACAGATGCCTGCAGATCCTGTAATTGATTGCTGCCATCGGCAAATGACTTTGTCCAGCTCTTTACCACACTCATGCTCTTGTATTCAGCCAGATTTGCTGAATCCTGTGAAGGATTGGAAGGATCGGTCAATACCGGTGCTGCAGGTACCAATAATTTATTGATGTCTAATTCAAATGATATTTTACTGGTCTCATCCATCACAGCGGTATAAGCTACACCCAATCCTAAATTAGCCGGAATAAAATCCTTATTCGCCGCATCATTGGTATAACCGATCTTGGTACCGAGATTACTTAATGTAACACCCCAATTCAAACCAGCCCCCTCTTTTTCATCACTGGTATAGAATAAAGAAACATCTCCGGCTACCGCATTGCCTGCTTTATAACTTACCCCATTCACCGTTCCTGTTGCCAGAGAAGAATTGATATAACGCAATGCCACGCCTAATCCCAGATTGGCAGATAACTTACGAGAATAACCGATATCCAATGAAAATTCTCTTGGGTTATAGCTGTTCAATAAATTGCCGGCATAATCAGTGAACTGAATATTACCCAGACTAAAATAGCGCATCGAATAAGAAAATGCCTGATCATCGGTCAACTGACGATAACCGGCTAAACTGGCCAGATACACATCATTCAGTCCAAGGTCTTTTAACCAGGGTGTATAGTTTACTCCAATAGCTGTTCCCATTTTATTGAATGGC
>CAIVCF010000223.1 GCA_903904335.1 uncultured Chitinophagaceae bacterium | reverse complement strand
GAAGAAACACAGATTTTCACGGAATACCATTCGTGTTTTTTAGTGATCCCGTCGCAATAAAAATTTATTCTTACACTTCTCCTGCATTACTTTTGTGTTCTTATAAATTGAAAACCCTGCGTATGAAAAAGCATCTTCGTTTATTGGTTATTTTTTCAGTTATTATTTCATCTAACATTTTTGCACAATCAATCAGAGAAAAAATCTCTTTGGATGAAGGATGGAAATTTCATTTGGGTAATGCAACAGATCCTAAAAAAGATTTTAATTACGGTATTGAAAATATTTATCAGAAAGCAGGTGAAGCCGGCAATACCTGTATCAATCCTTATTTTAAGGATGCAGCATGGCGAACAGTAGATATTCCGCATGATTGGGTGGTTGAACTGCCTTTTGAAAAATCATCCAGCTTTGAAATGGATTCTCATGGTTATAAAGCTATTGGTGTGGCGCATCCCGAAAACAGTATCGGTTGGTACAGAAAAACATTTACTGTTTCTCAAAAAGATTCAGGCAATAAATATGTGTTGCAATTTGATGGCGTATATCGTGAATGCAAAGTATTTATTAACGGACATTATCTCGGTTCTAATTTCAGTGGGTATACAGGATTTGAATTGGATGTAACAGATTATCTCCAATTCAGAAGAAATAATGTAATCACCGTAAGGGTAGATGCTTCACAATTTGAAGGTTGGTTTTATGAAGGAGCGGGTATTTATCGACATGTTTGGCTCAATAAAATACATCCTTTGCATATTGCATCCAATGGAACTTATGTGCAAACGAAAACCAATGGCAGCAATGCGAGTATCATCACCGAAACAAAACTGCAGAATCAATTATATACAAATGCAACAGGAGAAATTCAAGCTTATGTGATTGATAAAAACGGGAAGAAAGTGGCATCATTCGCCCCGCAAAAATTAAACTTAAAAGTAAATGAAATAAAAACCATCAATCAAACTGCAACTATTGGTTCGCCTAATTTATGGAGCATTGAAACACCTTATTTGTATAAATTGATTTCTTTAGTAAGATTAAACGGAAAAACAATTGACAGTGTTGTCACCAAATTCGGAATCAGAACGGTTGTGGTTGATAAAGACAAAGGTTTATTCATCAACGGAAAGTTTGTAAAGGTATTGGGAACCTGTAATCATCAGGATCACGCAGGAGTGGGAAGTGCATTGCCTGATGCATTGCAATACTATCGCATCAAATTATTAAAAGAAATGGGTGATAATGCATATCGTACCAGTCACAATCCACCAACAGCAGAATTATTGGATGCTTGTGATGAATTGGGAATGATCGTTCTCGATGAGAACAGATTATTGGGAAGCAGTGCTGAAGTGATGAGCCAGTTTGAAAGATTGATCTTACGCGACCGAAATCATCCTTCCGTTTTCATGTGGTCATTAGCCAATGAAGAACATGGTCTGCAATACACAGATGTATCTACAAGAATTGCATTGACCTTATTGGCAAAACAAAAAGAATTGGATCCGAGTCGCACTGCAACTTATGCTGCCGATATGGGTAATATCAGAAGAGGCATCAATGAAGTGATACCGGTTCGCGGTTTTAATTATAATGTGATGGGTATCGATCCATACAGAAAAGAGAATCCCAATCAACCCATCATTGGAACAGAAATGGCAAGTACTGTTTGTACACGTGGTATTTATATCAATGATACCATCAAAGGGTATGTTCCTGATTATGATTCTATTTTTCCGCCTTGGGCAACAAGAGCAGAAAAATGGTGGAAGATCGCTGCTGACAGAGAATGGTTCATGGGAGGATTTGTTTGGACAGGATTTGATTATCGTGGTGAACCCACACCTTACACATGGCCTTGTATCAATTCACATTTTGGTGTGATGGATGTTTGCGGATTTCCGAAGAATGATTATTACTATTATCAAAGTTGGTGGAGCAATAAAGATGTGTTGCATATTTTTCCGCATTGGAATTTTAAAGGACAAGAAGGAAAACCTATACGCGTAGATGTGAACAGTAATGCTGATGAAGTGGAATTATTTTTAAATGCAAAAAGTTTGGGCAAACAAACCATGCCGAAGAATGGCCATTTATCATGGACAGTCAATTATCAACCCGGTGAATTAAAAGCAATTGGGTGGAAGAAAGGTAAATTGTTGCAGACTTCTGTTGAAACAACAGATGAAGCTTATCAGATCGTTGCAACGCCGGACAGGACAAACATTACAGCCGATGGAAAAGATGTGGCCGTATTTAATATTACCATAAAAGATAAAAAAGGAAGAGAAGTGCCTGATGCGATGAATTTGTTACAGTTCAATGTTAGCAATGCAAAGATCATTGGTGTAGGTAACGGCGATCCAAGCAGCCATGAAGCAGATAAATATTTAGATGGAAAATATCAGCGCAGTTTATTCAATGGCAGATGTCAGGTGATCGTCCAAAGTAATAAATCAAAAGGAGAAATTATCTTTGAAGCGATCGGTGATGGATTAGCTGACGGCAAAACAACGATAAAAGCGGAATAAATTCCTTAAGAAATTTATCAATCAACATAAGTTTCTTTAAGAACTGCTTTAACACGATAGATTTCTTTATCAGTTAAAGTATCTAATAGTTTTACTATTCTTTGTCTGTCAACTGTTCTTATTTGGTCTAAAACGATCCATCCTTTTGTTTTATGATGCTTCACCTCAACCCTTGTAGGGTAAGGTTTTGAACTGCTTGTCATCGGGGCAACAACAATCGTTTGCAAATATTTATTCATCTCATTGGGTGAAACAATAACACAAGGTCTTGTCTTTTTAATTTCACTGCCAATGGTTGGATCAAGATTTACCAATACAATTTGGTATTGTTTTAAGTCCATTCTTCAAAATTTTCATCATAAAAGGCATCGGGCATTAACAGTTTATCATCACCATTATCGTGCATTTTTTTAAATGACTTATCCCAACCCGCTCTTGCAGCCGATTTAGGTTTTAGGATTATATATTCCTTTTCAAGAACTAATTCAAGCGTATCTGTAATATTATATTTCTCTATTAAGGTTTTGGTCAATCGTATGCCTTTTGAATTACCGATTGCGATTACTGAGATATCCATAATTAAACTGTTTTGTAACTACAAAGTAATTACATTAGGCTGTATTCTCCAAATTAAAATACCGGATAATTTTTATTGCTTTAAAAACGCAGCCATCTTCGCATTTACGGAAGATGGTTGTTCTAAATGAGGTAAATGACCTGCATCATTAACAGGAAAGAAATCTGTTTGAAGAATGTTTCTGATGGAATCACTGTAATTAAAAGTAACGGTCTTATCTTCTTTGCCCCAGATCAACAATACTTTTTTATGCAGCTCATTTAATTTTTTATAATTCTCTTTGATGGCAATACCATTGTAATCGAAACGTGTGGAAAGGATGGCATTTCTGAAACCGCTGAACTGCATTTGTTCCTTGTATTTATTTACCCAATCAGGAAAATGTTCAGGATATTTAAAATCTTCCAATTGCCCTTTGGCTGTTTTATCTGATTGAAATGCCATTTGAATATTTGCCAATTGTTTGGATGCTTTTATTTTTTTGAAATCATAAACAGGATCGATCAATATTATTTTGTCGATCAGTTCGGGATAATGAACTGCGAAATCAGTCAAAACTGCACCACCAAATGAAACACCTGCCAATGATACAGGCGCTTTCAGTTTCAGTGTATTGAATAATTCCAATAGTTGATTTCTGAAAAGGGTTTTATCATAAATAACATAAGGTCTGTCTGAATAACCTCTGCCGTACAAATCATATCTTATCACGTGAAAACCTTGCTGTGCAAGATATTCATAGGTTCCATCCCAGATATAATATGGAACACTGAATCCATGAATTAAAATGACTGTTTTAGCAGAATCATTACCTATTGTTTGATAGTGTGTGATACCTGCAGAAAGCTTTACAAATTCTCCTGAAGAATTTTGTCTTTCTTCATCCGTTAGTTTTTGTTTTTCAGGATCAAGGATCAATAACGAAATAGAAAATAATAAAATAAAACATGCAATCACCGAAATAACAGATAACCCGATCTTCTTTCTTGTACTCATAGAAATATTACTGCTTAATTGAGATTTTAAAACAAAGATGCTTGATAAAACACATATACCAATACCGATTTTTAGGGATATGCAATATTGTTAAACCTTTCTAAAATAATAACAGAAGCGTTTACATTTGCAGCTATGACACAAGAACAGATCAAGAGTATGAGGGACAGAGTAATTGTCCTGAGGAGGTTTCTTTGACGTTGAGAACCGCACATATAAAGTAGAGACTGATCGTCAGCTTTCGTTATCGGAGGGCTTTTGGGATGATAATAAAAGAGCCACCGGTATCATGAAGGAAATCAAAGTAAATGAGTATTGGTTGAAGTTGTATCAACAGGTGGAAGCATCGGTTGAGGACTTTGCCGTGCTGTTTGATTTCTGGAAAGCAGGTGATGCAACAGAAG
>CAIVCF010000222.1 GCA_903904335.1 uncultured Chitinophagaceae bacterium | reverse complement strand
TCCGAAACTTACATGTGGAATATCCATCTGTGGAAAATCCCGAAGCATTCGAAAATTTATCTGTGCTGCCTGAAACAGTAAGCCTAAATCTGCACCTTCATTTTCAAGGATCATTGTCCGGCAAAATTCCTCATACCGAAGAAGTAAAATTGGGTGAATAGTACGTTCGGTTACCTCATTTTTGATCAGCCCATTTTTGAAAACCTGACTATATATTTGGTCATTCATATTGTAAACTACCAAGTTTATCGGTGCGAGTATTAATTGCTTCGGCTATCGCCTCAGTCGTTCCACGCTTTTTTTCTTTAAAACCTTTCTCCCCCAACGGGTGTTTTGTACCGCTGCGCTAAACTTACAAAACCCCCTACACAGCCCTAACCAAGTAACATAATATTGAGTTATTATTGTTTGTTATCCTCTCTAGTTGGTTCGCTACGCTCACAGGGCGGGTTTGCTATATTGCGTTTTTAAAGCTAATTCACAAGCCAGAACATTTTAAAAACGCAATATAGCAAACCCGAAGGAAATAACAAACACTAATAACTAATCTTTATGTTAAATGGCGCACAACGAAAAGATTTAAAGAAAAAGCCCACGCTTCTATTCCATATAAAAAAACAAACCATGTAAAAAGAATAGCCAGTCAATTAAATTGACTGGCTATTAAATAATATACTAGTTGTCTACACCTTAAAACTTACCATGCAACTCGTCATACTGCTTATACTTAGCATCGTATGCATCATAGGCTTTGGTATCTTTTCCACGCACTTTATCGCGTTTGTAAGCATATAAATTAGCCAGGAAGTCAACAGATTTATTGGCAATACTCTTTTCCACTTTACTCCTGTCTGTTTTATCTTTTAAAATAGCGTATGTTTTTTCGATCCAGTCAATCGCATTGTCCAGGTTATCAAACAATGGTTTTTCGATATCCGTGTTTTGCTTTTTGATGGCATCTATCTGTTCTTTGAATTTGGCATCGGCAGCTGCTTTTTTCTTAGGATCTTTATCCGGAGCAGGTTTATTGGCGTTCATCGCCTGCATTGCACGGATATTGGCTGAGTATTTATCATCGTATTCGCCATAAATATTATAATAAATTACGCCTACATTAAAGGAAGCGATTGAGTTCTGTGCATTTTTCGCATAGGCTTTTTTGAATGCGTCAGCCGCTTTTAATGTGAACTTTAATAGCGTGAGACTATCCAGTTCTTTATCCTTGTTCTTCACATTCACAAACAGATCGCCAAATTGCAGGTATTTATTTTCGCTGAGGGTTCCGGCAGCATCTGCTTTATCATAAGTATCCGTTTTTTGGGTCAGGGTATAATTCCTGTCCATATACTCCATTTCAAACTCTTCCCATGATGCATCTTTTGGATACAATTGTTTGGCAATATCAAGGTATTTTTTGAAACTATCTTCATCCTTACTTCTCACATAATGATCAATAATAAATTTATATACATCTGCATAGCCTTCTCCTCCTACTTTATTATCTGCCAGTCTTGCATAGGCTTTCACCGCATCATCCATTTTACCTGCGTTCTGGTAAGCATAACCCAGGTACAGGATGGAAGTGGTATCAAATTCACTATTGGATTTTGTCCATTTGTTTTTAAAAATAACATCGCTGTAATTCAATGATGCCTGAAAATCTGCTGCCGCATCATCCCATTTTTTCTTATTGAATACTTTGATAGCTTCTGTATACGTAGCTGCATACATATCAAAGAAACCATCGGGACCTTTTTCCTTGATCAATGCAAAAGTGGGATCTGCCTGCATATATTTTTTAAAAGCCTCATCTGCATCTTTGAATGCATTGGGATATTTGGCTCTTAAAACAGTATCCTTATAGAAAATAGCATACAATCTGGATTTCCAGTACCATCCTTCCGGTTTCGCCTGTGCTTTCGGATCGGCCATAATTTTATCGATCTCTGTTTTGGCATCTTCAAACTTGTTCAGGATAAAAGCTGTTTGAAATTTCTTAAAGTCCTGCGCACGGCTTATCTGAAAACCGGTAACCAGGATAAGCGTAAGCAATAAAAGCTTCTTCATAAAGGGAGGTTTTATTATTGAATTTCTGTGTTTGATTCTGTTGATGGATCTGTTGGTGGTGCATCCTGATCGGTATTTCCTTCTGCTCCTTCCGTACCTTCTGTTTCTGTCAGTTGATCAACTGGGGTTGCAGGTTCTTCAGCTTCTTCAATTTGGGAAATGGCTGCTATTTCATCTCCTTCATCCAACTTAATCAGTGTTACACCCTGTGTGGCCCTGCCTGCTTCCCGTATATCCTGTATACCCGTTCTGATGGTGATACCGGATTTGCAGGTAATGATCAGATCCTCTTTTTCTGTTACATACAAAATACCCACCAAACTACCGGTTTTTTCGGTTACATGAATGGTTTTTACACCTTTTCCGCCACGATTGGTAATACGGTATTCATCAATAGCCGTTCTTTTTCCAAATCCTTTTTCACTTACCACCAATATTGTTCTGGTTTCATCTGCACTATTAATACAGATCATACCCACTACCTCATCTTTATCATCATCTACTTCAATACCCGCCACACCAATCGCTCCCCTGCCGGTAGAACGAACTTTTGATTCGGGGAAACGAATCGCTCGTCCGCTTTTCACAGCCAGCATGATCTCCTGGGTTCCGTCCGTCATTCTTGCAGAAAGCAGTTCATCACCTTCTACAATGGTAATGGCATTTACGCCATTGGCTCTTGGGCGACTGAAATCTTCCAGCGAAGTTTTCTTGATGATGCCTTTCTTGGTACAAAGTACGATATAATGGTTTTGTACATATTCTTTGTCATCGAGTTTCTTTACATCAATAATGGCTTTTACCTTATCATCACCTGGTAATTGAATCAGGTTTTGAATGGCCCGGCCCTTACTTTGCTTCTCTCCTTCCGGAATTTCATATACCCGTAACCAGAAACAACGTCCCTTTTCTGTGAAGAACATCATGGTACCATGGGTAGATGCCACGAAAAGATGTTCTACATAATCTTCTTCCCTGGTTTTTGAACCGACTGCTCCTCTTCCGCCCCTGCGTTGCTGGCGATATTCGGTTGCGGAAGTTCTTTTGATATACCCTAAATGAGAAATGGTGATGACCACATCTTCGTCCTCTATCAGGTCTTCAATCCGCATTTCATCTGCCAGGTATTGGATCTCCGTTTTGCGTGGATCGCCAAATTTGTCTTTAATCTCCAATAATTCTTTCTTGATGAGTTCATATCTCATCAACTCATTTCCCAATAATTCTTTCAGGTATTTGATGGTAGCGATCAATCCGTTGAATTCTTCTACGATCTTATCTCTTTCCATTCCTGTTAATCGCTGTAACCTGAGTTCCAGAATGGCTTTGGTTTGGGCCTCGGAGAAACCGTCTTCCTGCTGGTACAATTCATTGGTTACCTCAGAAAACAGGGCTTCATTGAGCTTCCATTTTTCTTCCCTACTTTTCTGCATCAAAGCTTCTTTGGCTTCATCGGGTGTTCTGCTGGCACGGATAAGGGCAATTACTTCATCCAGATGATCCAGTGCTTTCAGGTATCCTTCCAGGATATGCGCTCTTTCTTCTGCTTTGCGTAGTTCAAAAACGGCTCTTCTGATCACCACATCCATCCTGAAAGCGATGAATTCTACAATCAGAGTTTTCAGGTTCATAATGCTGGGTCTGCCATTGCTGATAGCCACATTATTGATACCATAACTGGTTTGTAATTCGGTAAACTTATATAACTGGTTAATGATTACCTG
>CAIVCF010000221.1 GCA_903904335.1 uncultured Chitinophagaceae bacterium | reverse complement strand
GGTATTGAAATAAGATACAAAATTAGGGTCTGAAGGTTGAGAACTTACCTGATCTGAATACACATTACCTGTAACAAAGAAATTAGCAGGCAGCAAATATTCTAATGACAAGCCCCATCCATTTGTTTTTACAGTTCCTGATGCATTTTGGGCAACACTAAAAGTTGTATTACTTCTGTTGAGTACAGGATTGAAACCAACCTGCAAGCCATTCGATGTAGTGATGAAATCATCATACTTAGCAAAATAATAATATGCATCTACCATTAATTGTTTTGTCAGCAAACCTTTATACCCAAATTCATAAGAAGATGATCTTTCAGGTTTGATAGCAGAGAATTTTATTGCAGTTCCCAATGAATTGTAAACAGGGTTTCCGTTTAAATTGTAGTAGTCAATCATTTGTTGAAGACCACCAGCTAAAACTGTTCCGCCACTTACAACTAAATTGATCCACTGGTTTTGAGTGGAAGGGAAACGATAGGCTTCTTGATAAGAGAACCTAAGGTTATTATCTTTAGCTATTTTTACTACAGCAGAAACACGAGGTGTGAATCTTGGATCAAAATTTTGATTTTTGTCATAACGTCCTGAAACACTCAATTTCAATACATCTTCAAATAATCTTTGACTTACCTGAGCATAAGCTCCAACTTCTTGGATCATGATCTTACCAGGATTCAAAACTGATTTATCAGCAAATAAAGTTCCTTCAGAATTTAACCAATATCTTTTCCAGTTTCCGCCAATCAACATTTCAGTTTTAGATTTTGCTAAACCTAATGCATCAGTAAGGTTATACTGACCTTCTAAATTGTACAATGAAGTTTTATCTAAAAACAGAGCGCCGCCTTTAGAAATCGGTGTTTGTACTATCTGTTGAAAAAGCGGATTTTTATAAATAGGTCCTGTTGGTCTTCCTACATCAGCAAGACTTCTTGCGGCATTATGTGCAGCATTAAGACTCATTCCCGCATCGACATATTGTGTAAATGCATTTGTATAAATTGGATACCAAGTGGTACTTGGTTTCCATGCTTCATTAAATAATCTTGCAGCGATTGTTGCATTGTAAGAGTCACCTGCATCTTCCTGTGTAGTATAAGCTCTCAGATACCAATTCTTGCTTTTCAGTTCTGCCTTAATTTGACCCATTCTTAAATTTTTCAATGAATAACGGTCACTTCCGGTATAAACCGTATTACCGGTTCCCCAATAAGCAACAACAGATGCTTCAACATCATTATTCACTTTATAATACAAGCCACCTGATAATTTAACATTTACAGTGGTTGGATCTACAACATCACTTTCATTATAACCTGTACGACTAACATTTACACCTGTATAATAATTACGGATATTACCATAAAGGAAAGGAGAATAACCGCCGGCAACCAATGCAGCACCACCATTATTATTCAAAAAAGTGTTGTAGGCAGCTAAATTGGCAGATGGATTTAGTGTATTCAAATAAAGGCTTGATCCGGCATATAAAGCATTAAATGTTCCAGCTCCTATAGAATTGGATATCCCTGAAAAAACACTGCTTGCAACTCCTGATAAAGAAGATGTGGTTTCATCACCATAAATATTTACTCCGTCAAAATTCGGATCTGTTTCTCTTCCGCCGGGAACAACCTGTCCGAATGGACTACCTGTTGTACGGGAATAGTTAGCTTTATTATTAGCTAACCAATCTCTGGCTTGTATAAATTGGGCACCAAATTTATATGCAAATTTTTCACTGATCTTATTTGCCCAACGAACACTCCAGTCATAATAAGCTCCTATCGGGCGTTGGTAACTGTCAATATGGTTTACCCCTTGTTTAATCTGAAAACTAAGTCCCTGATATTTAAATGGACTTTTACTGTTGATCAATAAAGTACCGTTCATACCACCTGGGCCATATAATGCAGAGGAAGCACCTGATAAAAGCTCCATGTTATCAACGTCCAATTCAGTAACACCAATGATATTACCCACTGAGAAATTTAAACCGGGAGCCTGATTATCCATTCCATCAACAAGTTGGTTTAACCGAAGGTTACCACTTCCGTTAAATCCACGTGTACTTATAGACTTAAAAGTTAAACTTGAAGTAGTTACATCAACACCTTTTAAATTGCCGATGATATCATAATAACTTGGCGAAGCAGTATTTCTTATTGCAGCGGAATTAATCCTTTCAATAGAAACAGGAGATTCAAGAATTCTTTCCGGAACACGGGAAGCAGATACAACTACTTCATCACCCAAAGTGTAGGTAGGCAATACTTCTACTGAAACGCCTTCAGTATTTCCTGTAACGGCAAGTTCTTTGTCAGCAAAACCAACAGAAGAAAACACTAACGTAAACGGTGGCTTCTGCGATGTTGTGAATTTAAAATCACCCTTATCATTTGTAAAAGTACCTGTTGTACTTCCTTTAATTGTAACAGATACTGCAGATACAGCATCTTTTGACTTACTGTTTTTTACACTACCGGATACAGTTGTAGTAGTTGATTGCTGAGCAAAACTTGCTATTGTACTTATTGCTAAGATAAAAAGCAAGCAAACTAAGCTGATAATTCTTCTCATAATGGCTAGTTTTAAATGAATTGTAAGGCAAAATAGTGATTGTTATTTTTATGCAAAAATTTAATTTGTTCACAAATAAAGATTTCTTGTTGAGAAAAAGTGTTCTGGCTCTGAATCTTTTATGAATCCGGGGGTGTTACTTTGAGCTATGGCAATTTTTCAACTACCCCGGCAAACCCAATTTTACAAAGGAAAAGTAAGAGACGTCTATTCTATCAGCAATGACCTTTTGGTGATGATTGCCAGTAATCGAATCTCTGCTTTTGATGTTGTTTTGCCTAAAGAAATCCCCTTTAAAGGACAGGTTTTAAACCAGATTGCTGCTTATATGCTCAATGCTACAAAAGATATTTGTCCGAATTGGCTTTTAGATGTGCCGGCACCGAATGTCAGCATCGGAAAAAAATGCCAGCCCTTTAAAATCGAAATGGTGGTGCGTGGAAATTTGACCGGGCATGCTTGGAGAACTTATTCTGAAGGAAAAAGAAAATTATGCGGCGTTGTATTGCCTGATGGATTAAAAGAAAATGATTATTTCCCTTTGCCCATCATTACTCCTTCTACAAAAGCTGAAGCCGGTCATGATGAAGACATCAGTAAAGAAGATATCATCGCTCAAAAAATAGCAACAGAAAAAGAGTGGTCTGTTCTTGAAAAATATGCATTGAAATTATTTGAAAGAGGTAAATCCATCGCTGCTAAACGGGGATTAATTCTGGTTGATACCAAATATGAGTTCGGTAAGATCGGAGATGAGATTTATTTGATGGATGAAATTCACACACCCGATTCTTCCCGTTATTTCTATGCAAACGGTTTTGAAGAAAGACAACTAAAAGGCGAAAAACAAAAACAATTAAGCAAAGAGTTTGTAAGAGAATGGTTGATCGAAAATAATTTCATGGGCAAAGAAGGACAGTCTGTTCCTGAAATGACAGATGAATGGGTTAACACCATTTCAAAAAGATATATCGAATTATACGAAAAAGTGATTGGCGATGATTTTGTTGCTGAAAATATGAGCGATGAAGAAACATACGAATCAATTGTCCATTCATTAAATGCATTTTAATTTTTTACAATGGAAAAATGGATCCTTTATGCCATACTCTCAATGGTCTTTGCTGGGATCACATCCGTACTGGCAAAGTTCGGAATGAAAAACCTCAGCAGTGATACCGCATTGGCTATCCGCACTTCCATTGTTTTCTCCATCATTGTTGCCAATGCCTTTTTATTCAGGAATGCGTTTACAGAAATTCAAGGCACTTCTTTAAAAAATATTTTTTTTCTTACACTATCAGGTATTACCACTTCTTTATCCTGGGTGTTTTATTATCGTGCAATGAAAGAGGGACAAGTATCTTATGTGGCTTCCATAGATAAAGCAAGCATTGTGATCACATTGATCCTTTCATTTGTTTTACTAAAAGAACCTGTTACTGCAAAAGTGTTGCTGGGAGCGGGTTTTATTCTAACAGGCATGATCATCCTTATATGGAAATAAGGAATTGACTTGTGAACAGATCATACAAGATCAGTCATCATTCATTTCATTTAATCTTGGGCGCAATCGGACTTTCGATTTATTAAAAATGTTTTGCCCTTTATTAATTCCTTTGCGGATTTGTTTTTGATGTTCTTCGGGCAAATGAAAAATTTCTTTGCATTCAACACTGCAGCAGCCATCAAATTTTACAGCACAGTCATCACATTGAATAAAGAGTAAATGACAGGCATCATTCCTGCAATTTGTATGAACATCACAAGGCTTACCGCATTGATGACATCTTGCGATCACATCTTTCGTAATTCTTTCACCCAATCTTTCATCGAACACAAAATTTTTTCCTATGAATTTACTTTCTAACCCTTTTTCTTTTATCTGTCTTGTATAGTTGATGATACCACCTTCAAGATGAAAAACATTTTTGAACCCTTTGTGCAACATGAATGCACTTGCCTTTTCGCAACGGATTCCACCGGTACAATACATGATGATATTTTTATCTTCATTCCCTTTCATCATGTCAACAGCCATGGGCAATTGTTCGCGAAAAGTATCCGAGGGAACTTCCAGTGCTTTTACAAAATGTCCTACTTCGTACTCATAATGATTTCTCATATCGATGATAACAGTATCGGGATCATTCATCAAAATATTCATTTGCTCTGCATTGACATACTTTCCTTTTTGGTTCATATTAAATGATTCATCATCAATACCATCTGCCACAATCTTGTTTCTCACTTTTATACGTAATACCCAAAAACTTTTTCCGTCATCATCTACTGCAATATTCAAACGAATGCCATTCAGTCCTTCGATGCCATACAAAAAATTTTTAAATGATTGGAATTCTGTTACCGGTACACTGATCTGTGCATTGATTCCTTCTTTTGCAATATAGATTCTACCGAATACTTTTAATTGCTGCAGATGTTTATACAAATAATCCCTAAATTCGTATGGATTCCGGATCTCAAAATAGTTGTAAAAACTGATTGTAGTTCTGGGTTCAGTTTCCTCGAAGAGTCGTTTTTTCAACTCCTCATTATTGATTCGATTATGTAATAATGCCATTATTGCGTATTTCAGATATCAACTCTTTCAAGCCAATATTCCATGAATAAATCGGACCCACTTGCATGGTGGGCAAAATCCTGTGGCAAAACTAAACAATTCGCTAAAATCTTAATCATTATTTAAGGTGCTTCTTAAAATAATGATAAAAGATAATCAGTTATAAATGCCATGAGCAGAATGCACCTAACTTCACGTTCAACATTACGGATTAATTTGCCCAATTTAACTTCATATCAGTCATCGGGGGTGCAGAAGCTTATCACGCTTAAAAAAGATTTTATACCCTTTAATTTTAACGGCAATGGGGAAAATGAAAAACAGTTGATGGCATTATTCATTGATACATTCTGCGAACACCAGTTAGCAGACAACGATTATATGAATCTGAAGCTTCATACGAATTTAAACAGTTCCGATTCATCCACATTCTATAAATTATCGCTGGAAAATATTTTAAAACATATCACACATATTATCTGGACTGATAAAGTAATGCCCGATTATTTTGTTTCGAAAGTGAAAGACAATACCATCTATCATCTTCTTAATCGTCTCGAAAGAATTGAGTTCGAAACAAAAAGTGCACTTTCCTAATTGTTATTGCCACCGCCTGGAAACAATAGCGGCATTGCAAATCTTATGCCTGTAGTTGTATTTCCATTTTGTTGAAAGCCTCGCACAAAATCGAACCGTAGAATCTTGAAAATGTTTTCAACAGAAAAGAATGCTTCATAGTAATTTGAATTGGCATTGATGTACAAAGCATTTCCTCCCAACACAAAAAACCAATTCAATTTTCTGAAACCGGGAATTTTATTGGTCAACAATCCATTCAAATGATATTCCAAGTGTCCGGCAGCATACAATTTTTCAGTATTGCTGAATTGATAATATGGCAATAATTGAAAGCCGTTTAAATATTGACTGGCTATCACTGTTTGATCACCGAGGTAATGTTGATAGTCCGGCGCATATAATTTATTCGCATTGATGAAACCACCTGTTTCTGCTTTATAGCTGATACGTCCGCCTAATTTCAAATTCAAATTATCGCTGATGCTGAAATGCCATTGCGTATAATCCACATCACTGCCCAATAAATTATTCAATCCTTTTGTCAAAGATGCATTGAATGTTGGATATTTTGAACCGATGTTAATTTTACGATCCGGGAATTCAATATACTTTGTTCCCGGTCTCCATGTAATACCGATGGTTGCTATGAATGCTTTATTGGGAATCATGTTGGAAGACATTATATCAGTAGGATAATTCGGCGCAAATGCCTGGCCCTTTAAACTATCAATACTATTATTCAAAGGTCTTCGATCCTGATATTGAATATTGAAATATGAACTGAATCCTTCTCCCAATGCTTTTGCATACCCTATTTTTAAAAATGCGGCTTCATACGTTTTCATCCAGTTATGTTGCCAGAAATAAGTACTTAAAGTGTTGTTGATTTCACTGATGGGATTATTGTTATTGAACTGAAATACTTTCTGACCGCCATTAACACTAATCGTGTTGATATATTTTTTTCCGAAAACAAAACTGCTGTTCAAATATGCATTGAAATGCTTATTAGAAAATCCATAGCGAAAATTGGGATTGATAGATAACTGTTCCCGGCCGGTAAACTCTTTGATATAACGAATTCCATAATTGATCAATCTTCCTTCGGCAGGATTATAATAAACACCTATTAACCATAACAAAGGATCGAAAAAAATAGTTTCTTTTGTTTTTTCTTTCTCAAAACTTTGCCCTGTCAGAAATAATTTATTGAAAGTAATTTTATTTCTGATCCGATCAAGGCTATCCAAGTATTTTGGTTCTTTTCGTAGTTGTTCTAAGCTGTCTTTCTTTTTATAATCTTTTATTTCAGCCTCGAGTAAAGGCAATGGGCGGATGCTATCCCAGTATGACAATGGTTTTTTATTAGAGCTGTCAAAAAATTTCAGTAATGTACTGTTGAAGAATTTCTTTTTGAATGTGGGTTCAATATCAAACTGATCATAGACCTGCACAAAGGTCCCGAAGAAGTCAAATCCGAAAAACTTGCCTGCAGGATAAATCACCTGTTGTTTAATCACCCAAACATTTTTCAAAGGCACAAACAATTGTTCGATCCCTAATGTATCAATGAACTGCATTTGCTGTTCTTTCAACAATTTCAATTGAACACTTTGCAAACGCCATTCACCTTCAATGATATTGATATACCCTGTAAATAATGGTTCATATTTTCTTTTCGGTATTACTTTAATGCGGTTGATCTCAACACCATTCTCATAAAACGTACCTTCAAACTTGTATTTATAATAATTCAATGCATTGTTGGAAATAGGAGAAATAAATCCGCGGGGATTTAATCCGCGACCAACAGAAATAATATTTTCGTAAAAAGAAACTATCTGCGGACTGCTGAAACCGAAGCCATCACTACGTCCGCTTACTTTTGTGGAAACAACTTCTACTTTTCTTTTACTGTCTTCTACGGAATAGTTAGCAACCGTTTCCGATAAAAAGATCATTTTTCTTTTACTGGTATCCCCATCTTCAAAATCAACTTTATCACCCATGATTTTTTTTGGATAATCTCTTAACTGTAGCTGTCCTTTGATGTACACACGACATTGAAATTTTTTAATCTCATTCAAATGCTCTTCTCTTTTTTTAATTGCATTTCGAATGATTTCATAAGCCGGGTCTTCTGCACCGCTTTTTACCACAACTTCTTTCAGATCGTATTGTTGTTCTGTTAATTCAAAATTTAATTCCGTTTCGTTCTTTGATATTTTAATTTTTTTCTCTTCTGCCTTAAAGCCAACGTGCTGACAAACCAAAATATATTCACCTGCATCTAATTGAAAGCTATATTTGCCTTTGCTATTGGCAGTGGTTCCTTTTGCAGTGCCTTTTATTAAGATGGATGCAAACGGTAAAGCATTGCCTTTACTGTCTTTGACAAAACCCGCAATGGTATTTGCAAAAAGAATGAATGGAAAAAATATACTGATCAGTAATATTAAAATTCTCATAGTCGTTGCAACGAAAATAGTTGACAAAAAGTTACAATTTTCATGCCGTTGGATATGTGTGAAGATTTTAACGAAAAATGTTGAACATAGTTCTGACCGCTCAAGTGTGCGACGCAACGATGCCCCCATGGAATACAAATGCAGGCAACAACAAAAATCAATGTTTGCGTATATAACTTCCTGTTAATGCAGATAATCCTGCCACTAATCCACCGATGAAGGCAGTCAGTAAGATCAATGCAAAAGATGAACCACCCAGCGGTAATATGGTTGCTACTTTTACAGATAATAAATGTTGGTTGGCGTTATCAATCACAAAAATGATGATAGCCCACAATACAAACACAGCAATAAATGCAGCGAGAAATGCTTTCCATGGTTTTTGATGGATGGCAATTGCGATTATTATTGAAGTGATGGCAAAACTCCACCACGGCAATACCGGAAATAATCCAATGGAAAAACTTAATAATGCTGTTAATATGATGGCTGTTATAAATTTCATTGTTTGTATTTTAAGCTTTTACGAATGTACAATGCCATTTTATACGGCTGTTGTTTTCGGCTTCCTGTTTCTTTAAAAATAAAACAGAATAGTATTTTCCATTTACCCAACTGTCGATAAATGTATCATAAAATTTGCTGCCCGGATTACCGCTTTGTCCACCGGGATACACAGCAAATGCCTGGACTTTATCAGTTAAGTGAACGATCATTCTCCAACTCGGTCCGTGGTTTTCTGTTGTTGCATTTATTTCATCACGTCCACCGCCGATGGGCAAATGCAATCTGCTTAGTGCAGGGATTTTCAAAAGATGATTTACATATGTGTCCTTGAAATTACCCCATTCTAATTTATTGTCGTTTGATGCTTTCTGTAAAGTTTTACTTGCTTTTTGAAATGCGACAAATACTACATCTTTCCATGTTTCTTTTTTATCTGCTGTATTTATATCATCTGCAAAAGCATACAAAGAATCTTTTAATAGTGCCTCAGCAAGCGTAACCTGTTCGGGCCAATACAATGGCAGCTTGCTTTTGCCGAATTCATCGCCGTACGTTTGTTTATACACACTATCCCAAAATACTTTGAAAACAGTAGCACCTTTTTCCAGAATATCATTTCGCAAGTTCCATGTCTTCAGCAATTCAAGATATTTTTTTTCTTCGCTGTTTAGTTTTGTTTCATCCAGATATTTCAATAAAAGTGGTCTTGTAAATTCTGCGAGCACATTGTAATTATCTGTTTGCATCCGCTGCATATCTTCAGGGGTGATATTATCCATGGATGCTAATTTTCTGTTGATGATGTAACCGCGATATATCGGAAAATTTCCTGATCGCCCCAAATAATATGGATAGGTCGAATCAACCGCCATTTGATTGGCACTGCTTACAAAACTTCTTAGAGGATTTTCCATGTGCGGATTTTCATTGGCAGGAATAAAGCCCTTCCACATATAAGTTGAATCTGTTCCGGGTTGTATAAAATCGCCTTGGTGTTTCCATTTGGCAACGAATTTTCCTTGCTGACGGATGGCAATATCACCGCTTACAGATGCAAACACAAAGTTTTGTCCGGGGCATTGAAATGTAGTGATCGCATTCACGTAATCATTATAATTCCTTGCATGATTGAGCTTATAAAAAGTGCGGAGCTCGTTACTGGAATCATGTGCCGTCCATCTTACTGCATAATATTTTCCATCCTCATTTCTACTTTTATAACTATGATCGTACATCACCGGACCAAACACCGTCATGGCAATATTTTCAACATCATCCGGCTTGCCTTTTATTTTAATCACTTCATTTCTGAATTCGCTTTTCTTCCATTCATTGTTAAACCAATATTCCTGCATGGTTGTGTCACGAAAT
>CAIVCF010000220.1 GCA_903904335.1 uncultured Chitinophagaceae bacterium | reverse complement strand
TAGCAATAGGGTTTGTGCAATTCTTTTCCCGGTACTGTTTGTTTGTATCCATCCTTCTTCATTTCCAATTGACCAAAGAAATACGGAGGGATGATTCCTATCGCGCAAAATCATTTTCTCAAATTGCGTGATATATTCAGGACTGCTGTTTAATAAACGATTCTCATCTAATACCAGCATTCCAAGGCTGTCGCAAGCATCGAGGAAGGACGGAGTGGGCGGATTATGGCTGGTTCTGCATGCATTTGCACCCATATTCTTTAAGAGCCCAATCCGATAGTATTGCAAATAGTCAGGCATAGCGGTTCCCACACCTGCATGGTCCTGGTGATTATTAACACCCTGTATTTTAAGATGAATACCGTTTAGAAAGAACCCTTGTTTTGCATCAAACCGAAGGGTTCTGATACCAAATCGTTCTTTGACCCTGTCAACAATTTTATCGCCTGCTTTCACCACTGAAACAACCCGGTATAAATATGGGTCATCCAAAGACCATAGATGTGGGTTACTCAGCGTAATTTTTTGTTTCAGTTTTCCACTTGCATTCACTGCTAAGGAAAAAGGCGCTTCATTGGTTTTAGCCAATTGTTTCCCGTCACGATCAGTTATATAAGAATATACAGTGCAATTAGCCGGTAAATTATTTTGATTCTCGATACTCGTTTCAATATTTACGATAACACTTTTTTCCTTTACTTCTGAATAAACAAACAATCCGCCATCAGAAATATGCACATTTGCATATTCATGTAACCATACATTCCTGTAAATTCCGGCACCTTCATAAAACCATCCTTCGTATTGCGTGGCATCCACTCTTACTACCAATACATTATCCTGATCAAAATTGATATAATCGGTTACATCATAGGCTGCGCCAACATATCCGCTTATATTATTGCCTATATAAAAACCATTCAACCAGATGCTCGCATTCCTGAATATTCCATCAAACTGAATTTGAAAACGATTGCCTGAGTCAAGATTTGATATGGTAAAATGTTTGCGATACCAACCTATACTTGTTTCCGGGAAAAGTCCGCCAACTGGTTTATACCCATGCGATTCCACATCAAAATCAGGGTTATTGACAAAAGGTAATTCAACAGCCCAGTCATGCGGCAGATCTAGTTTTCTCCAGGAACTGTCATTTAATCTGGCATCTATTGCTGTATTTATCGCTGCACCTGATTTTGAAAAAATAGTGGCTATGCTATAATTAAAATCTTTTCTTGGGTCAGAAGCATTTCCAAAATGAAATTTCCAGTTTTCATTGATATTTATTCTCCTTCGGGAGGATTCTTGTGCATAACAAATAGACAGGCAAAAAAAAAGAAAGGAGATACTCAAAATAGCTTTCATAGAAGCGTGTTTCATATAACGTTGTTTAAAAGGGCAATTAAAACTACTTATTCTTTTAAACCATATTGCTTATACACATGACTGATTGAAAATATATTGAAGCATAAGGTCACTAATGTGAGAAATCTACTTACTCAAATCAGCGCTACTGATTTCAAATTCTCCTTCATATCGGTTTATATATGTCCCCGATGAATATACTAATATCCTTCCTTTATAATTGAATATCAAATAATTATAATTATATTAATATTCAATATATGACGAACAAATTTTGGGTCAGGCAGGAATGACATTACGGAATATGGTTGATTTTAGTCCATTCCTAAAAGACCACTGATTGACTTTTGTATCGGCAGGTGATAACATGGCAGATATCATTATCTTTAGCCAAATACCTGTTTATGAAAAAGTATTTTTACCTCACACTTATTCTGGCTCTGTCAGCCGCCTGGGATAATTCAGGTTCCCCTAAAAAGAGATTCGTAGATGTACCTGGCTTAGATGTATCCATAAAACCCGGTGATAATTTCTTCCGTTATGTAAACGGACGCTGGTATGATACCGCGAAGATCGCTGCCGATCAGGCAGGTATAGGTTCTTATTCGTTTCTGAATATTCCGCAAAAAGAATTGCTGCAACATATATTGGACAGTATTTCAAAAAAAAGCCATACACCCGGAAGTATTGACCAAAAAGTAGGCGACTTCTATGCTTCCGGAATGGACACAGTAACCATCAACAAACGTGGTTATGAACCCATTCAACCTATATTAAAAGGTATTGATGCTATCAGCGATTTGCCATCATTGCTCAAATTTGTGGCTGTTGAACTGAAGGCAGGCAACCGCTCTATCATTGGTTTCGGTATTTCGCCCGACGACAAAAACAGCAATATCAATATTGCCCATGCTTACCAAACCGGCATTGGCTTACCCGAGCGGGATTATTATTTTAAAACAGACCCTTCTACCCTTCGTATTCAAGAGGCCTACAAAAAATATCTTATCCTGCTGTTTACATTAACTGGCAATGATCGGGCGACGGCAGAAAAAAACGCAGAGATTGTTTACGATCTCGAAAGACAAATTGCCGCTTCACACAAAACCAATATTGAACTGAGAGATGTGAAAGCTAACTACAATAAAATAGCCATAACATCCCTTACTCAAACAGAACCCAATCTGAGTTGGTCAACCCTGCTTGTAAACCTCGATGCAAAAACTGATACCATCGACATCGGTCAACCCGCCTATTACGGGAAGTTAAATGATTTGTTAGGATCCATTTCCATACATGACTGGAAAATCTATTTGAAAGCGGGCACTTTGAAAACCTATGCTGAAGCGCTGAGCAAACCATTCACAGATGCATCTTTTGAGTTTTCAAAGGTACTGTCCGGACAAACTGTACAGAAATCACGCAGACAGATCATGACACAAAATGTGGATGTTTTTCTGGGTCAGGCTTTAGGGCAACTGTATGTAAAAAGATATTTTAATGAAGATGCAAAAAAACGTGTGCTTGCCCTGGTAAACAACCTGCAAAAATCATTTGAAAACAGGATCAATCATCTCGATTGGATGAGCGACAGCACCAAACAAAAAGCAAAAGAAAAATTATATGCCATTACAAAAAAAATAGGCTACCCTGATAAATGGCGGAATTATGATCAGGTGCAGATTGATAGATCCAAGTACTTTGAGAACTTACTGGCACTGGGTAAGAACCAATACATCTTTCAACTGGCAAGACTGAATAAGCCCGTTGATAGATCAGAATGGGGTACAACACCTTCTACCGTTACTGCATACTATAATCCTTCCTTTAATGAAATTGTTTTTCCGGCAGGTATTTTGCAATTCCCTTATTTTGATTTTTCGGCAGATGATGCCATTAACTATGGAGGTATTGGTATGGTTATCGGTCATGAAATGACACATGCATTTGATGACCAGGGTGCGCAATTCGACAAAGAGGGTAACGTAAAAAACTGGTGGACAAAAGAAGACTACGAAAAGTTCAAGGCGAAAACTAAAATGGTGGTAGACCTGTATAGTTCCTTCACGGTATTAGATAGTATTCATGTTAAAGGCGCACTTACCCTGGGTGAAAACACAGCAGATAATGGGGGGATTGCTATTGCCTATGACGCATTTAAAATGACAAAGCAGGGACAGGATACCTCGAGAATTGATGGTTTTACACCGGATCAAAGATTCTTTTTATCGATTGGCAGAATCTGGAGAGTGAAAACAAGGGATGCATTTATGCTTACCTATGTGAACACGAATCCGCATTCACCGGCCACCTGGCGTGTAAATGGTCCCTTGATGAGTTTCGCCCCTTTTTATAAAGCATTTCATGTACAACCAGGCGATAAAAATTATTTACCAGAAGATAAAAGAATAAAAATTTGGTAATAGTATTCGTTAGCTATTCATTTCTCCCAATAGTAATAGAACTACTAATAGATTGTTTGAAGAGGTATCCTTTCTGACAAGTAAAAATTAAAGCCACTTATAAAAGTGGCTTTAATTTTATTTATTAAGATTTGAAGTAAGGCTAAAATCAGCTGTTCCTGTATCATTGAAAACCGCTTACGGGCATATCTGATTTTGATTTATCACATGGCCGGATATATTTTATCCGGGTTCTAGCTTCTTTTTTTAACTCCTACTTTTTTCAACTCATTGATGGCTACTTTAGGAACCAATACTTTATTTACCTTTTCGCCAATGATTTCTTTCGGAACTACAAAGCTGGTAGAAGCATAGACTTGCTCGGCATTACCAAACTTTACAGTGTATTCACCGGCTTCTGTTACCCAGGTACTGGTTGATGAATTAAATGATGCCAGATCAGATGGGGTTAATACAAATTTTAGTTCTTGTGATTCACCTGGCTG
>CAIVCF010000219.1 GCA_903904335.1 uncultured Chitinophagaceae bacterium | reverse complement strand
TGTCGGTAAATCCAATGATAATGGCTGGGACACCGGGAAATGATGCACCATAAGTATTATGTGTTGGTGTGGTAATCTGCATTTCGTACCACAACGACGGAAGATTCAATCCTAAATGCGGGTCACTACATAAAATCGGTTTACCACTTTTTGTTTTGGCACCACTAACTGCCCAGTTATTACTTCCATTATTTTTATCAGGTATAATGGGTGGAGCTGCCGTAATGCCTTGATCGTTTTTATGAAAATAAACAGAATCTGCATTGGCAGGTGTTTTTACAATAATGCTTGGTTTATCAAAAGCAGTCCCTTTTGGAATAATAGGATCCAATGAATCTGCTCTTTCCGGAAATAATTTTTTAAATGTTTCATACCCGAGATAGTTTCTGGTATTCGTCATCCATAGATCATCATCACCTTGTCCTGTTAAATCAAACGACATGAATTTTAAGAACAATGCCGTTTTTAAATTGCTCCACAATTCAGGTTTATAATCTAATAATTTAAACTCAAAAGGAAGTTCATTTTCTTTTAATGATTTGATATAAGCATTTACACCATTCGTATAGGCATCTGTTGCAGCTTTGGTTTCAGGGTTTGCTTCCAATGCTTTTAAAGATTGTTCAGCACCATACACCATGCCCAATCTTCTGAAATATTGATCAGTCTTTATACCGCCTTCGCCAATTATTTCACTCAATCTTCCTGCGGCCACATTGGTTTGGAATTCCATTTGCCACAAACGAAATTTTGCATGCAAATATCCCTGGATAAAATAAGCATCTGTATCATTTTCTGCATAAATATGCGGCACCAATCGATCATCAAAATAAACATCGGCGTTTGATTTGATGCCAGCAATGGAAATGTTTTTATCAAATGAAACATCAAGAGGCTCTGCATTTTGCCAGAATCCCTGCTGCGGTGATAAGAAATAACCAAGCCTTGGTGTTTTACCCGTGCCTACAGGCAATTGCATATTCAGTACAACAATCAGTGCTGTTGTAACAGTTGCCGAAATAATTAATGGAACAATACGCATAGCAAACGTTTATACATTGAAATTAATGATTTTTTGATATCAAAGTGAAGAATATAAATGAGGCTTTGGTTGCGTCGCACTCTTGTGCTCCATAGCTTTATGCAGCGGAGTACTTGTACTTTCTTTTCATCATTCATCTTTTCATCAGTGTGCCATTCATTTTGTTTATTTGCATTGAAAACAAAAGTTGATTCAATAAAAATGGAATTATCACAGTACACCAAAAATATTCTTGGCTTGCAATTACCCACAGATCCTCGTTGGGTTGATCTGGCCGGCATTAGTTTAGAAGCCATCTTAACAGATCATGCGTACTGCGAACAAAAAGCAGCATTGACATGTATTTCATACATTCAACGTTATTCAGACAAAGAAAAATTGGTGCAGGAATTAGCGCCTATTGTTACCGAAGAGTGGGGACATTTTAGATTAGTATTAAATGAACTGCAAAAAAGAAATTTTAAATTGGGCATTCAACGCAAAGATGTATATGTAAATAAATTATTGGAATTTCAACGAAAAGGGGGCAGAACTGAAGAACGATTTTTAGATCAATTACTAACGATGGCATTGATAGAAGCAAGAAGTTGTGAGCGTTTCAAGCGATTGAGTGAAGGTTTGAATGATGAATACATGCGTAATTTTTATCGTCGTTTTATGGAAAGTGAAGCAGGGCATTATACTTTATTCATCGATCTTGCCGAAACATATATCGATACAAATAAAGTGCGCAAACGCTGGCAGGAATGGCTGGCATACGAAACAGAAGTAATGAAAGAAATGGAATTGAGAGGCGACAGGATTCATTAACCGCCCCTTCCATCCCCTGAAGGGGAAACTAAAACCACAATAAAAAAATGAAAAGAATAATTTTTATAGGTATTGCATTATTTGTGTTTCAATTTTCCAATGCACAGGGTTTATTGACAAAAACAGAGAAAGAGAATAATTATTTCCCTGTCAAAGCAAATAATCTCATTGCCATTATTGGTGCATTTGAAACTGAAGTGGAATTGTTGAGGAATAAGATCGCGAATAAAAAAGAATCAGTCATTGAAGGAATACATTTTTATGAAGGAATATTGAACGGGAAACAAATTGTGTTAACAAGAGCGGGCATCGGCAAAGTGAATGCCGCTATCACTACTTCACTCCTCTTAGAACATTTTCATCCCAAAGCTATTTTATTCAGTGGAATTGCCGGTGCGATGAACCCGGCTTTAAGCCCCGGTGATATTGTTGTGGCAAACAAAATCGCCTATCACGATTACGGAAGATTAAGCACAAACGGTTTGGAAAAATGGGGCACTTTAAATCCTTATAATTTTAATCGAAACCCTGTTTATTTTCCCTGCGATTCAATTTTGATTGTAACAGCAAAAGAAGCTGCACAAAAGACAATGCTGAAAAATATTGATATACATATTCCGCAAATATTTTTCGGAACAATAGTTACTGGCGATGTTTTTTTAGCCGATTCGAAGAAAAATAAAGCACTGAGAGAAGAATTCACTGCTGACGCCACCGAAATGGAAGGTGCCGCGGTGGCGCAGGTTTGCTATCAACAGAAAGTTCCATTTCTGATCATTCGTTCATTATCAGATTCTGCGAATGATAGTGCTACCTTGGATTTCGTGAAATATGGAAAGATGGCTGCAGAAAATTCAGCTGCTTTGGTGTTGACTATTTTGTTGTTGCTGAAATAAAATATTCCAACTCCTTTGATAAATTGAGATAAGGATATTGTTCCTGCAATGCTTTTGTCTTTTCAAAATAAGAGTGCAGGAATTTTTTATGTTGTTCTGTATTTGGATTAAAAGGTTTGTGTTGAAACGCGAGATTAATTTCAGCGATCTGTTTCATCAATATTTTTGTTTCTTCATTCATACAAGCATCAATGAATTTATTCCAAACATATTCTGTCGCTGCATAATTAGGATGTACAAGATCTTCTGCATAAAACCGATAATCACGCAGATCATCGATCACCAATTCATAAGCAGGGAAATAATATAATTTTCCCAATCGGTCATTTAATTCATGCACTGCTTGAATTAATACAGCTTTGCTTCTGTTATTGTCGATCACACCTTCACGTAAGTGGCGAACAGGGCTGATTGTAAAAATTACTTTGATATTCGGATTGAATGCACCAAGTTTATCCAACATTGTTCCTAATACAACCATCACCTGATCCACACGCATCAGTTTTCGTAAAAACCAGTCTGCAGGCGCTTTGTGGTTATTCGCAGCAACAGTACCAATAGTTGTGTTTGCTGCTTTCTCAGTTAAAGTGTACACCCATGCCGAACCCAATGTGATCAATAAATAATCAGCCTTCTTTAAATAATCATGCGCTTCTTCGGTTGATGTATTTATTTTATGTAAAGCATCTTCAGCTGTAATTCCGGAATAGCGGCTATGATGCTGCCAACTATGCCATGTCTCGTTGTGTTGAAACAAATCTTCTGCAGTATATTTTTTTTGGTCGATGATATTGATGATGGCTTCTGAAACACTTACCGGGTTAAATAAGATACCATTTGGATTTTGCAACACATTGAACTGATGTTTCAGCAACTTCTCTCCTATATTCTCAGTAAAGCAGGAACCGATCAACAATAATTTATGCTGATGATTAATGGGCTGTTGTATTTTTTTTATATCAAACTCATAATGAAATTTCATATCCAAAGCTAATAAACGATTTAGTGAGTATTATGTGATTTGCCGGATCACTTAAATATTTCTGATGCTATCAATAAACTTTCCTGCAAAGCAATGGTATCAATCCCTTTTAATAAATTCTTTTCTGCCAGATAGGTGATCATTAATTCTGAATCCATATTTCCTACCAAATCATCCTGTGCAAAAGGGCAACCGCCTATTCCTTTCAATGCACCGTCGAATCTTGTACACCCTGCATCCAAAGCGGATTGCAGCTTCTCTATCCAATTGGTCGCAGTTGAATGTAAATGAACACCAAATAATGTATTTGGATATTTCGGAATCAAAGCAGTCAATGCAAAACTGATTTGTTCAGGTGTTGCAACACCAACCGTATCAGCCAAAGAAATAATATTGATATTACGTTTAACCATCTCATCGGCCCATTGCAATAATATTTCATCATCGTACGCATCACCGTAAGGATTGCCAAACCCCATACTCAAATAAATTACTAATTCTTTATTGTTCTTAATACACAATTCCTGAATCTCTACCACACGAATTAAACTTTCTTCGATCGTGCTATTCGTATTTCTGATTTGAAATGTTGGTGAAATAGAAAATGGAAAACCTAAGTACGTTATTTCATCAAACACTACGGCTTCTTCAGCGCCTCTTGTATTGGCAACAATTGCCAAAAGTTTTGTACTGTCATCTATCATCTGCAATCCGTCAATCACCTGCTTTGTATCTGCCATTTGCGGAACGACTTTTGGTGAAACAAAGCTTCCAAAATCAAGTGTATCAAATCCCACTTTTAATAATGCGTTGATGTATTTTATTTTTTGTTCGGTTGGAATAAAATGTTTCCAACCCTGCATGGCATCTCTTGGGCATTCAATGAGTGATATTTGTTTTTGATTGATCATTGACCATTTACATTCTTTGTTTCATTGCTTCATACAAAATAATTCCTGTTGCAACGGATACATTAAATGAATCAAATTTTGCCGCCATCGGTATGGAGAAAAAATAATCAGCTGCTTTTGCCAGATGAGGTTGAACACCTTTTCCTTCATCACCCATGATCACACAACAGGGTTCTTTAAAATCCAGTTCAAATAATTTTTTATCCGCACGCATTTCACTCGTGAACACTTGTATGCCGTTCAAATGCAAAGTATCAACGGCTTTAATCAAACTGTTCACTCGACAAATATTAATGTGCTCCAATGCGCCTGCACTGCTTTTCATCGCCTCTTCATTCAATGCACCAACGCCTTTATCCGGAATGATGATGGCCTGTGCACCGCAGCAAAAAGCACTTCTGGCAATGCCGCCGATATTTCTTACATCGGTGATTCCATCGAGCATTAAAAATAATGGCGTCTCTCCTTTCGATACAACAAAATCAATTACTTGCTGCAAATCCATGTATTGCACCAAAGCAGCAAATGCGATCACTCCCTGATGATTGGCTTTAGTGAGATAATTTAACTTCTCTATCGGAACCAATTGCAACGGAATATTATGTTCTTTTGATAAAGAACGGATAGCACTTACCACATCCCCATTTGCATTCTTCTGCAATAATATTTTATCAACCGCTCTGCCGGATTGAATAGCTTCTATCAAAGGCTGGCGCCCGATTATTAATGAACTCTGTTTAGTTGCCATTGTTTAAAATTTCAATTTCCCCTGCAATAATAACACCTGCACTTTTCTTAAAGCCAATATCGATAAAGAATCTGTTATCTCACCTTCATCAATCATATCAAATGCGGTTTGCAACGGAACTTTTTTTATTTTTAATTGCTCTGTTTCTTCAGGCTCTGCTTCATGCTGCGTTAATTCTGACGCCAAATAAAAAACACTGTTCTCATCGCTCACCGAATTGGATAAATAAGAAGTTCCCAATACCTGCCATCTGTTTGCTTTTAATCCGGTCTCTTCCAGCAATTCACGTTTCGCACCCAACAAAGGATTTTCATTCTTCGGGCAACCGCCTTCCGGAATTTCCCAACTGTATTCATTAATTGTAAAACGAAATTGTCCAACCAAATAGGTATTCATTTCACTGTCAACGGGCACAATACCTATCGCTGTATTTTTAAAATGTACTTTACCGTAAACACCTTCTCCGCCGGATGGATTGATCACATTGTAATGCGTCAATGATATCCATGAATTTTCATATCGCTTTGTTTCATCAACGATCTTCCAGGGATTTACATTTTCTTCTTGTTCCATAAACCCAAAAGTAAGGATTGATTTTTTGTTACAGGCAGTAGAATTGCTATTGCCCTTAGTTGCGTCGCACACTTGTACTTTCTGTTCACTATTCAACAAATGACAATAAAAAACCTCTGCCAAAAAATTTGACAGAGGTCTTTATTATTTTGAATGAATTTATTTCAATCCAAAAGCTTTCTTCACTTTACCAACATAATCCAATTTTTCCCAGGTAAATAACTCAACTTTTACAGTTTTTACTTTTCCATCAGGAGATTTGAATTCTTTGGTAACCACTTCGTTCTTGCGGCCCATGTGACCATAAGCAGCAGTTTCGCTATAAATAGGGTTACGCAATTTTAAACGTTGTTCGATGAAATAAGGGCGCATATCCCAAACGCTTTCAACGATCTTACTGATTGCACCATCACTCAATCCAACTTTTGCAGTACCGTAAGTATTTACATTAATGGATGTTGGCTGAGCAACACCGATGGCGTAAGAAACCTGCACCAATACTTCGTCTGCAACACCTGCTGCAACAAGGTTTTTAGCGATATGACGAGTTGCATAAGCTGCGCTTCTATCTACTTTGCTTGGATCTTTTCCACTAAAAGCTCCACCACCATGTGCACCTTTTCCACCATACGTATCAACGATGATCTTACGACCGGTTAAACCTGTATCACCATGCGGTCCGCCGATTACGAACTTACCGGTTGGGTTGATATGATATTTGATTTTATCGTTGAAAAGCTTAGCATATTTTTTATACTTGGCTTTTACACGAGGAATTAAAATTGTGATAATGTCTTGCTTGATCTTTGCCTGCATTTTCGCTTCAGTATCAAAATCATCATGTTGCGTTGAAACAACGATCGCATCAATACGAACAGGTTTGTTGTTATCATCATATTCCAAAGTAACCTGACTCTTTGCATCAGGACGCAAATATTTGATGGCTTTATTTTCTCTGCGTAAAGCAGCCAATTCAATTAAAATTTTATGAGCCAGATCCAAAGCTAATGGCATATAATCATCTGTTTCGTTACTGGCATAACCAAACATCATACCCTGATCGCCTGCACCCTGTTCTTCTTTTTTCTTTTTATCAACACCTTGATTAATATCTGAAGATTGTTCGTGAATGGCAGAAAAGATTCCGCAACTGTTTGCTTCAAACATATATTCGCTCTTGGTATAACCGATCTTACGAATCACACCGCGTGCAATTTCCTGAACATCTAAATAAGCTTTAGATTTTACTTCACCAGCCAAAACAACTTGTCCTGTTGTTACCAACGTTTCACAAGCCACTTTTGATTGAGGATCAAATGCTAAAAAATTATCGATCAATGCATCAGATATCTGATCGGCCACTTTATCCGGATGTCCTTCAGATACACTCTCAGAAGTAAATAAATAAGACATAAAATTTGAATTATTGTTTATTGTTTGTAAAGATTAACATTTTACGGGTGCAAATATAAGTGAGCAGATACAGAGACCTGTACATTAATATCATCATTTTATTAATGAATTTATCTATCAATCGAATAGACAATTACTTATTTAGACAATTCATTGTACAACTCGATATATTCACTCATATCAGTATCCCATCCTTTGAAAGGAACAACTTTCTTACCCTTCACCTTTGAAAATTCTTCCATTAATTTCTTTTCTGTTTTTTCAGCACCAAAAGTGATGGCATCTGCATAAGTTGCACCGCCTCTGAAAAGTCCGGTATTATTGTTATCCTTGAAAGGTTCAAGATCTTTCTCTTTCATGTTCGCATTAATCAAAGCTTTCTTTAAAAAGTCAGCCCCCATTTTCTCTTTGAAAGTATTTTCACCAATCGTATAAATAACTTTACTGTTACTGAATACAGCTTCCTTTTTATATGCGGTTTTGATAAAGGCAGGGATCAATCCTGTCATCCATCCGCTGCAATGAATAATATCGGGAGGCCATCCGAATTTTTTTACAGTTTCCAGTGCACCTTTACAGAAGAAAATCGTTCTTAGCCCGTTATCATCAAACCATTTTTCCTGTTCATCATGAAAAATCTGTTTGCGTTTAAAGAAGTCTTCATTCTCTAAAAAATAAACCTGCAATCTTGCATTAGGCAATGAAGCTACCTTGATTTGCAAAGGATAATCATCATTATCAACAGACACATTGATGCCTGATAAACGCACTACTTCATGCAATCTGTGGCGACGTTCATTGATCACTCCAAAACGCGGCATGATGCAGCGCACTTCCAAACCACTGTCATTACTTTTGATGGCTAATTTGTTTACAATCTCTGCAAACTCGGTCAGCTCCAAGTAAGGTGACATTTCAGTGGCGATAAATAAAATTCGCTTTTTAGACATTAGTTTGCCAATTTAGTGGGCAGTAAAACAAGTCGGCAAAGTTAAATAAAATACGTCGAATATCAACGGTTAACTGCTCTTGCTCCCTCTATATACACAAAAAGGGATACTAATAAAACCATTTTAACAGTTTGAATGATAGTAAAAAAGGTCGAATTATAAAAGGAACAGATGTTTGTTTACGAATTAAACTGCTGTTAACGATGCGTTCTGTAAATTGCAAAAGAATAGATGCTGCATGAAAAAAAATCTTTCCTCGCTTTTAAAATATGTTTTCTTTTTAGGACTGGGTGTATTCCTTGTTTGGTGGAGCCTGCATCAGATACCCGACACTAAATGGAAAGAGTTTGTTCAATCTTTGGCAAATGCCAACTATTGGCTGATCCTACCGGTTTTCGTGATACTTTCTTTAAGTCATATTTTCAGGAGCTTACGGTGGAAGATACTCATGAGACCAATGGGCTATAACCCATCTTTTGTCAATACTTTTTTTGCTGTGATGATCGGCTATCTGGCAAACCTTGCGGTTCCACGTTTAGGTGAAGTTTTGAAATGCACCATTCTAGCAAAATATGAAAAGGTTCCTGCGGAGAAATTAGTCGGTACTATCGTTGCCGAACGCGCTTTTGATGTTATTTCTCTCGGCATTGTTTTCTTTATTGCATTCATCACGCAATTCGGAATTGTTGGCGAATATGCAGCTCAGATATTCGATCAGCTTTTAAAAAATAAAAGCGGACATTTTTCTTCTACCAAGGTTTTGATAGTAGCAGGAATACTATTACTAATTTTCATTGTATTAAAAATATGGTTCAGGCAGTTTGCGCATTTATCAATAGTTATTATTATCAAAAAAATTCTTCGTGGTATTTGGGAAGGCGTAACAAGCATCCGAAATCTAAAACAAAAATGGACATTCATTTTTTATACCATTGCTATCTGGAGCATGTATATTGCAGGTACATGGGTAGGCTTGCACGCTACTATAGGTACAGCAAATGCCAGTTTTGCCGATGCCATAACAGTATTGGCATTTGCAAGTATTGGTATGATCATTACCCCCGGTGGCATTGGGGCCTATGCTTATTTTATTGCCAAAGTTTTGGAGAAAAGTGATATCCCTTTTGAAATTGGTTATGCCAACGGTACTTTGCAATGGTTTGCACAATTTTTAATAGTGGTAGTGATTGGTTCTGTTTGTTTGGCTCTTTTACCATGGTATAATAAAAAGAAAGTTGAGAGCCTCGAGCCATGAGTTGTCGATAAGCACCTATTAGTTTTTTTTACAAATTATTTTATGAGGAATATTGATGCAATAGAAAAAAAAATATTTGAGTTACCCAAACTCTTAGCAACCATTGCAGGATGTAAAGTAAATGGAAAAACCATTTCCTTTACAAATGGCTGTTTTGATATTTTGCATGAAGGCCATATTTTTTCTTTGTCACAAGCCGCGAAAGAAGCAGACTATTTGATTGTGGGGGTGAACAGTGATGCAAGTACAAAAAGATTAAAAGGCAATGAACGCCCTGTCAACAATGAAAAAAGTCGAGCATTGATTTTAGCAAGTCTGATGATCGTTGATGCCGTGATCGTATTTGAAGAAGATACACCTCTGCAATTAATTTCTTCCATTCTTCCCGATGTTTTAGTAAAAGGCGGTGATTATACAATTGAACAAATTGTTGGTTCCAAAGAGGTGGTAGCAAATGGCGGCAAAGTAATCATCAATACTATTGTTAAAGGGTTTTCTACAACAGGTATTCTTGAAAAGATAAAAAGATTGGGATAGTTTAATGATCTGTTACACATTCACGATCAACACAGGTATAGGCAGTTCATGCCTAACTGCTTCAATGGTTTCACCGAATAAATAGTCTTTCAATCCTGTATGACGGTGTGCTCCCATCACTAACATTTCAGCATTCGACTCACGAACAATTCTTACGATCTCTTTAATACGGTTTCTATACCCGATATGAATTTCCACTGAATAACCCAATACATGCAATTGTTCTGCAAAGTTTTCAAGGCGCTGTTTATCTTTTCTGGTTTCGTCATCATCACTTTCTTCACCTAAAAATTTTGCAGAAACACTTTCTACAATATGCAATAAAACATAAGTCGCACTTTTATGCCCTTGATTAATAGCATGTGCGATCAGTTTCTCATCATTCAAACTGAAATCTAAAGCAATAGCAATCTTTTGCGTGTGATTAATCGTGAGATTATGTAATGATGGCACTTCGCTGTGCAAACGAATATTATTTTGCCTGTGTTGCTTTTGAAGCATGGGCAAAAAAGTCATCGTGAGAAATAACCATATAAAAGCAACGCCTGCAATGATGACGATGATTTTCCAAAATATCTCACCGGGCTGATGAAATAACAAATTGCATTGTTCCATCACCATTTTTGAATTGAGATACAATAATACAATGGCAACTATCCAGGAAATTGTTTTAGTAAACCCTTTGATCGCAAATTCGCCCATTGTTGTTTTATCACTTACAAAATGAATCAGCGGAATAACTGCAAAACCCAATTGAACACTTAATATCACCTGACTTAATACCAATAATGCATCGATCTTATCATCACCATAAATTGTAATGACAATTATTGTTGGAATGATAGCAATTACTCTTGTCAACAATCTTCTCAACCATGGATTGATACGCAATTTCAAATATCCTTCCATTACGATTTGTCCGGCTAACGTTCCAGTTATTGTTGAGCTTTGTCCTGCTGCGATCAATGCGATGGCAAATAAGATAGGTGCTAATTTTGATCCCAATAAAGGTTGTAATAATTGATGTGCATCTTCAATTCTTGCAACATGGGTATTTCCTGTGGTGAAGAAAACTGTAGCAGCAAGTATCAATATGGCTGCATTTACAAAGAATGCTGCATTTAATGCAATGGAACTGTCAATCAAATTATATTTAATGGCAAGTTTTATTCCCTGCTGATCGGGTTTTATTTTTCTTGTTTGCACCAATGCAGAATGCAGGTATAAATTATGCGGCATTACGGTTGCCCCGATAATTCCCACGGCGATATATAAAGCATTATCACTTAAAAATCCCGGCATTAGTCCTTTTGCGACTTCGCCCAAATGTGGTTTCGCTAAAAATATTTCAATTAAAAAAGATCCTCCGATCACAACAACCAATGCAATGATGAATGCTTCTAATTTTCTGATACCATAATTCTGTAACCATAATAATAATAATGTATCTAATACTGTGATAGCAACACCCCAAATGATCGGCAATCCCGTTAAGAGATGGATGCCCAATGCCATTCCCAACACTTCTGCCAAATCACAGGCAGCAATGGCTATTTCCGCCAACACATATAAACAAAAATTTACGAGTGGAGGATAAACTTCTCTGTTTGCCTGTGCCAAATCTCTTCTTCGGACAATGCCTAACCTGGCACTTAAACTTTGCAGCAACAGCGCAATTAAATTACTCATCAATAAAACCCATATCAGTTGATAGCCGAATTGAGCCCCACCCTGTAGATCAGTTGCCCAATTGCCCGGATCCATATAACCAACACTTACCAAATAAGCAGGCCCGATATAAGCCAAAGCCCTTCTCCAGCCGGTTCTCGGTTGAGTGGTGTCAACAGATTCGTGCACCTCACTTAAGGAATTATTGTTATCGTAACCTTGTTGACTCATGTTTTAACACTGAATACATTTATTTTTGTTATCCTGCTCACAAGCTATAAAACTAACGGCAGAAATATTACTTTTAATCAATTAAATCTGAAAATGAAAAATTGGTTACTATTATTGCTTGTTATTATCACGATCGGTTGTAAACATAAAAAGCCCGACCTCTCCGGCAACGAACCCGTAAAAATAAAAGATTTTATTGGAGCATTTACTATTATTGAATCACAGTTTTCGGCTGCAGATACCACCGTTGCAAAAATCGCTGACAGTACGATCATCGGGTATAAAGTTTTCACGCAGTTTATTCCGGACAGTGTCATGACCAAAATGCAGATCATTCAAAAAGCAACCACTATCCAACCTGTAGGAAGAATTGAAAAAAAAAAGAGATCTATTTGCTTGCCACTTTCACGCATCACAACAAAACAATTCTTGCAACATTTGTATTAGACAAAAAAAATAATTTTCTCTCTGCAAAACAACTACTAAGCAATGTATATGATGATGGATACAATCATTTTCTTTCCATCAATAAAGAACCCACATTCCTCATTAGCCGTGAAAAACTGAATGCAGATAAACAATTACAATTCACACGTGTTGGATGGGTATATGCTAACAATGGTAATTTTATGGTGGTGATCAACGACAGCAATGAAGACGAAAAGAAAAATAGTGTGATCATCAATCCGATCGACACTTTACCGCATAAAAATAAACTGAGCGGAAATTATATACGTGATAAGAAAAATTTTATTTCACTGCGTGACCGCAAAGATGCCAACAGTTATATGTTCTTCATTCATTTTGAAAAAGAAGATGGAAGTTGCACCGGCGAATTAAAAGGAGTACTGAAAATGAAAACACCCACCACTGCTGTTTATGCAGAAGGCGGTGACCCTTGTGTCATCGATTTTACTTTTGATGGAAACGATATCACCATCAAAGAAAAAGGGAGTTGCGGCAACCGCAGAGGTATGGAATGTTTCTTTGATGATACTTTTACCAAAAGAAAAGAAACTAAAACTTCGAGAAAAAAATAATTTATTTACAGCATAAAGAACCGAGAACAATCGTTTGCGGTTTATATATGACTAACATAAAACAGGATATTGATCAAAAACTGATTTTTGTCATTTCTCCTTTTAGCACAATTTAATGTGTATAAAATACATTTTGCAGAAAAGCCTTTATATTGCAGCTCCAAAATTTTAAGAACGAAACAATAGTTTATGAATTTCAGAAGTTATCAGGTTCCTTATCCTATCGACGACCAGTATTCCAAGAAAGTATCTTATTTCTCTATGGAGTTTGCTATCCATCAACCCTTAAAAATTTATAGCGGTGGCTTAGGGTTTTTATCGGGCTCACATTTACGCAGTGCGTATGAATTAAGACAGAATCTCGTAGGTATCGGCATATTATGGAAATACGGTTATTATGACCAAACTCGAAATCAGGATCAGAGTCTGCAACCTGCCTGGATGGAAAAAAATTATTCTTTTTTAGAAGATACAGGAATCAAGTTTCAGATATTAATTCATGATCATCCGGTTTGGGTGAAAGCGATGTATCTGAATCCTGAAACATTTAAAAGTGCACCGTTATTTTTATTGACAACAGATCTTCCTGAAAACGATTATGTTTCACAAACCATTTGTCATCGTTTATATGATGCGAACGTTGCAACCAAAGTGGCACAGTTTATTTTGTTGGGAGTTGGTGGTGCAAAACTGATGGATGAAATTGGTTTCAATCCTGATGTATATCATTTGAACGAAGCACATGGCATTTCTTCTGCCTTTTATTTGCTCAATAAATTCAAGAGTGTTGAGAAAGTAAAGGAACATTTAGTATTCACTACACATACACCGGAAGAAGCAGGTAATGAAAAACATGATATTTATCTATGTCATAAAATGAGTTATTTCTGCGGATTGAGTATTGATGAAGTAAGAAAAATTACAGGGACTACAGATGATCAGTTCAACCACTCCCTTGCCGCATTGCGTTTTGCAAGAAAAGCAAATGGTGTAAGTGCCTTGCATGGTGTGGTGAGCAGAGAGATGTGGAAGAAATACGAAGGCATTTGTGAGATCACCTCCATCACCAACGCACAAAACTGGAGATACTGGGCAGATAAGCAATTATACAAATTCATGGAAGAGGGTAATGACCTTGCCTATGATGACAGAAAAGTGTATTTAAAGAAACGCTCATTTGAAATTGTTGCTGATCAAACCGGAAAAATATTCGATCCGAATGTATTGACCATTGTTTGGGCAAGGCGTTTTGCGGGATATAAACGTGCAGACTTTTTAACGCAAGACCTTGCACGTTTTGAAAGATTGATCAATGATTCAAAACACCCTGTTCAGATCATTTGGGCCGGAAAGCCCTACCCCGTTGATTATCCTGCTATCAGTCAATTCAATAATCTCGTTCATTTAAGTAAGAATTATAAGAACGTAGCTGTATTGGTTGGATATGAATTGTCACTGAGCAAACGTTTAAAACAAGCTGCCGATGTTTGGTTAAATAATCCACGTGTGCCACGTGAAGCAAGCGGAACAAGCGGCATGACGGCTGCCATGAATGGTTCCGTTAATTTTTCTACAGATGATGGATGGATACCCGAATTTGTAAATAACGGAAACAATGGTTTCGTTGTTCCAAAAGCTGATTATGCAAACATGAGTGTACATGATCAGGATGAATATGATCTGAATAAGATCTATGAAATATTAGAACAACAGATCGTTCCGTTATACTATGACAATTACGAAACATGGAGACAGATCATGAAGAACGGTATGAGAGATGTTCGTTTCCAGTTTGAAAGTAACCGCATGGCTGCTGAGTATTACAACATCATGTATAAATAGTTTCAACAAACATTTTTTATAAATCCCTTGCAAGTTGTGAGGGATTTTTATTTCACGCAAAGGCTCAAGCATAAATACTATTGATAAAAGTTTCGAACGCACAAGTGTGCGACGCAACAGAAGAATAATTTAAATACATATGCCGGTAGCATAAATCATTTCTGCTCTTTCTATCAATCTCTTACATTTACGTTCTAAAAAACACGCAATGAGAAAAATATTTTTACTTGTACTGTGCATTCCCTTATTTGCTGCTGCACAAATAAAACAAATTACTTTGGATGATATTTATAAAAAAGGAACATTCAGATCCGAGAATGTTCCCGGCTTTAATAGTTTGAAAGATGGCCGTTATTACACTGAATTGGATAACAACGGCAACCTGATCAAGAAAAGTTTTGCAACAGGCGAAACTGCCGGAACACTGATCAGTAAAGGCGATATCAAAGATGAGAAAGGCAATGCATTGGAATTGAAAGATTTTGAATGGAGTGATGATGAATCAAAATTATTGATCTTTTTGAACAGAGAATTTATTTATCGCCGTTCTTCCAAAGCCATCGTGTATGCGTATGATATTGCAACAAAAAAAACAACAAAAGTGGATGCAGATAAAATTATGCATGCCACTTATTCTCCCGATGGAAGCAAGATCGCATTTGTAAAAGAGAATAATCTGTATTATACAAATTTATCAACCAACAAAACAACACAAATAACCAAAGATGGTAAATGGAATTTTATCATCAACGGCAATTGCGACTGGGTGTATGAAGAAGAGTTTGGTTTTACAAGAGCATTTCAATGGAGCCCGAAAAGTGATCATATTGCTTATTACCGTTTCGATGAAAGCAAAGTGCCCACTTATGCTTTTGCAGTGTATGACAGTTTGTATCCAAAGCAATACAGTTATAAATATCCCAAAGCAGGTGAAGCGAATTCAGTTATTGAAATTCATATCTATGATACAAAATCTGCTGCAAATGTTAAAGCAGATATCGGCAAAGAAGTTGACATCTATATTCCAAGAATCGTATGGACAAAAGATAACAGCAAGCTCGCCATTACATGGCTAAACCGTTTACAAAACGATATGCGCTTTTTAAGTGCGGATGCCTCAACCGGAAAAACATCCATTTTCTACGAAGAAAAAAATAAATATTATGTAGATGTGGTGAATATAAATTTCCTGAAGGATGGCAAGCATTTTTTAATCACCAGCGAGAAAGATGGCTATCAGCATATTTATCTTGAATCATTGAATGGCAAAGAAGAAAAATTGTTGACCAAAGGAAATTTCGATATTGTAAACACAGAAGGCGTTGATGAAAAAAATAATAAGGTTTATTTTATTGCAGCATATCATTCACCGCTAACAAAAGATTTTTGCAGTGTTGATCTGGATGGAAATAATTTTAAGTTGATGGATGAAAGAATTGGATCACACAGTATTCATTTCAATGATGATTTTACTTTTTATACAGATGATTTTTCAACCATCACCAAACCCAACAACATCAGTGTGTATGACATCAACGGAAAATTAATTCGCACATTAAAAGACAATAGTAAACTTTCTAAAACCATTGCTGAATACGGTTTTGCGAATGCCGAGTTTATAAAAATTCCTACAAGTAAAGGAGAAACATTGAATGGTTGGATACTGAAACCAACAAACTTTGATGCTAGTAAAAAATATCCTGTTTTGTTTTGTAATTACGGCGGTCCGGGTTCGCAACAAGTTGCCGATCGTTGGGGCGTTGTCAATCAATGGCAGCAAATGTTGGCACAAAAAGGTTACATCATTGTTAGTGTTGATAATACCGGAACAGGATTTCGGGGTGAAGAATTTAAAAAGAAAACTTATTTGCAGTTAGGCAAATTTGAAATCGAAGATCAGATTGATGCGGCAAAATATTTAGGTATGCTGCCTTACATCGATGCAAAGCGCATTGGCCATTGGGGCTGGAGTTTTGGTGGTTTCATGAGCAGTCTGGCCATTACAAAAGGTGCTGATGTTTTTAAAGCAGCCATTGCAGTAGCTCCCGTTACCAGCTGGCGTTTTTATGATAATATTTATACCGAACGTTATATGCGTACTCCGCAGGAAAATGCAAAAGGTTATGATGATAATTCGCCTTTGAATTTTACTGATAAAATAAAAGGCAAGTTTTTGATCATTCATGGAACGGCAGATGATAATGTACATTTTCAAAATTCAGTGATGATGATCGATAAGATGATCAATAACAATATCGAATTTGAAAGTGGGTATTATCCGAATAAAAATCACGGCATTCGCGGTGGAAATACCAGCTATCATTTGTACACTAAAATGACGAATTTTATTTTGAATAATTTGTAAACGAGAAGATTTTGTCACCTTGAGGCACTTGAAAAGTGTCTAATGAAATGTCCGTTTTATGATTCATGCTTCGAGAAGCTCAGCATGACATCGTACTTCTAAAAATCCCGCTGTAATTGAATTGCAGCGGGATTTTTATTTTATTACCGACTATTGTATTTTAATTTGGCTATTGTTCCCCTGATTCTTTCAGTGAAAGAATCGCACACTTGTACAACAAATCTTTACTCAACTTTTTTATCCTCTACTGAAAAGCGCTTTAATGATCATACCCGCCATTTTCGGATTTTCTTTTAAGCGCCGCGTACAATAAGCAAACCATTGTTTTCCATAAGGAACATACACACGCATGGTGTGGCCTTTATCAACAATTGATTTTCTGAGTTCAGGAGTTACGCCATACAACATCTGAAACTCATACATACTTTTTGGTACACTGTATTTTTCGATCAGTGTATATGCTCCTTCTACCAATGGTTTATCATGCGTAGCAATACCAACATAAATTTTATTTTGAAACATGTATTCGAGATCGTCTAGAAAATGTAGATTGATCTCTTCATATTCTTTAAAAGCTATTGCTGCAGGTTCTGTGTAAATTCCCTTACAAAGCCTGTAATTAACCGGAATTTCAGGAGAATTCAAATCAAGCAAGTTTTCAATATCACTTTTAGTTCTTTTTAAATACGCCTGAAAAACAAGTCCAACATTCTTAGGAAATTCTTTTTTCAACTTCCTGAATAATTCAATTTCCAAATCGGTACAGGGAGAATCTTCCATGTCAACTCGGATGAAGTTATTATAAGATGCAGCTTTCTGAACGATTTCTCTGATGTGGGCATAACAAATCTCTTTATCTAACAACAAACCAAACATCGATGGCTTTAAAGAATAATTTCCCTGAATGTTATTTTGCTGCGCTTTTTCAATTATTTCCAAGTATTCTTTTTTGTTTACTTCGGCTTCTTCCAATGTTTTAATGAATTCACCCAATACATCAAGTGTAACCAGGATTCCTTCAGAGTTTAGTTCTTTACAACCTTTTATAGCTTCATCAATGGCAAGACCGGCAACATATCTTTTTGAAAAGACCCAAACAAAACTTTGCGGCATATACGGTAAAAGAGCCGCTATTAATTTATTGAACATATTCTATACTATTTAAAACCAATAATTATTCTATTCAATTTTTCAGGTCGCAAAGTTATTTGCTTATAAATAAAGAAATATGCGAATAATCATTTGGAAAATGACAAAAATGTCTTACCGAATGATGCAAACTCGTTTTCAGTAAAAGTGTGCGACGCAACTTGGCTGCCATATAACACTAAAGATGGCTATATTATTTCCAAATTGATTTATACTGCTTAGAAAATGATTCAAAAGAATTGTTGGGGTATTCGTTACCGTAATATTTAAGCATTGGTTCGATATCTTTTACATACAGCATTCCTCCAACAGTATAAGGTTGATTATCCGTAGTGATGATAACAGTAGTAGGCAAAATGAGATTGCCTTTGGCAACATATTCAAAAAATTCGTGGAGATTATTTTTTTTATCGTGGTTGAATTTTTGGTTGTTCCATTCTAATACTTCTTTTGATTCTGCATTAAATTTAAATCGGTAAAAATGTTCTTTCATGTATTCGTACACAGAATCATTCTGATAAGTGGTTCTGTCCATTTGTTTGCAGTATTCGCACCAATCAGCGTACATATCAATAATAATGGGTTTGGGCTGTTGTTTCATTAAAGTTTGTATCTCAGCCCAGCTTTGCCAGAGGTCTTTCTTCTTTTTATCCGGATTAAAAGAAGTAAGAACCGAAACAGTTAACAATAAAAGAAGAAATAGTTTAACCTTTTGCATGTTACATTTGTTATAAAACAAAAATAACTGTAAATGCCGAATAAAATCATTGTTGCCATCACGGGTGCCAGCGGCGCTGTTTATGCAAAAGTATTATTGGATAAATTGGTGCAACTGAAAGATCAATGGCAGGAATTAAGTGTAGTGATGAGCAATAATGCAAAAGAAGTATGGCAAACAGAATTGGGAAATGATGATCATAACAAGTATCCGGTAAAGTATTTTGAGAAGCATGATTTTTCTGCGCCTTTTGCATCGGGCTCTGCAAAGTATAATGTGATGATCGTTGCGCCCTGCAGTATGGGTACATTAGGAAGGATTGCCAATGGTGTTAGCGACGATCTTGTTACAAGAGCTGCTGATGTTGTATTGAAAGAAAGAAGAAAATTGATTTTAATGGTAAGGGAAACACCCTATAATTTAATTCATATTAAAAACATGGAAACAGTAACAATTGCCGGTGGAATTATTTGTCCTGCAACTCCATCATTTTATTCGCAGCCAAAAAAGGTGGAAGATATTGCTGCGACTGTGGTTGACAGGATCTTGGATCTGGCGGGATTTGATTTATCTACATTTCGTTGGGGTACAAAATAAAAATCCCGCCTTACAGCGGGATTTGATATAGAAACATCCTTATACACTCGCGTTTTCCGCTTCTTCTTTTTTCTTCAGTTCAAACACAATTTTGCTGTTCTCTTTATCTAAAGAAGCAAGTAATGTATCTCCATTTTTTACATTCATACTCAGAATTTCTTCTGCCAACGGATCTTCCAGATATTTTTGAATAGCTCTATGCAATGGTCTTGCGCCATATTGCACATCATATCCTTTATCTGCAATAAAATCTTTGGCTTCATCAGTTAATTCCAAACTGAAACCCAAATTCACCAAGCGTTTCATTACACCCTTCATCAAAATGTCAATGATACTGTGAATATTCTCTTTCGTCAATGCATTGAAAATAACAACATCATCGATACGGTTTAAGAACTCAGGCGAGAATGTGCGTTTCAGTGCTTTTTCGATCACAGCTTTATTATTCTCTTCCTGATTCTGAACACGTGATGCAGTTGCAAATCCAACACCATCACCGAATTCTTTTAACTGACGAACACCGATATTGGATGTCATGATAATAAGTGAATTCTTGAAATCAATCTTTCTTCCCAAACCATCTGTTAACTGACCATCATCCAATACTTGTAATAAAATATTATAAATATCCGGATGCGCTTTTTCAATCTCATCCAATAAAATAACAGAGTAAGGTTTGCGGCGAACTTTTTCAGTTAACTGACCACCTTCTTCATAACCCACATATCCGGGAGGTGCACCAATCAAACGACTTACTGTAAATTTTTCCATGTATTCACTCATGTCGATGCGAATCAATGCATCCTCACTATCGAACATGTACCTCGCTAACGACCTTGCCAACTCCGTTTTACCAACACCTGTAGGACCTAAGAAAATAAATGTGCCGATCGGTTTTTTGGGATCTTTCAGACCAACACGGTTACGCTGAATAGCTTTCACTACTTTTTGTATCGCTTCGGTTTGACCAATCACCATTTCAGACATATCCGTTCCCATCTTACGCAGCTTCTCTGTTTCGGCCTGTACCATGCGTTTTACAGGAATGCCTGTCATCATACTCACTACTTCAGCGATATTTTCTTCACTGATGGGATAACGTTTGTTCTTACTTTCTTCTTCCCACAAATTTTTTGCTTTCTCCAATTCTTCACCCAAACGCTTTTCAGTATCACGCAATGAAGCTGCTTCTTCAAAGCGCTGACTTTTCACTACTTTATTTTTTTCGTTCTTTACATCTTCAATCTTCTTCTCCAACTCAACAATATCTTCAGGAACATTGATATTTTTTAAATGTACCCTTGCTCCTACTTCATCCAAAACATCAATGGCTTTGTCAGGTAATAAACGATCGGTCATATAACGATCACTTAATTTAACACAGGCATCAATCGCTTCCTGATCATAGATCACGTTATGAAAATCTTCATACTTACTCTTGATATTATTTAAGATGGTAATGGTGTCTTCCACGCTTGGGGGTTCTATCAATACTTTTTGAAAACGACGATCCAATGCACCATCTTTTTCTATGTATTGACGATACTCGTCTAATGTGGATGCGCCAATGCACTGCAATTCTCCCCTTGCCAAAGCCGGTTTGAAAATATTACTTGCATCTAATGAGCCGCTGGCTCCACCTGCACCAACGATGGTATGGATCTCATCAATGAACAAAATAACATCTCTGTTCTTTTCTAATTCATTCATGATGGCTTTCATTCTTTCTTCAAACTGACCGCGATATTTTGTTCCAGCTACCAAGGCAGCGAGATCAAGTGATATCACTCTCTTATCAAACAATACACGGCTTACTTTTCTTTGTACGATTCGCAATGCCAATCCTTCAACGATAGCTGTTTTACCAACACCGGGCTCACCAATTAAAATAGGGTTGTTCTTTTTTCTGCGGGATAATATTTGCGAAACCCTTTCTATTTCCTGTTCACGTCCAACAATAGGGTCCAATGTCCCTGCTTCTGCCATTTTAGTGATATCTCTTCCGAAATTATCTAAAACAGGAGTTTTACTTTTTGCATTTGTAGCTGCTTTACCAGGACGTTGTTGCTGAAAACCGGCCCTTTGCTTTTCATCTTCAAAATCATCTTCATTCTCATCCGAGAATTCGCTTTTTGGTGGCGGTGGAATATTGGTGCTCACCATACCCAATTCATTTCTGAAAATATCATAGTCCACATCAAACTGATTTAAAATCTTAGTAGCAATATTTTCTTTATTCTTTAAAATGCTTAACAATAAATGCTCTGTTTCAACCAACGGGCTTTTTAAAGCTTTGGCTTCCAAAACGGTTACACGTATTACTTTTTCTGCCTGTTTGGTGAGCGGCAGGCTGTTAATATTTGCAATGTTTTTGCCTGTTTTATCCTTGACCGCAAGCTCCACTTCTTTGCGTAATTCATACAAATCCACATTGAGTTGTTTCAATACTTTGATGGCGATATTTTCACCATCTCGTATCAATCCCAACAACAAATGTTCTGTGCCGATAAAATCATTTCCCAACCGTAAAGCTTCTTCACGACTGAAAGAGATGATCTCCTTAACCTGAGCTGAAAAATTATTATCCATATCTAATTTGGATTTATACAATTATAACGAATATTTTTGACCTAAGTTGCCATGCTTTTATACACATGGTGTTAACGAAATAGAAAACTATGCAAGTCAAAATTGATACCAAGGAAAAATTTACGGTCTTGTTGCCGCAGGAACCTCATATTTATGACAATATGGCTGCGGAACTCGCTGCCACATGCACTAAATATTTACGAAATGAGGTAAAGAATGTAGTTCTCAATTTACAGGCGGTGACTGCAATTGACGAAGGCGCAGCTCAATCGATTGCGCAATTACAACATGATTTTTATGAACAGCATGCTTCTTTTGTAATATGTGAACTAAAACCAGCGTTGGAGGAAATTTTTGAAAAATTGGAATTGATGGAATACCTGAATATCACTCCATCAGAAAGTGAAGCCTGGGATATTGTGCAAATGGAAGAAATCGAAAGAGAATTATTAGATGACGAGGATATTGCCTTTCAGGCATAAGAATAACCATCTAAAAATAAATTTGCATATTTTGTAAGATCAATAAAAGTGAATCAATGTTCGGTGTAACCATTCTGGGAAATAATTCGGCTCTTCCTGCTTACGAAAGGCATCCCACTGCTCAGGTTGTTACTTTACATGAACAATTATTTTTGATCGATTGCGGAGAAGGCACTCAAATGCAAATGGCGAAGTACAAGATCCGCAGAAGCAAGATCAATCATATTTTTATTTCTCATCTGCATGGCGATCATTATTTTGGTCTGATCGGATTAATTACCAGCATGGGTTTGTTGGGAAGAGAGAATGATCTTCATTTGTATGGTCCTGCTGCATTAAAAGAAATTCTTGATCTGCAATTTAAAGTAGCTGATACAAAACTTCCCTTTGCCTTACATTTTCATCCTTTAATCAAAGAAGGACTTGTAGTAGAAGGAAAAAGATTTTCTGTCGAATGCTTTACAACACAACATCGGATCGAATGTTGGGGATTTATCATTCGCGAAAAAAAACATTTACGAAAAATCGATAAAGAAAAAGTTTTACAGTTCAACATTCCGGCTGTGTATTACAGCCATTTGAAAAATGGGGATGATTATGAAACAAAAGAAGGTAACATAATAAAAAACGAGTGGATTACTATCCCCAATAACCCACCACGCAGTTATGCCTATTGCGCAGATACGGTTTATGATGAATTGCTTGCTGAGAAAGTGAAAGATGTTACAGTGATCTATCATGAAACTACTTATCTGAAAGATCTTGATGACCGCGCTGCTGCACGCTTTCACAGTACAACCGAACAAGCTGCCCATATCGCTATCAAAGCCAACACTGAAAAATTATTGATCGGACACTTCAGCAGCAAATACGAAGTGCTGGATCAATTCTTAAACGAAGCAAAAGAAGTATTTGAAAATACCGAATTAGCTGTTGAAGGCGTTACATTTAAAATCTAATTCATCAACCAAACATAGAATACAGGAAACTCCTGCCGCCAGTATTTTTCTTTATGCTGACCAACAGGGTCAGTTAATCTTCGTAACTGATAATTTGATTTCTTAAAAAAAATGTCCGCCATTTTATTCATATCATTTATCATAGTAGCGCTTTCATTGCCACCGGCATAAAAAAACAATTTAGGATTATTGTTAGTTTCAAATTTTTCTGCATCGGTATATAATTGCGGTGCTAACCAAAATGCAGGTGAAAAAATGCCGGCTCCGCCAAACACTTTCGGGTATTGGATCACAGCATATAAACTGATCAAAGCCCCCATGCTGCTGCCTGCCGTAAAAGTATATTCTGGGCCTTTTTTCGTTCTGTATTTGCTGTCGATGAAAGGTTTTAAAGTATTCACCAAAAAATCGACATACTGCTTGCCTTCGCCTTTTCCGAATTTATCATTATCGTAAGGATTATATTCTGTTATTCGTTTATCTCCTCCGTGATCTATCCCAACAACAATACATTCTTTTCCTGTTATTTGTTGTAAAGTATCCAAGCATTCATCAACTCCCCATTCCCCCGAAAATGCTGTTTGTTCATTGAACAGATTTTGTCCATCATGCATATACAAGACAGGATATGTTTTTGAAGAAGATGCATAGGTTTTAGGAAGATAGATCCATATCCTCCGCTTACGATTGAGTTGCGGGATATTAAAAGCAGTGTCAATAATTTTTACCTGCGGACTTGCTGAATAACGTTTAGGTCTTTCCGGATAATCATCTCTCCATCCTGCTATCACAAAATCAACGGAAGCATCTGCGGTAACATCAAGGACCCTATCGCTGATATCTCTTCCATCGGCTGTGCATTCAACCCTTTCAAAACTTCCGCGTGTGAATTTGAATGCATAATTACCTGCGGGAATATCTTTCAGAACTACACCTTTTCTTGAACCTCCCAAAGGTTTCAACTTATAATTCTCATCTTTCGGATTCCAATTATTAAAATTGCCTGCCACATAAATATCATCATTTTGTTTAGTGGCTATATCTGTTACTACGAGCCGAACAGAATATTGTCCATCAGAAACAATCAGGATTGCTGAAAGAATCAGGAATAAGAATAGCTTTTTCATGCAATAAAATTATCACTTTAATTTTCAGAAAATAAAAAGGCCATTCAGTTTTGATGAATGGCTAATGATTTATGCTGATAGGTGGATTAATCCAGCACTTCGGCGTCTTTAGGGTATTTGCTTCTGTTATAAATAAAAATATTATCGGGCAGATTGGCATTCGTATTAAGATTGGTTAAACTGAACTGAATTTTGTTATTACTCTTATCGAGGATGATTGCTTTTGTGATCATCACTTTATTTTTATCGATGAACACATTCACTTTCTGAAAATTTTTCTTTTTGTCGTTCGGTATCAATTCTATTTCATGAAAAGAGCCACTTGATGAAATCAGTTTATAAGAAAAGTCTTTATCATAAAAATTGGATAATAAATTCTGCGGACTCAATGTTTGCCCACCTTCTTCAACAGTTGAAATAGTGATGGTTTTATTTCCATCGTAATTATAAATCTTAGTGCCGTCTGAAATGATCTCCGTCTTGCCTTGTTTCAGTAAATATTTTTGCCCTTTGATGGAAATATTACCTGATTGTGTACCATTGTCTTTTCCTTTACTCGTTATTGACTTGAGCGAAAAAGTGGCCGTAATTCCTTTGAAAGTTTTAAACTTTTCACTTACTGCATCCAATACCTTTTTTGCGTTAGGATCGTTATCTCCGGCAAATGAAAATTCCGTTATACTCAGAGCAGCAAGCAAAAGAATGTAGATCTTTTTCATATCAAAATTGTTAGCGCAAATATATGCTTTCAGTTATTCTAAGGATAAGGATTCGATAAAAGTTTAATGATTCAATTAAAATTAACCCATCGTTTGCAGAAATTCATCCAACTCCATTTCTGTTTTAAAACGCACTTCTCTTGCCTTGCTGCCAAGATTAGGCCCAACAATACCCGCAGCCTCCAATTGATCCATCAAACGGCCGGCACGATTGTATCCCAGCTTCATCCTTCTTTGAATCAATGAAGTACTTCCTATTTGATTTTGAACGATCAATCTGGCTGCATCTTCAAATAATGCATCTCGGTCATTCGCATCAAATTCTTTTCCCTCCATTTCTTTTTCATCCACATATTCAGGCAATAAAAATGCATGAGGATACCCGCGTTGAGCAGCAATGAATTCACAAACCCTGTCCACTTCAGGCGTATCCACAAAAGCACATTGCAAACGAACAATTTCTCCGTTATAACTGATCAGCATATCGCCTTTACCGATCAATTGTTCTGCACCACCTGCATCAAGAATGGTTCTGCTGTCAATTTTAGAAGATACTTTAAATGCAACCCTTGCAGGGAAATTTGCTTTGATGGTTCCTGTAATAATATTTACTGAAGGACGTTGTGTTGCAATAATTAAGTGTATTCCAACAGCACGAGCCAATTGTGCCAAACGGGCAATGGGCATTTCCACTTCCTTACCTGCAGTCATAATTAAATCAGCAAATTCATCCACCACTAAAACAATGAATGGTAAATATTGATGACCTTTTTCAGGATTTAATTTTCTTGATGTAAACTTCTCATTGTATTCTTTAATATTACGACAACCTGCCTCTTTCAAAAGATCATAACGGTTATCCATTTCAATACACAATGCATTCAATGTGTAAATGACTTTCTTGGTATCTGTGATGATGGATTCTTCTTCACCGGGTAATTTTGCTAAGAAATGTTTTTCGATCACACGATACAAACTCAACTCCACTTTCTTGGGATCAACCAAAACAAATTTTAATTGCGATGGATGTTTTTTATACAACAATGAAATCAACACCGCATTGATACCAACTGATTTTCCTTGTCCTGTTGCACCAGCCATTAATAAATGCGGCATCGAAGCCAGATCAACAATGAAATTTTCATTATCGATTTTTTTTCCGATGGCAATAGGTAATGAGAAATGATTATTTTGAAATTTATCACTCGCCAATAATGTTTTCATTCCTACTACCGTCTTACGAATATTAGGAACTTCAATACCAATAGTACCTTTTCCCGGAATAGGTGCAATGATACGAATGCCAAGCGCAGCAAGGCTCAGCGCTATATCGTCTTCCAGATTTTTTATACGACTGATACGAACACCCGGTGCAGGAACTATCTCATACAAAGTAACTGTTGGACCAATGGTTGCAGCTATTCTCTGAATAGCAATATCATAATTCTTTAAAGTAGCAATGATCTGATTTTTGTGTGTTTCCAACTCTGATGGATCATGAACGATTTTTTCATTGCCGTAATTTTCTAATAAATCAAGTGTTGGATATTTATAATCACGCAGATCTAAAGTTGCATCATATCTATCAGTTGTAACTTTATTAACTGCAGATGGTTTTACTTCTTCTTCCACTACTTTCTTTATTTCCAATTCCATATCAACAGAATCATCGATCATTAATTTTCCCTGATTCTTTTTTTCAACAGGCTTTGGTTCTTCAACTATCATCTCAATCCTGTCATCAGCCATCTGTTTTTCTTCTTTCTCACTTACATCAAACTCATTCATCGGATCAACCGGAGATTCAATAACAGCGGGCATTACCAATGTTCCGTCATTACCATCATTCTTTAACTTATTTTGATTCAGTACTTCTTCTCTTTCATTGATCGTTATTGGGGTTTCTTGCTCATTCAAATCCCATTCACCGCGAACAGGAAGTTCATCTTCTCCTTTTTCAAAAACTTCGGGTTCTTCAACGATCGTTTTAGGTTTTCTTTCGGGCCATTTGAAGGTTGGATTAAATCGCCATATCACATAACTCAAAATACTCAACACTAATAATGCTCCCGTTCCAAAATTACCGATCCATTTTATCGACCAACTATTCAATAATTCTCCCACACCTCCACCCCAACTGAATTCAGTCCCCTTCGTTGCAAATGCAGCGGTCATACTGATCACAAGCAAACCAATAATCACATAACGAAGATTACGCACTAATGAGAACACTTTTTTCTCCACCAATAAATTAACGCCGAGTACAAAAAAGAAACTGCAAAATAAATAAGAAGCAATACCAAAACCTTTATAAATAAAATTATGTGCAATATATGCACCGAGTACACCGAGCAGATTATTCACTTTTACATCATCAGTTGCAAATATCTTGATGCCGAACTGATGCACTTTATCCTGATCTTCCTGCCAGGTAAACAAATAAGAAGTAAATGCAACAAAGAGAAAGATGGAAAATAGCAAGCTTACCGCACCTGCAATCTTGGTGGTACGTTCATCTTTTACAACTTCGGTAACCGTAACCTCCACCTCTTTATCAGCCGTTAATTGTTCCGGATCGGGCGGCGGCGGCGTTTTCTTTCGTAAGCTGTTCGCCATAGAAACAAATATAAGCTAACTGAAGAATGAGTTTTGTATTTAACCACGCATGTGGATTTCTTCTCAGCTTTTCTTGCGTCGCACTCTTGTACGGTGGATAACTATGGCGACAGGGCAATAAATTATTTTTTCAAGTAATTTATATTTAGCTTTATTATTATTATAATAAAACCATCTTTTATGAATCTTTTTGAGAAAAAAGAACCCGTAACTGTAGAAGTGAAAGGACATATACTTATTTGTCCGATTTGTTCCAATAACTTGTTCTGGACGAGAAAAGCACAATTAAATACTGCTGTTGCAACATTCTTTAAACTCGATTGGACAGATCGTTCTGCAACATGTTTTGTTTGTTCTGATTGCACTCACATTTTTTGGTTTCTTGGGTGATCTTAACTTTTCGGGACTTGTTAAATAGAACTCTAATTGCACAAGTGTGCGACGCAACCAAAGTCCCACAAAGCTTTGCAGCCAGTTCAATAAAATTTTACTTCTTCACTCCCAACAACAAACAGATCCATCCTGCAATGAAAAAAGCACCGCCAATGGGTGTAACAGGACCAACCCAATTCAATCCTTCCAGATTCATAGCTGTTTTGTAAGTAAGAAGGTATAAGGAGCCACTGAAAAATAATATGCCGAGTATAAATAAAAATCCGGCCCATTCAATGAGCTTGTTCTTAAAGTCTTTGTATAAAACGGCATTTAATGCTAACGCAAATACATGGTAGAACTGATAACGGACAGCCGTTTCAAAAATATTTAGTGAATGTTCATCAATGATCTTCTTTAACCCATGCGCGCCGAATGCGCCGAGTGCCACACTCAGTGCGCCGATAAAAGCTGCGGTTCGTAAATATCCTTTATGCATATAAAAGTTTAAGCGGTTTAAAATGTTTAAGAAGTTTAAAAAGTCGTTTCACATTTCACTATTCACATTTCAGCTCACTCAACTGATCAACTTTAAAATATTCTTCAAATTAATATCCTTTCCCTGCAAATGAATAGCTGATTGCGAATAAAACTGTTTTCTTTCTTCCAATTTTTTGGAAAGAAAATCTTTCAATTCATCATCACTTAAGTCTTTAATTAATGGGCGATGGTCTTTTTCAGGTTTCAATCTTTCAGCCAACACATCAATATTTTCATCGATCCAAATGGTTACACCATTCTTATTCATCCATTGCATATTCTCATGAAAGCAAGACGTACCGCCACCTGTAGCCAATACAAATAATTTCTTTTCGCCGAACCAACGCAAAACTTTGGCTTCTGCTTTCCTGAAATATTCTTCACCCTCATCAGCAAAAATTTCGGCAATGGTTTTCTCTTCGCTCGATTCAATCAAGAAATCAAGATCATACCCGCCGCATTTTAATTTTTTAGCCAGCTCTTTGCACCAATAACTCTTACCACTTCCCATCATTCCTATTAAAAACAATTTCATATTCTTTTGTTTAAACACCTAGAAGATATTTTAACACATAGGAACATAGTTAAAGTAGTTCACATAGTCTCATATTGTTATTCTATGTGTTCTCAAAAGGCTATGTTCCTATGTAGTAAAAAATTAATCCGGCAAATTTGCGTACAGTTCATTTACAAAAGTTTTTTGTCCCTCTTTAAATATATTCGTGCTGCAAAAATTTATAATAACCCCTTTAGGTATCCCTAAAAGTTTCATATAGCTCAATACCTGTGCTTCAAATAAACCGCTCAATTTCTCTACTGCCTTTAACTCAACCACAACCAAATTCTCCACTAATACATCTAGCCGCAGATCTGCATCTATCACAAGCCCCTTGAATTGAATCGGAACAATTACCTGATTTTTAACATTAAATCCGCGCAATACCATTTCTTTTACAAAGCATTTTTCATACACACTTTCCAATAAGCCCGGACCCAACTCTTTATGAACCTCAATAGCTGCACCAATTATTTCATAAGTAATAGAATCAATATATTTTTTGGTTATTCTCATAAAATGAATTCAACATAAATATAATGTTTATTTCATTTTTAGAAAATACCATGTGTCCCTTCTTCAACTATGTTCCTATGTGTTAAGAACGACTACTTAAACGCATTTAATCCTGTAACATCCATTCCGGTGATCAATAAATGAATGTCATGTGTGCCTTCATAAGTGATCACACTTTCCAGATTCATCATGTGACGCATGATACTGTATTCGCCTGTAATGCCCATGCCACCTAACATCTGGCGTGCATCACGCGCAATGTTTGTAGCGATCTCACAACTGTTCCTTTTGGCCATGCTTACCTGTTGTGGTGTTGCTTTTCCTTCATTCAGCAACACACCCAAACGCCAGACCAATAATTGCGCTTTGGTAATTTCAGTGATCATTTCTGCTAATTTCTTTTGTTGCAATTGAAATCCGGCGATAGGTCTGTCAAACTGAATTCTTTCTTTCGCATAACGCAATGCAGTATCATAACAATCCATTGCTGCACCGAGTGCTCCCCATGCAATGCCGTAACGTGCTTTGGTTAAACAACCAAGCGGACCTTTCAATCCTTTTACATTCGGTAAAATATTTTCTTTCGGAACTTTTACATTGTCAAAGACCAATTCACCAGTTGCACTGGCACGCAAACTCCATTTACCATGTGTGGTTGGAGTGGTAAATCCTTCCATGCCTCTTTCAACAATCAATCCCGTAACAATTCCTTCTTCATTCTTTGCCCAAACAACAGCCACTTGAGCAAACGGAGCATTACTGATCCACATCTTCGCACCATTTAAAATAACATGATCGCCTGCAGGTTTAATATTCGTCAACATGCTTGATGGATCGCTGCCGTGATTTGGTTCCGTTAATCCGAAACATCCCAACCATTCACCGCTTGCTAATTTGGGTAAATATTTTTTTCGTTGTGCTTCGTTACCATATGCATAAATGGGATACATCACCAAACTGCCCTGCACGCTTGCTGTTGAGCGAACACCGCTATCGCCTCGTTCCAATTCCTGCATCATCAAACCATAACTGATATAATCCAATCCGCCGCCGCCATATTCTTCAGGAACAGTTGGGCCAAAACATCCCAACTCGCCCAACTGTTTAACGATCTGTACCGGAAATTCTGCACGCTGCGCATAATCTTCAATGATGGGCGAAATTTCTTTTTTTACATAATTTCTTACTGCCTCACGGATCATTTTATGTTCATCAGTCAACAATTCATCCAATAAATAATAATCCGGTGATTGAAATAAATCTGTTTTTACAGCCATTTTATTTGTGATTTGATATTTTTGATTTTGTTTCCATCATCAATTCTTTATTCAGCATCGTTGCGTCGTTCCCAAGGAACCCCTTTGGGGCACTCTTGTAATTTCTGAACAACATTGAGCAGGACAAATTTACTTGGATGCTTTCATCCGTCATGCATTTGTTGTATTTTTATTTCAACCATCTCAAAAACCAAAGCACTTGAAAACTGCACAACCCGCTTCTTTAGCAAAAACAGTTTTTACCAATCTTACTTTTTATGTACTCATCGCCATCTGCATCGGTGTTTGGTTGGGATATTATTATCCTGCAACAGCAGTAAAAATGGAGATCGTTGGTAAAACTTTTGTTGATGTTATCAAGCTATTCATCAATCCCATTATTTTCTTAACCATTGTTCTCGGCATCAGCAGTATCGGTAACCTGAAAAAAGTAGGAAGGATCGGCATCAAATCATTGCTCTATTTTGAAGTGGTGACCACATTAGCTTTGGGTATCGGTATCATTGTTGCACTTATTATTCAACCCGGAAAAATTGATAAAACAGGCCTAATACTTCAAGACGCATCAAAGTTTACCAAACAAGCGAGTACAGGGTTTGATTGGCTGAAATTCTTTCAATCAAATCTTACTTTACAGATATTGGTTGCTTCCATCATCATCGGCATCATTTTAAATTATTCAAAACACCGGTTAACCGTTATTCATTTTCTCGGCAAACTATCACACTATGTTTTTACTGCTTTGAAATATGTGATGTATTTGGCACCACTCGGCGCTTTTGGAGGCATGGCTTTTACCATCGGGAAATTCGGATTGAAAACTTTAGTGCCGTTAGCCAAACTGATGGGCTGTGTTTATTTGACGATGTTCCTTTTTGTATTTCTTGTGCTCGGCAGTATCATGAAATATTACAAACTGAGCATTTGGAAATATCTCGTTGAAATAAAAGAAGAATTATTGATCGTATTGGGAACCTCATCATCTGAAGCTGCATTGCCATCCATCATGCGTAAACTGGAAAAGATGGGATGCACCAAGTCTGTTGTGGGTTTGGTGATACCCACCGGTTATTCATTCAATCTCGACGGCACTTCTATTTATTTATCGATGTCTGTTATTTTTTTAGCACAACTCTATAATGTGCAATTAAGCACCGGTGAATTATTGATGATATTATTGATATTGATGCTCACATCCAAAGGTGCAGCCGGAGTAACAGGCAGCGGATTCATTGTATTGGCATCAACGTTGGCGGCGGTTCATAAAATACCGTTGGAAGGATTGGCTTTTTTATTAGGAGTTGATAAATTCATGAGCGAAGCAAGGGCTATCACCAATATCATTGGTAATGGCGTTGCAACAATTGTTATTGCAAAAAGTGAGAAAGAATTTATAGAACCCTCTTAACCGAAGATCTGATTCAGTAACCCTGCCAAATGCACACCGCCTTTCAATAATTGATCATTTGCAATTTGAATATGATCATAGATATAACGGTAGCTCAATTTCTGATCGGGCTGAGTTATTTCACCGTATAATTTTTGAGCGATGGTATAGCTGTCGTACATCCAATGAGACACCGGCTGTGCCTGCAGTTCTGCTCTTTGTGCTGCTGTTGTGTGATTGATCGCTTTTGTATATTCAGTGTAACTGAGTTTTTGGTCATCAATGATTGCACCGTCCCAAACGCTGTGCAGATTTGATTTCTGATTGAACCATAACACATAAATTTTATTCCCTCCCTGATCTTCTTCTCTGCTTACATGCATGGGTTGATGCACATCGCCTACAATATGGATCAGCAAACGCAGGTACATTACTTTCTTTTCTTTCTCTAATTTTTTATCTTTCAACTGCGCAGTCAAGAAATTAATTTTTGTGTATGCATCTGTCAAAGTATCTACAGCCAGATATGCTTTCATATCAGCTTCAGATAAGCCGTCTTTGAAATTGATATAATGCCAACTGCTGAGATAATTATAAGATGGTTCTGATTTTATAAAATCTGCCCAGTTACTTGCCATCGCCATAGATTCATCACCCAGGATATCTTTAATAGCCAATCTTGCTTTTGGCGAAAGATAACTGTCTGCGATCTCACCAACAATGCGGTGACCTAACATGCCCCATGCCATTGATGCATAAGGAATATAAATAAATGCACTGCATAAAATAAGTTGCTTGATTTTTTTGATCATGGTAACGGGGGTTTTATAAATATGTTGCAAAGTAATTAAAGGTTTTGGGGTTTGGATAACAGAAAGCAAATATTAAATAAGAATAACATTACGCATAATTGATCATTTGCCTTTTTACATTTCCGTCGTCAAAGAATTCGAATAATGCATAAGCAGGTGCAAATCCTTTAAACGGGCCATTCCACCAATCACCGCTTACCGCGCCATTGCAATAATATTGGATACCGAAATATTCGACCGAATCCTGTAAATGAATATGTCCGCTCAAACAGCAAACAATATTTGTATGATTTTTAAAGAGATCGATCAACCTTCTGGAATCCACGTGCAGCAAGGCTCTTGATATTCTCCAATCTCCATTGGTCTCATTCTTATCAGCAAACATGGCTGAACAAAATGAAACGATGGGTATGTGGGACACGATGCAAATGTGTTTTGAAACATCGGTTGTTTTTAATTCATTCTCTAACCAGGTATATTGTTCTTCATCGATCCTGGCAATATAACCACCGTTATTTTCATGCGCACTGTCCAACACAATGAATTTCCAGTTTTTATGATCGAAGCTGTAAAAGCGATTACTCATTTTATGTTCTTGTAATACCCAATTCTTATCATACAAAGGATCGGCCTTTACGGCAGCGTCGGTCATCTGCCATCCCCAGGCATCATGGTTACCGATGCAGTGATGAACCGTTAATTTATTTTCTTCACTCATCACTTTATGCCAAACATCCCATTGCTTCTGCACTTTTTCTTTTGATGCATTCAATGCATCCATGATGGAATCACCGCCATTGATGATAAAATCTACTCTAGGTTCTGATTGGTTCACATGACGAAACGCTTTACGCATGCCTTCTTCTGCAATTGCAGTTGGCTTTACATGTGTGTCTGATAAAAAGCCCACATGAAAGGAGGATGATTTCTTTTTTGTAAATTCGAACGGGCTGATACTGAGTGCAGCCGTTACCAAGGATGAATTTTGTAAGAATTTCCTTCTGTCCATACATGCTTATTTTAAATATTCACGCATCTCTACCTGATATTGTAAAGCGATCTCTTTTGCTTCGGCTGTAAAATTCTCATGTTCACTTGCATAAATAATGGCGCGACTCACATTCACCAATAACCCACAATCTTTATTCATGCCGTATTTGGAAACTTCTTCCAGGCTTCCGCCCTGGAACCCGACACCGGGAACTAATAAAAAATGGTCCGGGATGATATTCCTTACATTCAACAATTCAGTTGCCTGTGTAGCACCTACAACAAACATTAAATTATCGGGTGTTCCCCATGATGCAACAGTGCTCAACACTTTTTCATACAAATAATCTTCATCTATTTTTTTCAATTCAAAATCATTCGCACCTTTATTGGAAGTTAATCCCAATACGATCGCAAACTTATCTTCATATTCCAGAAAAGGTCGCACACTGTCCTCTCCCATATATGGGGCAACAGTTACTGCATCAAAAGGCAATGTTTCAAAAAATGTTTTCGCGTATTGAGCAGATGTGTTGCCGATATCACCGCGTTTGGCATCTGCGATTTTAAAATGGGTGGAAGGAATATAATGCAAAGTCTTTTCCATCGCTTCCCAACCTTTTAACCCTTCTGCTTCATAAAATGCCGTATTTATTTTATAGCTCACGCAATGATCTTTTGTTGCATCAATGATGGCTTTATTGAATTCAAAGATCGCATCGGGGTGCGATTGCAGATGTTTAGGGATCTTTGAAATATCTGTATCCAAACCAACACATAGAAAACTTCCTTTTTCTTTGATATGCCGAATGAGCTGCAGTTTGTTCATAATGCGAAACTAATTGGTTTATCTTATTCAAAAAAAATTGCCGGCGAAATTCAACCGGCAATTGTATTAATTTATTTGACTTTAAAAATGCTGAATCTTTATTATCCGCATTCTGTCAATGTCTCGAAAACCTCAACATGACAGAAAGCTGTCAGCCTGAGGTTCTCGAAGGCAGTATCTGTATTCATGCACTAATTATACTCATATACCAGATAACCCCATGGCTTCAGATCAAATTCAGATCCACGTTTCAGGTCTTCTGATTTACCGCTGAATAATTCTGTTGCATTGCCTATGATCAACGGTATATGCGACTGTACTTTTACAGCTGTATTGGAAAAGTTCAAGATCACCAATACTTTTTTATTATTCATCTGACGGAAATATGCATATACTTTATCATCTGCATTGGTGTTGGCACGAACAAAATCTGCATTGGAAGATAATGCTTCATTTGATTTTCTTACAGCCAATAATTTTTTATAAAAATCAGCTCTTGCATATTTACCAAATGTGATAGTATCCTTATCAAAGAATTTAATAGCTCTTAAGAAAGGTTCTTCCTGTCCGCTGTAGATCAATGGCACAGCATGTTTCATGGTTTGAGTCAACACAGCAAATGGTGCATGGCTTTCACCGGGCATTGTTTCATAATCCGCTTTGTTCCATGTGTTCTCATCATGGTTACTGGTGAATAACATTCGCAGTGTATTCTTTGGAAAACTTGTATCAATTCTGCTTAGTGAACTATCCAATGCAGAAGCTGAACGTGTGCCTTTTGCAATTCTTTTCAGCATTGCAAATTCATTCCATCCATAAGTTGCATCAAAACCATCTGCATTTAAAGAAGGTTTATCTCCCTCTGCCAACATGAAAATATTTTTTTCTTTTCTTAATTCGCTGATACATCTTTTCCAGAAATCATCGGGCACATCACTTGCCACATCACAACGAAAGCCGTCGAGATCAGATTCTTTGATCCAGAATTTTAATTGAGCGATCATCGTATCTCTTAATTCCGGATTGGCATAATTCAATTTTCTCGTATCAGCCCAATCAGCAGCCATTTTTGCTTTCCCTGTGGCACTGTCGATCACATAAAAAGCAGGATGTTTTTCCAACCAATAATGATCTGCACCGGTATGATTAGGCACCCAGTCAATAATTACTTTAAATCCTTTTTCGTGTGCTTCTTTCACCAATGCTTTCCAATCATCCATTGTTCCGAATTCAGGGTTAACAGCAGTATAAGAACTTACGGCATAATAACTTCCCAAACTTCCTTTACGATCCACTTTGCTGATCGGGTTGATCGGCATGAACCACAATGTTTGCACACCCATCTCTTTTAATCGGTCCAAATGTTTTTCAAATGCCTTGAAAGTACCTTCAGGTGTATATTGGCGAACATTCACTTCATAAATATTTCCCTGCATGATCCAGGCCGGATGACCATCTATCGTAGCAGTATCTTGTGTAACAAGTTCTACAGGTTTGCTTTTACAAGAGCTGATGAGAATAACGAATACCAAAAATGGCAGTAAGTTTTTTATAGAACGCATAACAATCGGTTTAGAATGCAAAACTACTGATCGAATGTGTAAAACAAACACATTATTTTATCTTATTAAACTACCAAACGTATTAAATTATGTATGACACCCTGAGCCTGCCTGTCGACAGAGAGGGTATTCAAAGGCTGAAGTAGAATAGCGTTTACTGAATTCATGGTTCGAGTGCCTCACCATGACAAACAACTTAAATTAACAATATGTCACGCTTAGCCTGCTTGTCGACAGAGAGGCTATTCGAATGGTGAAGTAGAATAGCGTTTACTGAATTCATGGTTTGAGTGCTTCACCATGACATTGCAATTGGGAAGAGTTCACTTCTAAAAGTCAATCAACAGCGTTAAAACTTTATCAACCTTAAAGAATACTATTGCATTATTCGTGTAATTGATGAAATTCGTGTAACTATTTTTTAAATTATGCGCTGGCTTTTTTTTATTTTTTTATTCATTGCATCCGATATTCAATCGCAATGCAAAACGTATCGGCTTACTTCCAACCGCGATACCATCAATTGTACAGACTACAGTAATAACAAACAGGGCAAATGGATCATCCGTGTGGAAGAATTGCGTGGTGAACCCGGTTATGAAGAAGAAGGCGTTTTTAAAAATAATTTACGCGAAGGCAAATGGCGCAAATACAGTTTGATGGGCGATCTTTTATCCGTTGAAAATTACAGATGGAACAATAAAGACGGTGTGCAGCAATATTTTTATCAGAATGAATTGGAACATGAAGAAAGCTGGCGTGCCGTTGATCCGTTTAAAAAATATGATACGCTCGATGTGCCCGATCTGGACAATCCCACTAAAACACACCAAAAGATAATCAAGCTTGAAGCCTACAGCCAGAAACATGGTGTGTGGAAATATTACAGACCCGGCAGCATGTCTTTAGTAACCACTCAAACTTATTTGTTCGACTCTTTGTACAAACCTTTACCTGATATTGATAAACCTGTTACTTCAACTGCTGCTGCAAAAGATACAACCAATCAAAAACCAGTTGTAGCCAAGCCAAAAGCAGTGGAAGATTTCGATAAGAAGAATGCAAAAAAGAAATCCATTAAAATAATTGATGGAAGTACGCATAATTGATTTTTGTTTGCAGACTTTATAGTTTCATGGCATAAAACAGACCACATCCATTTCTCTTCTCATACAGGAGAAGATGCCTGAAAGGCAGATGAGGATTGTGTCACTCACTTGTGGTTACAGTTTTTATGGTGGCAAAAAAGTTTGAAATTTAATTTGAATACGATTTTTTAGTTGTTAATTTTAAATACACCGGAATTGTAATTTATCTACCATAAAAGTATTGTATGCACTTACGCCGAAACTTTTTTTTGATCATTCTTCTTTTTTTCAATTTTTATTTTCTCTCCATCAAACTTTCTTACTCACAAAAAGTTGTACCCTATCAGGATGATTTTTTTGTGATCAAGCATTTTACATTCTCGGATGGTTCGTCTTTGGATTCAATCAGGCTTCATTATTATTATGTAGGTAAGCCGCATCTAAATAAACAAGGCCATGTTGACAATGCTGTTTTGATCATGCATGGAACCGGTGGCAGCGGTGAAAGTTTGCTGACGGAAAATTTTGCAGGACAATTATTCAAAGCCGGTCAAATATTAGATGCCAATCAATATTTTATTATTTTACCTGATGCCATAGGGCATGGAAAATCAAGTAAGCCCAGTGATGGAATGAGAATGCAGTTTCCCGCTTACACCTATGATGATATGGTGGATGCTGATTATTTGTTGCTGACCCAAAAATTAAATGTGCAACATGCCCGGTTAATTATGGGAACATCCATGGGAGCCATGCATACCTGGGTTTTTGGATATCGCTATCCTGATTTTATGGATGCATTAATGCCTTTGGCCAGTCTGCCTATTGAAATAGCCGGCAGAAACAGGATACTTCGTAAAATGATCATAGATGCCATTGAAGAAGATCCTGCATGGAATAAGGGCAATTATATTCAACAACCCGTATTGGGTTTACAACATGCTTTGGATATTTTAATGATCATGTCGAGTGCACCTTTGCAATGGCAAAAAGAAGCACCTACAAAAAAGTCAGCAGAACAATATTTGGAAAAATACTTGAGTAATGCCATGAAGGGGAAAGATGCAAATGATATGATCTATCAATTCGATGCTTCCCGTGCATATAATCCTGCACCTTATCTTTCAACAATAAAAGCACCTTTATTAGCGATCAATTCAGCAGATGATCAGATCAATCCTCCTGAATTAAAAGTATTGGATACTGCAATTCTAAAAGTACGAAAAGGTAAATATATTTTATTACCGATCACTTCAGAAACGAGAGGACATGGTACACATTCATTACCTAAAATATGGGGTAATTATTTAAAGGATTTTATGAAAGAAACGGAAAAGTAAACCAGTTCCATAAAAAAGAGCTAGCCATTTTGCAATGACTGACTCTTTTTATTTTACATAGAAATTAATTACTCAATTTCAGCATCGGGTTGGCTGCGCTGTCCGGATTTCTTCTGTTGAAATTCCCTGCTTTGAAGAATTGGAATTTAGATGGCGCATTTTCCTATTAAAATTTCTACAGTTCAAGACACTTAGATTCTTCTTATGCGCTCCGTATATCTTACTCCCCGGATACTCCTTACATACTCCTTATATACTCCCTATTTAAAGCGCACTAAAGCAAGTCAAATGGCGTCCCTTCAGACATGGCCATAGATTACTTGTTCACAAATATTTGCTTGATTCATTTTTAAGATCAAGCACCAATAATAAACATTTCAAAAGACCTTCACAGGTAAGCAAAAAAAAAGAGTCAGGCATCTGTTAGATGGCTGACTCTTTTTTTTTATAGAAATCAATTATTCAATTTCTGCATCGGATTGGCTGCGCTGCCGGGATTTCTTCTGTTGAAATTTCCTGCTTTGAACAATTGGAATTTGGATGGCTCATCCACTTTAGGCCAACTGTTATTGCTTGTATTGATATCTGCCGTTTCTTTTAAAGGATCTAACAAAATGCTTGTTGCTTTCTTATGTGTCAAGAAAACCTTAGTCACTTTATTTTCGTTCTTTCTCCATATCTGTGCAGGTATCCTTTCAATTTCAGATGTACCGTCTTCAAAAGTGAATTGTACAATGATCGGCATGACCAAACCGCCTTTATTGCTGAATGTTATTTCGTACAGATGCACGTCTTTATATTTTGCTTTTTCATCTGCAGATAAAGGTTCGGGTGCACCTCCGAATGCAGGTGGCGTAACTTTTATGCTGCTGTCGTAAGGAATGATCCCGCGATCATATTTCCAGAAAAAATCATGCAGCGAAGTATCGGCATCTGTCAAGAAAACAATTTTCTTGTCTTCTCTGTTTCTTATTTTAGAAATATCATCGAATGTTGGAATGGCAGGTTTGTCTAAACCGCGAGGACCGTTACCAAAACCATTACCGCCTCTGCCGCCTGTTGGTGCTGAAGCTGTTGCTTCAGGATCGAATACAGCATGTTTAACGGTATCAATGGCAATATCAACAGGATCTATTCCGTAGAACCATCCTCTCCAAAACCAATCGAGGTCTTCTGCACTGGCATCTTCCATTGTTCTGAACAGATCAGCTGGTGTTGGATGTTTGAATGCCCAACGACGTGCATATTCTCTGAATGCATAATCAAATAATTCTCTTCCCATAATCGTTTCACGTAAAATATTTAATCCTGTTGCCGGTTTGGTGTATGCATTAGGACCAAAGTTTACAATGTTCTCGCTGTTGGTCATGATGGGTTCCAATTGATCTTTCGGCAATTTCATGTAATCAACGATCGTCCATGCTGCACCTTTACGAGAAGGGAATTTATTATCGTATAATTCTTCCGTTAAGTATTCAACAAAACTGTTCAATCCTTCATCCATCCATGTCCATTGTCTTTCATCGCTGTTCACGATCATCGGGAAAAAGTTATGTCCCACTTCATGGATGATCACACCCAGCATTCCGTTCTTTGTTCCTTCGCTGTAAGTACCGTCTTTCTCTGTTCTTCCGAAATTGAAACAGATCATCGGATATTCCATACCATTGCTTGCTTCGATACTTTGTGCAACAGGATAAGGGAATGGAATAGAGAATTTAGAATATGATTTAATGGTATGTTCAACAGTCTTTGAAGAGAACTTGCGGTACAAACCATACGCTTCTTTTCCGTATGCGCTCATGCACATTACTTTCTTGCCTTCCACTTTTGTTGCCAATGCATCCCAGATGAATTTGCGTGAAGAACCCCATGCAAAATCTCTTACATTCTCCGCTTTGAATATCCATGTTTTCCTGGCTTGATTTTTTGCAACTTCAGCCTTCTTTGCTTCATCTAATGTTACGATCTCAACAGGTTCTGATGATGTTTGTGCTTTCTGCCAACGGGCAAATTGTGCAGCAGATAAAACCTGTTGATAATTTTGTCCTTCCCCCGTTGCCATCACCACATGATCGGCAGGAACGGTCATCTTCACATTAAAGTTTCCGAATGTCAAAGCAAATTCACCACGACCGGTGAACTGATGATTTTGCCATCCCTGAAAATCACTGTACACGCATAAACGCGGATACCATTGTGTCATCGTGAATAAATAATTCCCGTCTTCAGGAAAATATTCATAACCGCCACGGCCACCCATCACCAATCGGTCAGAGATTTTATAATTCCAGTCAATGTTCAATACAAATTTTTGTCCCGGTTTTAATGCTGTTGGTAATTCAACACGCATCATTGTTTTGTTGATGGTGTATGCCAATTTTTTTCCTGTTGCATCAGTTAGTTTAGTGATCTTATCACCATAACCGTTATCAACTTTTTGTTCATCCATTCTGTCGATCATCGTTGTAGAAACACGCCCCAAAGTACTTGCATCCTGATAGTTTGCATTATTAACAGTGCTGTGTTCATTCTCATCCAACTGAAACCAGAGATAGGTCAATACATCGGGTGAGTTGTTGGAATAAGTGATCGTTTCACTTCCGGTTAATTTTAAATTCTTTTCATCCAATTCCGCTTTGATATCATAATCTGCACGTTGCTGCCAGTACTTAGGACCGGGAGCACCGCTTGCCGTACGATATTCATTGGGTGTAGGAAGAATGGTGCCCAACTGTTCAAATTTGTTACCATGATTTGAGGTTGGATTGTTCCTGATATCCTGTGCTTTTACTGCCACAGCAGAAACAATAAATAACAAAATAAGTAGTCTTCTCATCAGTGTTTTATTTTGGTTAAAGTAGTTTGTTTGGTTAATGGTTTACTAGTTTATTAGCAGGTGCTTTCTTGTGATTCACGATTTCTCACCTACCATGGTATTCGTTCAGCCGCCATCTCAATTGCCAATGCAAAAATTCCGCTGCTTACAAATAAAAGATATTCTCTTCTGTTTACCTTAAAAATATTTGTTGCAATGGCAGTGATGATCAAAATACAAAATACGAAACAAATTTGTCCTGCTTCAATTCCCAGGTTTGCCGATAATAATTTTACCACTACTCCATCCCCGTTCCCTATCAAACTTTTCAGGTCATTGCTGAAACCCAAACCGTGGATCAATCCGAATATCAAAGCAAAGAAATAGATCAAAGGGAATTTTGCTTTGAATGTAAATTTCTTCACGAAGAAATTACTCACTGCTGTTACGGCAATGGTTACGGGAATCAAAAATTCTATCCATGCTTTCGACAAATGCAGCACATTGAAAACAACCAATGTTAATGTTGTTGTATGACCGATGGTAAAAGCTGTGATCAAAACCAACAATTTTTTCCAATCAGAAAACTGATATCTTAAACTCAGCGCCACAATAAAAAGTATATGGTCTAATGCGGTCCAGTTTACAATATGTGCAAATCCTATCTCAAAATAAATCTTAATGGCGTCCATATGTTGCGGTTCAAATTAATTACAGACATTTGAGCCATCAAAAAATCATGGCTCAATGGTAAATAGTTTATTTCAATGGTTGACGATGGCTTTATTTACGGCTGTTCATCCCTTATATATTTCCATTATCGACATTAACCATAACGCTAAAGATAAAGCCCTGGAACTTAGTGTGCGCATTTTTACTGATGATTTTGAAAATACTTTAAAAAAATATACTACTGCCAAAGTAGACCTCACCCATCCTGCTGATAAATCCGCTGCCGATAAATTGATCAACAATTATATTGTAAACAGACTGCAAATAAAAGCCGACGGCAAAGCCACCGCACTGCATTACGTAGGTTTTGAACAGAATCAGGAAAGTATCTGGGTGTATTTTGAAGTGCCCGACGTTGTTGCAGTAAATAAAATAGAAGTAACCACAAACATCTTATACGATTATCAGGAAAAAGAGATCAATATCATTCATGCAAAAGTGAATGGGAATGAAAAGAGTTTTCGATTGGATAACCCGAAGAATTATGCTGCGTTTGAATGGTAGGTATAAGATGACGGTTGACAGATGATTGTTGACAGAATAAGATCACTATTAATTCATCACTCTAACCAATACATAAGGGGTTAATTCCTTTTCTCTTGTTGCCGGATTGAGGAAAGGCAGGGTTAATCCCGTTACACCAAAAGTATTGACCTGCTTGATCAATTTTATGTTATTGAATCTTTGCTGCATCACAGGCAGACTGTCTTTTCTTGCGATCACGAGATCACCTGATTGAATTTGAGCAGATGATCTTCTTGGATAGATATGTTGTGAATAAAAGGAAAAGGAATGTCCTACATTCTCACTCAGCATCACAATTCTATTCTTATCAATATTATTCTGATTCACATAATCCGCAAATGCAGAGCCTTTCTGAAAAGACAGCAGTGTTGGATATAATGCAGTATTTAAAAATACATTAATGCCGATGATCGTAAAAAACCCTGTTGCCAATACATGCGGTAATTTTATTTTTTCAGAATAAAACAGAATAAACAGTACGATCAAACATAATGCTGCAATTCCTCCAACATATTTAGGGATACTTGCAAACGGATAGACCAATAAAATGATCACTGCGATCCATAACAACGTAAAAATAAAACCATGAAATCCCGTTAATATTTTTTTCAAGGTTTTTAATTCATGCGTAAATAACAAGCGGTATAAAAATTTAGCGGTGATGATCGCCGCTAACGGAAACACGATGAAAATATAATGCGGTAATTGCGCCTGACTTCTTCCGATGATACAATACGTGATGATGAACCCGCCAGTACTGATCCACTCCTGTTTGTTTGATAACTTAAACCTGTCCTGAATTACACCAATGATATCCAGTACCAATCCGATCAAAAAGAAAATGATCCACGGCAAAAAACTCCAAAGCATATTTTGTAGCAGAAAAGTAAAATCATTCATTTCTTTAAAATGATTTTCACCGGTATATCTGCCGAAGCTTTGTGTCCAGTAATAAAAACGTAATCCTGATTTGATAGGATCACCATTAATTAATTTCCCAGGATGAAGATCGAATTGCTTATACAATCCAATGCTCATCGGTATCAATGCTATGGCAATAATGATGATACCTACAATATATTCCCAACGAAAAAATTGTCTCCATTCTCTCCGTAACACAAAATGCGAACCCAATGCAAATACGGGAACCATTAATGCAATCGGTCCTTTCGTCATCATACCACCTGCAATACCCAGAAATGCCAATAAAAAATTAATTGCTTTTTTATGTTGATACCATGCTGCCAATTGCCAGATACTGAATATCACCCAGCCCATCAGCATGGTATCAGTCCTTACATCATGTGTGATTAAAAACAGGGCCTGACAAGTAGCCAATACCAATGCGCTTAATACAGCAATATCTCTTTTGTAAAATAATAATGCCAACCGATAAGTGGAGTAAACAGAGAGCCACGCAAAAAAGAAAGATGGCAACCGATATGCCCAATCATGTACGCCAAATATCTTCATGCTTAATCCTGACAGCCAGAACAGCATCGGCGGTTTATCGAGATAATCATTGCCCAGATCGAAGAATTGCAGATAAGATTTGCGTTCCAGCATTTCGCGACTGATGGAAGCATATTGTGCTGCATCAATATCCATCAAACGAATACAGAACATACCGAGCAAATAGGTGATGGCACAAGCCGTAAAAATAAAAATGGCTGTATTTTTCTTGATCATTTGTTCTTACTGATTGATGTTATTGACAAGTTTCCTTTAAAATTGTATTCAGAATACCTTAAAATACCATTATAAAATTATAGTTTTTATGAGTTAAAACTTGAATTGATTACTTTGGCGCTTCTTTCAGCGAAATACCTGCTGTTATTTAATCCCGTTCCCATTGAAAAACCGACTATGAATATTTAATACATGATTATTACCCACACCGGGAATCATGAAAAACTGTTGAATGAAAGAAGTTGTAAATATGATCAAGTCACTCATTTGTTTATTCGTAATGGTCCTATTTTGTTATACTGTTAACGCACAGAATAACAGCCCATGGCGTAAAATAAATGAAGAGATACTCGTTGTAAAGAATGTTTATTTCGCACCTGGCTGCCATCAATACAGTTTGAACGGCGGTCAGGGTTTCTCCGTCTATATAAAAAATCAAAATACACATTCTGTTTTCATAAAAGGAAAAATGATTGCCAGAACTTATTGCGGAACAGATATAGTAAGCCCCTTCACTGTTACATTAAACGCAAAGGGGGTTTCCAATGGCGGAAGTTATGATGACCCTGATAATAACGGACAGGCAAGTCTGGTTAGTCCCGCAGAATGTAAAGGAGTAGGTTATACTGTAAAAATCAATAAAGGCCGCAATACAAAAGCCAGATATATCACTTATAGAAACAGGATAAAAACTGTAAAAGTTACCAATGTGGAAGTGATAGATATCGATACAGTGACTGCAAAGAAGAAAATAGAAATTCCCAAACCACCGGTTGTTGTTAAAAAGGAAGAATATGATTCCCTGATCAATCAAAAATTATTTTGGTATCAGCATGTTGACTCATTAACGAGCGAAGTAAGGACACTGAGAAACGAAAACAACAGCCTGAGTGATTCTTTGACTTATTACAAATTCATGTACAACCAACAGAAATCTTATATACAGATCATGCAGCAACCTCCTGCAGCAGCAACCAAGAAAAACAAAAAGAAGAAAAGCAAATCAGAAACAACGAATTAGTTGCTGTAAAAGTAATTGCAATCACAGTTGAACTAAGACCTAAAAAAGTATCAGAATAAAGAGAGCCTGATATTGATATCAAACCGTTTTATAACTCAATTCACCAATATATTTATTATAGATCCTGCCCATCATAAAACCGAAGAATGTTCCCAACAAAGCACCGCTTAGAACATCCAACGGATAATGGACACCCACATAGACTTGACCGTAACTGATGGTTGCCGCCCAGAAAATAAATAACCACTTCCATTGTTTCAACACATCTTTCAATGTGATGAAAACAAATAATGCAAACCCGAAATGATTGCTTGCATGTGATGAAGTAAAACTGTAGCCACCTGAACAATGATCCAATAATAAACGCACATGAAACTGCAGAAATTCATCCGCACAAGGTCTTGGACGCTGAATAAAATTTTTGATGAGATGACTGCTTGTTTGATCAGTGAGCACTACATTGATCACTGCAAACAATATCCATAACCATGCTTTGTTTTTGAAGTTGAGTGTAAGGAATAAGATCATAAACAGATACAATGGAATCCAAGTGTTGCTGTCACGCCACCAGGGCATGATATTATCTAACCAACCATTGGTCCACTGAGAATTGATCTGCAGAAAAAGCCAGGTATCTGCCTGATCGATCCAGAGAAATATCTTTTCTAAAATATCCAGTAAGATAATATTCGACTGCATTTGAGAATAAAGATAAAGTTTGCTGACTGTTAAATTTTCAATTTTTTAAACGCCATTCTTTTTTTTAGATAGAATAATGTAATTTCATCATATCAATCATGTCAAAAACATTGTTATGAAAAAACTGCTACTCCCATTCGCATTTTTTTCTATTATTATAGTTTCTGCTCAACCCAATTTTATATTCAAACAACCTTCTGTTTCAGCCATTCCAAATAAAGTTAGTATCGATCCAATGCCGAATGCCATTCCTATGAAACCTTTTGAGGGTATAAATCTTGGAAATAACGGACAAAGATTTGATCTCTATAAAACGGAGCCGGATAATATGATCGTTGCAAAACCCGACAGCAGTTTTTATGATAATATACCTAATGCAATGAACTCTTTGAATGGTTCTTCTTTGTCACCTGTTATATCACAAAAATTATTGGAACAATTAAAGAATCATGCTCTGCCTGAAAATGATAATACGAAGAAACCTTTCAAATTAATAAAACCGGAAGGAAATAAATTGTTGTGGAATCAACTCCAACAAAAAATTAATCCTACCGAACCTTTTTTGCCAAGATGATCATTCGCGGAGATTTTTGTACATCGTATCTTCCCAACTGATAATCGCCAAATACTTCCTGCACCTGCATGTTTTGATAAGCAAGCATCTCTGTAAAATCGCCCAGAGAAAATTTGGCAACACGTTCTGTATATAAATGTTTCAATGCATTACTCGAAGCATCGGTTATCTGTATCTGTTTAAAAAAATGTTCTTCATCATGCCATTTACTGATATGAAAGCGAATACCATCTATCTCTTTGTTGATTGCTTTTTCCTCATTATTTTCCGCATAATGAACATTCAGGTAATCCATTACAAAAACGCCATTTGATTTTAAACTTTGTGCAATGGTTCGGATGCTGTTATCATGCTCTCTTCTTGTTTTAAAATATCCGAAACTGGTAAAGAAGTTAAAAGCGTAATCAAAATAATTGATCCAGAAAGGCAAACGCATATCATGTTGGTAAAAATGCAGTGACTCATTTTCAGACTCTTTTGCTTCGTCAACAGATGTAAAGGAAATATCAATACCTGTTACATCAAAACCCATTTCTGCCAAAGCCTTGCTGTGTCTGCCTTTACCACAGGCAACATCTAGCATGTTTGCGCCCGGTTGCGGATGTAAATAGTCTATTAATGTAGTGATGAAAGAGAACGCTTCATCATCATCTCTGTTATGATACAATAAATGATAATAAGGCGAACTGAACCAATCTTTAAACCAGGTTTCGTTGGGCATGTTTTTTCTTGTGCTGCAAATGTAAGTCAGATAAAATAACAGAAACAATGAGATTTATTTTCAGCATTCTGTTACATGCAGATAATACAACAACTTTTATCTTTTCAACTTGTTTTGGTATGTTTGCAAACCCTCCGAACAAAAAAAAAGAATTATGGCATTGATCAAAAGTATTTCGGGTATCAGAGGAACAATTGGTGGTAAACCGGGGGATACATTGAGCCCTTTAGACATTGTTCGTTTTACAGCCGCTTACGGCACATGGCTTTCAAAACAATCCTCCAACAAAAAAATCATTCTTGGCAGAGACGGAAGGATCAGTGGAGAAATGGTGCAACGTTTAGTGATCAGCACTTTAAATGCATTAGGATTAAATGTGATCGATCTCGGATTGAGCACTACTCCTACCGTTGAAATGGCAGTTATTTTTGAAGAAGCTGCCGGCGGAATCATTCTAACTGCCAGTCATAATCCTAAAGAATGGAATGCATTAAAATTATTGAACCATAAAGGCGAATTCATCAGCGGTGATGATGGCGCAACTATTTTGGAAATTGCTGCTGCTGATAATTATGATTTCGCTCCTGTTGATAAATTAGGTTCTTATACAACCAATGAAACACTCTTGCAGCAACATATTGATGCAGTGGTGAATTATCCCTTAGTGGATATTGCAGTTATCAAAAAACGCAAATTCAAAATCGTCGTTGATGCCATTAACAGTACAGGTGCTATTGCAGTTCCTTTATTATTAAAAGCATTGGGTGTAAAAGATTTTACTGTACTAAATGAAGAAGTGAACGGAAAGTTTGCGCATAACCCTGAACCATTACCCGAACATCTTACAGAATTATCTGCAGAAGTAAATAAGCAAAATGCTGATCTGGGTATTGCAGTTGATCCTGATGTGGATCGCTTATGTTTTGTTTCTGAGGACGGCAGTTTATTTGGTGAAGAATATACATTGGTTGCAGTTGCAGATTATGTGTTGCAGCACCGCAAAGGAAATACGGTGAGCAATATGTCCTCTACACGGGCATTGAGAGATGTTACTGAAAAACATGGTGGCGAATATTTTCAGAGTGCGGTGGGCGAAGTGAATGTTGTAAATAAAATGAAGGCCGTACATGCAGTCATCGGCGGAGAAGGCAATGGCGGCATTATTGTTCCTGATCTTCATTATGGCCGCGATGCATTGATCGGTATCGCATTATTTTTAACACATTTAGCCAAAGAAAAAAAATCAGCCAAACAATTACGTAATACTTATCCCGACTATTTTATCAGCAAGAATAAAATTGAATTAAAAGCAGGGGTTGATGTAAAAAAAATATTCGCAGCTATCAAGGACAAATACAAAAAGAATCCTATCAATACTGAAGATGGTTTAAAGATAGAGTTTGATAAAGATTGGGTTCATTTGCGTACCAGCAATACAGAGCCCATCATCCGCATTTATGCTGAAAGTAATTTTGAAACCACTTCCAATAATATCGCAAAGCGAATTATGGAAGACATTACAGAATTGTCATAAAATATACATAAATAAAATAATCTCATAAATAAAATCCTGCCTCGGCAGGATTTTATACTTTTGCACCCGCAACAGAATATAAAATCATAGTGAAAAGAATTTATTTAGATAACGCAGCGACAACAGCATTGGATCCGCTTGTACTGGAAGCAATGATGCCTTATTTGACAAGCCATTTCGGTAACCCTTCTTCCATTTACAGTTATGGCAGAGAAAGCAGGATGGCGATTGAGAATGCAAGAAAATCTGTTGCTAAGATCTTAGGTGCACATCCTGCAGAGATATTTTTTACAAGCGGGGGAACAGAAAGCAGCAATACTGCCATTCTCGCAGCGGTGAGGGATCTGGGATGCAAACATATTATCACCTCTCAAATAGAACATCATGCAACATTGCATACTGTTGAATATTTGCAAGACTGCGGCGAAGTATCATTAAGTTATGTGAAACTCTTAAGCGATGGTCATATAGATTTGGATGATCTTGAAAAACGATTATCCGAAAGCAAAGAGAAATGTCTGGTCACTTTGTTACACGCTAATAATGAGATAGGCAATATCTTAGATATTCATGCCGTTGGTGATTTATGTGAAAAATATAATGCCATTTTTCATAGTGATACCGTTCAAACTGTCGGTCATTTCCCGTTTGATCTGAGAAATACACTGATTCATTTTATAACAGGAGCAGGACATAAATTTCACGGACCAAAAGGCATTGGCATTCTGTATGTAAATGAAAATGTAAAGATCAAGCCTTTCATTCATGGTGGTGCACAAGAACGTAACCTACGTGCAGGAACAGAAAATGTTTACGGGATTGTTGGTTTTGCAAAAGCATTGGAAATTGCTACAATTAATTTTGAGAAGGACAGTGCATATATCCGTAGTATCAAATTATATATGCTGGAACAATTGAAACAACATTTTAAACAAATCAGTTTTAACGGCGATCCTTTAGGAAAGAGCTTATATACCGTATTAAGTGTAAACTTCCCGAAGTCAGAAAAAAGTGAAATGCTCTTATTTAATTTAGACATCAACAATATTTGTGCATCCGGTGGAAGTGCCTGTACAAGCGGTGCAGATACAGGAAGTCATGTGATTCGCAGTATTAACAATAATGCTGATCAGGTGACCGTTCGTTTTTCTTTCTGTAAGCATAATACCAAAGAAGAAATTGATATTGTGATTGAGAAACTGAAGGAAATTATTTAACCATCATTCCTTAAACCAAATAATATTTATTCTTCTAATTTATAGCAAATAAAAAATCCCGCTCTATGAGCGGGATTTTTTATTTGCTATAATCTTATTTGATTATTGTTTTACTTTAAACTCAACTCTTTTATTCAAATCTCTTCCTTTTTGCGTTTTGTTATCAGCAACCGGGTTGGCAACACCATAACCTGTTGCAGTTAATCTGTCTGCACTGATTCCTTTCTTCACCAAATAAGCTTTAACTGCATCAGCTCTTTTTTGAGATAATTTAAGGTTCATTGGAACAGTACCTGTATTAGAAGTATACCCATCAATCAGAATATTCAAATGAGAATGTTCTGCAAGAATTTTAGCACCTCTGTCTAATTCATCAGTTGCTTTTTTAGTCAATACAGCACTGCTTCTCGCAAAGAGAATATTTTCTGCGTGGAAGTTATAGTCTTTTAATTCAGGGCAACCGTGATTAGAAGCCGGACCTTTATCGAAAGGACATTTATCTTCTTCATCATTTACACCATCACCATCTGTATCTGGAACCGGACATCCATGATAACGAGCAACACCCGGAACTGTTTTACAAGAATCTTCTTCATCATTGATACCATCACCATCTGTATCCGGTATCGGACAACCATTATATCTTGCCAAACCTTTTACTGTAGGGCATTTATCATTTTCATCATTAATACCATCACCATCTGTATCAGGAACTGGGCAACCATCATATTTAGCTACACCCGGAACTGTTGGGCATTTGTCTTTGCTGTCAGGTATACCATCACCATCTGTATCTTTTTCAACTACAGGTGGCGGAGGCGGAGGCAAAGGAGCCAATTTAGGTTGTTTCTTTTCTGTAAGTGGAGAAGCAAAGCCTAATGAATATTGGAAATTATAATTAGTATTATCTGAAACACGAAGATTATATAACCATTGCAGGTTAAGGAAAGCACCCTGACCTAATGCAAATTGAAAACCTGCACCCACAGGAGCATAAGCTCCAAAATAAGTGCCTGCTAACATGGAAGCACCCACGCCAACTGTAACATAAGGATCAACAACATAATTGTCGGGTAATAACTTAAGATTTACTGCTGCACTTGTTTCTAATAAAAACTGATCATTCGTTGCTTTAGTACCATCATAAAATGTGTATTTCAAAAATGAACTGTTCAAATTAGCAGAAAAATCAACATACTCGCTCAATCCTTGTAAATACTGGATTCCGAAGCCTGGACTCATTGTATTGATACTGGGATATTGTCCTCTGAGAAATAATCCTAAAGAATTATGACCGATTAAATCGGGTGTAATAAAATCTTTAAGAAAAAAATTGATACCCAATGTTGGTCTTTTCTTCCAACTAGGGGCCATGGATTCCTGACTAAAAGATGTAACCGCTAATCCCGCAGCTATTAAAAACAAGAGAACTTTCTTCATAAGTTAGTTTTTTGAGTTGGGCAAAAATACAGGGTGATTTTGATTTTATGAAAATTAAGATTTCTTTAATAATTTGGTAATCCACATTTTTCAGTCATTATGTGCATTTAATAGCTCTTCAACCTTTACTCGGGTCAGTCCCCGACCTATAAATCCAAGTTCTTTTGCTGCCGTTCTGCTCAAATCCACCACCCTGCCTTTATGTTCCATTTTAATGTGCATCCGGTCATTAATTCTAACCTTTATTACTTTGTTATTCCGCAAATTCGTCACTTTTACCCATGTATTCAGGTTGAATTGGTTACTTGCAGCTGTCATTTTACTGTTCCTGTAAATTTCGCCGGTGGATGTCTTTGTTCCATCTAAATTAGAACTGTAAAAACTGGCAATACCAATGATTGTTTTTGGTTTCGGTAATACAATGGTATCATTTTGAGTATTTGCAGCAAAACAAATGCAAAAAGCTATGACAAGACAGATAATCCGCTTCATACCAAAATAATTTGTAATTTGATCCTGTAACCGCCTGCAATTATCATGAAAAATAAACAAACCGCCCGGATAACCATAATATTTGCCCTTTTTGTTTTTGCACATAGCTGTGCCCCAAAACCAAATACCCTGCCAAAAAATGAATACGGGTTATCCGAAATAAGCAATATAAAAACTTATCAATCTGTAATTGTACTGGATTCCAACCAGATAATGGTAAACATTACTGAGCATATTAAAGACATACTTCTTGATCTACGTTATGCGTCTGTTAACAATTTTATGCATCGTGAAATGTATCCGGCAAATACATCTTTCACCTTTTTAAGATTGCCCGCAGAAAAAGCACTACAACAGGTACAGCAGACCCTCCAAAATAAAGGATTAGGATTAAAAATATTTGATGCGTACAGACCTTTTGACGTGACCAAAAAATTCTGGGACTTGGTGCATGATGAAAGATATGTTGCCAACCCTGCGAAAGGAAGCGGACATAACAGAGGCATCGCAGTTGATCTTACAATCATTGACTCCAAAACAAAACAGGAATTAGATATGGGAACAGGGTTTGATGATTTTACGGATTCTGCACATCACAGTTTTACTGCCTTCCCCGAAAAAATTATTGCCAACAGGAAATTATTGAAAGAAACAATGCAACAATACGGATTCAAGTTATTCGAAACAGAATGGTGGCATTACAGTTGGCCGGATCCTGAAAAATTTGAAATCATGAATCTCAGTTTTGAAGATCTAAAAAAGATAGCCCAATAAATCTCATGTTCATTTTTTAAACTTCTCGGTCTTTTCATCAGCAGTCATATCACCGTTACTGCGGATCTGTATCTGCAAATGGCTGATCCATTCATTACAACCTCTCGAATACAAATATTCATTCACATCATTGATCACTTTCATCACTTCATCATATTTGCCCTCCATCACAGTTGCAAAAGCGCCTACTTCATATTTAATTCCTGATTGTTCAATAATGGCAATGGCTTCATCCACCCATTCGTAAGGATGTTTGTCCTGTACTACCGGAACAATTTGTATCGAAGCATTAATAATGAATGAATGCATAATTTTTATTTTGTCGGCTTTAGTTTTTTATGGCATTAAACAGGACACATCCATTTCTCTTCTCCTTCTGGAGAAGATGCCTGAAAGGCAGATGAGGCTTGCGTCACACACTTGTACCGTAAACATTATCTCATCAATTTATCTCAACAACATCAATCACGGCATCTAAATTAATCGTACCAAACACATGCGGGAATTCTTCATTCACTGATGGTGCTAATTCATATTTCAATTCATGTACAAGCTTAGTTGTATCAATTACCAATTTTACCAGATCGGTTTTTCCCCGATAATATCTTTCTAAAACACCTTGCACCTGCTGAGCCTTACTGCAATGAATAAATCCTTCGATCTTTAATGATGGCGCTTCAAAAAATCCGTATTGTTTTGCAGCATTCCATTCTTGTTTAGAAGTAACGTGATAAATTAAGCTCACAATTTTTAAATATTAATTTTTAATTACTCGGGGAATATGCTGTTCCAATAATAGCAGATCGGCTAAAACTATTGCTGTTACAGCTTCTAACACAACCTGAACACGTAACGCAATGCAGAGATCATGTCTTCCCTTTACGGAAAAGCTTTCGATCTTATTTGTTTCCCAATTAAATGTTTCCTGTTCTTTGGGTGTGGATGATGTAGGCTTGATGGCTATCCTGAACACCAAATCATTACCATTGGTTATTCCGCCAACAACACCACCAGCATGATTGGTCTTTGTTTTTCCTGTTGCATCAACGATAGCATCGTTGTGTTCAACTCCGAACATTTTTGCGGCAAGAAAACCGGTGCCAAATTCAATTCCCCGAACAGCAGGAATGGCAAACACTGCATGACTCATTAAACTTTCAACACTATCAAAAAATGGCTCACCCAATCCAATTGGCAAACCTGAAACTTTACATTCTACAATTCCGCCAACAGAATCTTTTGCATCTATTGCTTTTTGTAAACCCGCTTCAATATCTTTTTCGCCGCCAATTTCAGTGATTGTTGCAATAACTTTTATTTCATTCAATAATTTTTTCGCGATCACGCCAGCTGCAACAATAGCTACAGTCAATCTTCCGCTGAAGTGCCCGCCACCTCTGTAATCTTCATTACCTGCAAATTTTTTATGTGCCACAAAATCTGCATGACCCGGACGTGGCACGTCTCTTTGTTTGGCATAATCTCCGCTGCGTGTATTATTATTTTCAAATAAAATAGTCAATGGTGCACCGGTGGTCTTTCCATTGAACAATCCACTCTTGAAAATTGGAATATCTGATTCTTGTCTGGGTGTCGTTCCTTTTTGTGTGCCGCCTTTTCTTCTTTCAATATCAGTTAAAAAATCATCTACATTTAATGGCAATCCCGCAGGGATACCGTCGATACTGATCCCTACGCTTTCGCCATGCGATTCGCCGAAAATGTGTACACGAAATATGCGTCCGAATGAATTCATTTTTTTATTTACGATTTACAATATACGAATTAGGATTGAGTAACTGATGCTCCTAACTTTTTCAAATGATCATAAAAATCAGGATATGATTTGTTTATTGCTTCGGCTTCCTCAATAATTATTTCGCCATCGGCTTTTAATGCAGCAACTGCGCATGCCATTGCAATGCGATGATCGTGACGCGAATGAACTTTTGCAGCTTTAACAGGACTTCCTTTGATCATCATCAAATCATCTTGTAATTCGATCTGCACACCCATTTTAACAAATTCTTGCTGCAAGGTCAATGCACGGTTACTTTCTTTATGCGCTAATCTGCTTACCCCTTCAATCACTGTTGTTCCATTGCAATAAGATGCCAATGCAACTAAAGGCGGAAACAGATCGGGACAATCCGTTGCATTAAAATGAAACGCTTTTAAATTGTTGGAAGATGAAATTTCAATTTCATTATCTCGAATAGAAATCACAGCACCGCAATCCTGCAATGCTTCTACTATTTTTTTATCTGCCTGTGTTGATTGAATATCTAATCCTTTTACAATAATATTTCCAGTGATCGCTCCTACAACTAATAAAAAAGATGCACCGCTCCAATCGCCTTCAACTGTATAGTTTATTGGTTGATTGGTTTGTTGGTTGATTGGTTTGTTGAATGTGAATGATTCATAATTATTATTTGCAGGAACATGCAAATCAAAATCTTTCATCACTTTTAAAGTCAAGTCCACATAAGGTTTGCTTTTGAGATCATTTACTTTGATGGAAACATTATTTGCATCAGCAGCAGCATAAGCCATTAACAATCCTGTTAAGAATTGTGAGCTTAATGAACCATCTATCTCAATATTCTTTGGCTGTAATGGTCCATTAATTTGTAACGGAAGTTTTCCTTGATTGGAATTGATTACAACATTTAACTGCGGCAGTATCTCATCAAAAAAATCCATCGGTCGTTTTAATAAACTTCCTTCACCATTGATGGTTATTTTGTTTTTGCTCAATGCAACAATGGGCGTAAACATCCGAATACTTAATCCGCTTTCTCCGCAATTGATTGTTGATGTTACATTATGAATGTTAGATGTTGAATGAATGAAAGCTTTACTACTATCAATAATTAACTCATTCGTATTGATAGTTATCTCGCAACCCATTTCCCTGATGATACTTAATGCAGCTTTATCATCATTAGATGTTCCGGGATTATGTATAACAGAAATTCCTTTTCTCACCAAAGCCGCAGCACAGGCTCGTTGCATGGAACTCTTAGATGCGGGTGCATGAATCGTTCCTGATAATATGGATGGTTGTATGGTTACAATCATACCCTGCTCACCAATGGGATTTATAAATTTGAAATAAGATTTTCTAAATCATCCAAAGGAATGGGCAACACAATTCCTTTCCCGATCTTCTCTAATAAAATATAATTCATTTCTTTTCTGGCTCGTTTCTTATCCATCTTCAACACATCAAAAACTTTTTGCTTGTTAAATGCGGCATAAGTTGGCAAACCGTATTGCTCTAAAACTTTTACAACCAATTCGGTTTGTTTGAACCCTAACACTTTTTTTGAAATTTCTGAAGCATAGGTCATTCCGATAGAAATGGCCTGACCATGCGATAATTCATATTGATTTTCCAAAGCATGACCCAGCGTATGTCCAAAGTTCAACAACTTTCTGTCAGCCTGTTCAAACTCATCTCGCTGAACAACATTCAATTTAATTTTCGCATTGCGTTGAATGAGCAAACACAATTCTTTTTTCTTGCTGTGATAATATTTCAGATCACGCTTTTCCAATTCTTTAAACATTGCTGCATCTTTAATGCAGGCATGTTTAATGATCTCTGCAAATCCGTTCTGCCACTCGCTTTCCGGCAGCGTGTTCAGAAAAATAAGATCGTGCAAAATAAAAGAAGGCTGACGTGTAACACCCACAATGTTTTTATACACACCAACATCAATTCCATTTTTACCGCCGATACTTGCATCAACCAATGCCAATAAAGTTGTTGGAATAAATCCAAATTGAATGCCACGCATATAAATGGATGCTACATAACCGGTGATATCTGTAATAACACCACCACCAACACCGACCAAAATTGTTTTCCTGTCAGCTTCAAAAGCAATGAGTTGTTGAATGACCGAATCAACTGTTGCTTGTGTTTTAAATTCTTCGCCGGCTTTTAAAACAATGGTATTATAACCTTTGAATCTTTTTTGATGATGTTTAAAAACATTCTCATCGGTTATGAATACAGCATGTTTAACGTCTATTATTTCTTTTAGATGACTGATGCCATTTGCAAAGTAAATAGTGGTTGATGCTGTTGAGAATTTAAAAGTTTGCTGCTCCATTTTAAATTAGCTGTTCATGATCTTATTCTGATGATTAATACTTTCCATGTGTACCGCATCAAAATATTTAGTGATGAATTCTTTACTTAATCCCAACTTATCTCCTTTCGCGAAAGCCCTTTCTAATATTGAATTCCATCTATTGGTTTGTAAAATAGTAATACTGTTTTCTTTTTTGTACTTACCGATCTTTTCAGAAACCTTCATACGCTGTCCGATGATCTGCATCAATTCATCATCGAGATGATTGATCTGCTGACGCAATTTTTCCAGTGCTGCATGATACTCTTCTGAAGCAACATCTTCTTTTCTCCAATGAATGCTGCCGATCAATTCACCCAATCTTTCAGGAGTGATTTGTTGTTTGGCATCGCTCCATGCATTATCAGGATCGATATGACTTTCAATGATCAATCCATCATAATCCAAGTCAATGGCTTCTTGTGCAACTTCCTGCAACATGTGTCTGTTACCGCAGATATGCGAAGGATCATTGATCATCAACATATCAGGATATCTTCTTTTCATTTCAATCGCCAAATGCCACATCGGTGCATTACGATATTCTGTATTACCGTAAGAACTAAAACCACGATGGATCAATCCGATATTTTTAATACCTGCTTTTCCAACACGTTCCAATGCACCGATCCATAACTCCAGATCAGGATTGATTGGATTCTTAATCAACACAGGAACATCAGCTCCACGCAATGCATCGGCTACATCCTGCACACTGAAAGGGTTTACAGTGGTACGAGCTCCGATCCACAACACATCCACACCAAAATGCAAAGCATCTTCCACTTGTTTACCGGTGGCCACTTCCACACAAACAGGCAAGCCTGTTAATGCTTTTGCTTTTTGTAACCAAGGCAATCCTTTTGTACCAACCCCTTCAAAACTTCCCGGACGTGTACGGGGTTTCCAAATACCTGCACGCAGCATATCTACTTTTCCGGTAGCGGCCAAACCTGTTGCGGTTGCAACTACTTGTTCTTCTGTTTCTGCGCTGCAAGGGCCGCTGATAATAAGTGGACGTTTATTCCACACATCTAAGATGTTTTGCTTCTGTTCGAGTGTCTGTTCCATTTTTTATTTGTTGTGAATTATTAGTTATAAGCAAAAGGCATAAAGCTTAAAGCAGCAGGCCTTCAGCTTTTTGCATGATGCATTTAGCCTACCTGCTATTCGCATCATTCATTCTGATCTTTCTGCCACGGTAATTTTTACCATCGATTGATTTCACCATTTGATTGGCTACTTTCTTATCCACTTCCACCCAACTGTTCATTTCTTTCATATCAATTCTTCCCAATACTTCTTTTCTCAGGTCGCTCAGGTCTAGTATATATTGTAAAAAGCTTGCTTTATAAAAACCATCTTTTGTACCGAGGTTTACAAATAATCTTGCATACTCTCCACTCCCTGCTGCGTATTGCGGACGGCTATCGCCTCTTCCGCTATCTCTTCCGTCTCTTCTTCTGTCTGATGAATGCCCGTCACGAGATGATATCTCTTTTCTTTCTCTGCGCACTTCTCTCACATTCAGATCACCTGCATTCTCATAATATTTTAAGAAGCGATCAAATTCCATGGCCGCCACTCTTGTCAATACTTCTTCTTTGGTAACATTGGCAAATTTCTCTTGCAACATCGGCAAGTAGGTTTCATAATCGCCATGACTGATATCTGTGTTCAGCAATTTATCCATCACTGCATTGAATTGTTTACGGCAAACATCTTTACCACTTGGTATTTCCAATTTATGAAAAGGAGCCTGCACCAACCTTTCAATATGTTTTATTTTATAAACATCCTTGTTATTTACTATGCTCATGCAAATACCGGTGCTTCCTGCGCGACCGGTACGGCCACTGCGATGCGTATACACTTCCATCTCATCAGGTAATTCGTAATTAATAACGTGCGTTATTTCTTTTACATCAATACCTCTTGCTGCCACATCTGTAGCAACCAATAACTGCAAAGTTTTTTCGCGGAATTCACCCATCACTTTATCGCGTTGCTGTTGGGTAAGATCACCATGCAATGCATCGATATCATAACCATCGCGTGTTAATTTTTCAGCTACATTTTGTGCATCGATCTTTGTACGGGTAAAAATAATACCATAAATACCCGGATTGAAATCGATCAATCTTTTCAATGCTTCATAACGTTGGTGACCGTTCACCACAAAATACTGATGATCGATATCTTTATTGGCGGTATTCATTTTACCGACCGTTAATTCAACCGGACTTTTCATGTAACGTTTACTTACTCTGCGAATTTCAGGTGGCATGGTTGCACTGAATAACCAAGTAGATTCACGTTCGGGTGTATTTTCCAGGATGAATTCTATATCATCTTTAAAACCCATGTTCAGCATTTCATCCGCTTCATCCAACACCACATATTTTATCTTTTCCAAATGAATGGCTTTGCGTTCGATCAGATCGATCAAACGTCCCGGTGTTGCCACCACGATCTGAATGCCTTTTTTTAATTCACGGATCTGTAACCCTATGGATGCACCGCCATACACAGCCACTACATTCATTCCCGGCATGAACTTTTTGAACAGTTCTATTTCGGTCACGATCTGCATACACAATTCGCGTGTTGGACAAACCACCAATGCCTGAGGGTGTTTTTGTTTTTCATCCACCAATTGCAGCAATGGCAAACCGAAAGCCGCTGTTTTACCTGTTCCGGTTTGCGCCAAACCTATTAAATCTTTTGTACCGTTCAACAGTACAGGGATTGCTTGTTCTTGAATAGCCGTTGGGTTCACATACCCCAAAGCATCTGTAGCTTTTACCAAGTTCTCATTCAATCCTAACTCACTAAATGTTGTCATATATTTTATTAAAAATTTGCGCAAAGGTAATTTATTAAAATCCTTTACAGCTATTTGTTTTGTTTTCCTTGACTGTATTGGGTTTCATTGCATCTCAGATGCATCGAACACTTGCACTTTCAGAACTTTGTCTGAACAAGGATTTAGAGTGATTATTAATCCATTCCTCAAAATCCAACAAATCCACCCAAATCATCGTTCAGATATTATTTTAAAATCCGCTTAATCTTATTTGCATTGTCCATCAACTCATTCAAATATTCATAATTCTCTTTTTCCAAACAAGCTTTGAATTTTCTTAATTGCGAAATATGCTCATTTAAAACATCCAGCACATTTTCTCTGTTCTGCATGAAAATAGGCGCCCACATGGCCGGACTGCTTTTTGCCAAACGAACCGTACTTTCAAAACCACCACCCGCTAATTCAAAAATGGCATCTTCTTCTTTTTCTTTTTCCAATACCGTATTGGCTAAGGCAAATGAAGTGATATGTGAAATATGACTTACATAAGCTGCATGTCTGTCATGACTTTCCGCATCCATATAGATCAAATTCATTCCTAATTCACGATAAATGTTCTCAACTGTTGCAACGGCAGCAGTATCAGTTTTCTCTTTTTCACAGATCACACAAGCTCGGCCGATGAAGGCATCTTTTACGGCAGCTTCCGGACCACTGTATTCCGTTCCCCACATAGGATGCGTTGCCACAAATCGTTTGCGCATAGGATGATCTTTTAATGCTTCGCACAACACATATTTTGTAGAACCGGCATCTGCTACTATTTGTTTGTCGGTGATCAAATCCATTATTTGTTTCATCACAGGAATCGTGGCATCAACAGGAATGGCCACATAAATAAAATCGCTTTTCTTAACAGCTTCTTCCAAAGGCAATGCCTCGTCAATGATCCCTAACTCCATTGCTTTTTTTGCGCTGGCTTCTGTTCTGCTCACGCCAATAATATGCTTTGCAAAACCTTTTTCTTTCAATGCAATGGCAAATGAACCACTGATCAAACCCACTCCGACTATCGTTACGTTATTAAACATGAAATTTTTATTTTTTTTTGAAACACATAGAAACATAGTTCAGGAAAAGGTAAAATAGAAACCCTATTTGCCCTTTTTTCATCTATGATCCTATGTGTTTGTTCTTTTTATTCTTTTAATTGCATCTTCAAATCTTTCAATACTTCCGCACAAACTAACACGAACATAACTATCACCCGCACTTCCAAAAATTCCGCCCGGTGTAATGAATACATTGCTGTTATACAGCACTTCATCACTCAATGCATAACCATCTTTGTATGTTGAAGGAATCTTAGCCCAAACAAACATTCCTACCTGATCTTTTGAATACACACATTTCAACAGATCCAATAATTCAAAAACTTTAATTCTTCTTTCGTTATAAATTTTATTGATACTATCATACCAAGATTTATCCAAACTCAAAGCCTTTGCAGCAGCGAGCTGTAAGGGAAGGAACATACCGCTGTCCATATTACTTTTAAAGCGCAATACTTCATCGATCCTTTCTTTGGCGCCGCATAACATACCTACCCTCCAACCTGCCATATTGGAAGATTTGCTTAATGAATTTAATTCCAACACTACATCTTTCGCACCTTCAACAGAAAGCAGACTCATCGGATATTCATTCAAAATAAAACTATATGGATTATCATGAATAATTAAAATGTTATGTTTCTTACCAAATGCAACTATTTTTTCAAATAATATTTTATTGCCGTTTTGTCCTGTTGGCATTTGCGGATAATTGACGAACAACCCCTTGATCCCCTGAAGGGGAAATTCAGTAATTAATTTTTCTAATGCATCAAAATCAGGCTCATAGTTATTTTCTTCTTTCAACTCATAATAAACCGGTGTTGCTCCGGAAATTTTTACTGCACTTGAATATGTAGGATAACCCGGATTAGGAACCAATACACCAACACCTTCTTCAAAATAAGTCATACAAATATGCATAATGCCTTCTTTGCTTCCGATCAATGGTAAAATTTCCGTATCGATATTGAGATCAACATCATACCATTGTTTATACCAATCACTCATGGCTTTGCGCAGAACAGGAGATCCTTTGTAGGATTGATAAGCATGAACATTGGGCTTTGCAGATTCTTCCTGCAATACTTTAATTACATCGGGATGAGGTGGCAGGTCGGGACTGCCGATACCCAGATTGATAATATTCTTGCCCTGTTTATTCAGTTCATCTATTTCCCTCAGTTTTTGAGAGAAATAATATTCACCAATGCCTTCCAATCTTTTTGAGACCCCCCAGCCCCCTGAAGGGGGAGTTGAAAAAGCATTTGATTTATTTGCAACATTTGAACTCATAATATATCTGATATGGATTATTAAATGATTTTTGATATTTCCCTTTAGGGGGTTAGCGGGTTTCCGTTTTTATACACTCCGTAAATCTTTATTTGCGCCGTTAAAGGTTTGATCTCTTCTATCACCGCATTGAATATATCCGTATGCTCAAATTCCATATCGGCATGAAAACTGTATTTGAAATTGGTACCGGCAATAGGAAAACTTTGCAGCTTGCTTAAATTAATTCCACCATCCGCTATCTTAGTTAAAACCTTTGCCAGACTGCCTTTTGAATGATCGGTCTCAAAATTGACGGATGCTTTGTTGGCATCATTTACCTGTACAGCTTCATCTAATCTTTGCAAGATCAAAAAGCGGGTGTAATTATTTTTTTGTGTATGAATATTCGGAACAATGATATTCAATTGAAACAATTCTGCAGCCAACTTACTGGCAATGCCTGCAATATGTTTGCTTTTATGCTGATGGATATGTTTGGCACTTAAAGCTGTATCATCTGTTTCCACCAACTTCCACTCATACTTATCTAAGTATTCCATGCATTGTTGTATGGCCATGTGATGCGAATGCACTTCTTTAATGTCTTCCAACTTTACGCCGGGATTCACCAACAAATGTTGTTTGATGGGCAGATATACTTCGCCCACAATTCTCAAACTGCTTTTCTGCAATAAAGTATAATTCGGTAAAATACTTCCTGCAATAGAATTTTCGATGGCCATCACCCCGCCATTGCTTTCTTTTTTATTGGAAGCGATTTTAATTACTTCTTTAAAAGTTGCACAAGGGATTACGGTTACGTCTTTCCCGAAAAATTGCTCTGCAGCAACCTGATGGAAACTGCCTTCATAACCCTGAATAGATACTTTTGTTGTTGCCATAAAATAAAAAATCCCGGCTTTTTGCCGGGACTGTATGTTGATTTAGTTAATCTCTTATGCTTTTGCAAATACAACCCGGCTACTATTTTTAAAGTAGAAATAAAAATAAAAGTAAAAGAATGTATTTGCGATGTTCTGTTTCATTACTTTTCAAAAGTAAGGATTGATTGAATGCAGACCAATTTATTTTTATTGATGTTTTCTAAAACTAACGCTCTTTAGTTTTAGAAAACATCAATAAACCTGTATTTTCTTTATACTTGTTTAACGGAATGAGGATATTACAGAACCGGTTACATTCTGTAAACGTGTGTTGGTTGATCCAGTTTCTCAAAAAATAGGTCGTTTTATGGGACTTTAAATAAATTGATTATTATCAATAAGATTTTCAAAATTGAAAACCATATTAAAATCATTTTTCTAGGTGAATTTGAAAACCGATGTTAAAAGAAAGAGTTTTTGTGTTTGTTGAATTACCTCCATTATATAATTGATAGTCTAAAGTTTAGGAAACTTCTATTCTATCCATTGAACTACGGGACCAGTTATACTATTGATAATCAATTATTTATTACTTTATAAACCAATGTAGTTTTAATGTAGTTATTATTTTTATGCAGTGAAAATGCTTTCAATATTGTCACCATGACTTGCGCCATCTATATATGGAAAAATGACCAAAAATTCATATTGGTGTCTCTCTATACAATTCAAGATCGTTGTATCTGTTATCGTATTGGTACACCGCGTATTGATTGATTTATTTAAATAGTAAGTTAAAAAATTTGATTTAGTAATTTTCTTGGGGTAATAGATAGAAGCATTTCTGCTAAAATTGTGTCCATTTTCTCTGGCATCCTGTAAGTCTTTTTGAAGCAAATTATTTAGAAGTGTTGTTGAATTATTTGCATCTTTGATAATTTGGTTGATTAGAATATTTCTTGCATTATTAATCTCAGCAATATCTGATTTGGTTAAAGTTGAAATAACTCCATTCCCTTTAATGATTGTTGAATCTTGTCCATAGCTAAGGATACCTATAAAAAAAAGCAGAGTAAAGTTTATTAGTTGTCTCATTTATTCTAATTGCAGCTAACGTTCTCGCATTGGCGAAGAAT
>CAIVCF010000218.1 GCA_903904335.1 uncultured Chitinophagaceae bacterium | reverse complement strand
GTTGATCGGTATTTATTTCTTCGGAACAAAACTGGGCAACAATCCTTTTATTTTATGGAGGAACAATATGCCTGAATTGCCATTGTTCAGCGATCCGAATTATTTGCAATTACCAAGAGTGCATGAAGGCAATGACCTGAATACTTTATTGCAGAATTACTGGATGGTGATACATCCCCCTGTTTTATTTTTAGGATTTGCATCCACGATTATTCCTTTTGCTTATGCTTATGCAGGCTTAGTTAATAAACGACATGATTGGGTGAAAGCGGTATTGCCATGGGCATCATTCTCTGCTGCTGTATTGGGCGCCGGAATTATGATGGGTGCTGCATGGGCTTATGAAAGTTTATCATTCGGCGGTTATTGGGCATGGGATCCTGTAGAGAATGCATCATTGGTTCCATGGATCACATTAGTGGCAGGATTGCACTGCAATCTGATCTATAAAAAAACAGGCTATTCATTACGCAGCACTTACTTTTTTTACATCATTGCATTCATACTGGTTTTATATTCTACTTTCCTCACGAGAAGCGGGATACTCGGTGATACTTCCGTACATGCATTTGTTGGATCAGATATGACTTTGCAGTTAATTTTATTTGTGTTGGTTTTTTTTATTCCGGCGATGGTTTTATTTTTCATGCGCTATAAATCCATTCCTGCTATCAACAAAGAAGAAAGTACTTATAGCCGTGAATTCTGGATGTTCATCGGATCATTGGTATTATTTTTAGCATCACTCATCATCACCGCAAAAACATCTGTTCCGGTGTATAATAAAATCACCGGTTCGAATATTGCACCGGCAGAAGACCCTGTATTTGCATACAATCAAATTCAAATTTTTGTTGCCATCATTCTTGGATTGTTAACTGCAACTGTTCAATATTTCAAATACAAAGAAACATCCAACAGTTATTTCGGAAAGAAAATATGGTTGCCCACTTTAATTGCACTGATCATCAGTATTGCAATCAGTGTATTCGGCAATATCGATTTTACCAAAAAGGGGATCGGATTCTTAGGCGCTATTCATGTGGCCATATTTGCCGCCGTATATGCAGTGGTGGCCAATGCGGCGTATATTTTTATTGTGTTGAAAGGCAAGATCAAAATTGCCGGAGCATCTGTCGCACATATCGGTTTTGGATTGGTATTGCTGGGTATATTGATCTCATCATCCAAGAAAGATGTGCTGAGCAAGAATACTACCGGTATCGCCGTATTTAAAAAAGACAAGAATGAAGATCCTGCCGAAAATATAACGCTATTCAAAGGGTTGCCGACCGATATGGGCAGATACATGGTGACATACGTTTCAGATTCATTCAATACAAAAGAGCGCAAACGGTTTTTTGAGATTGATTTCAAATCGAAAGACGGTAAGGATCAATTTCAATTATATCCTGATCTGATCAAGGGTAACAAGGGAATGGAAGGTTATTCGGCCAATCCTTCCTCACAACATTATTGGTACAAAGATATTTTCGTGTATATCTCCGCTTTTGAGGAAAATACAAAAACAGATACGTCCACTTATCACAATAAAGAATTGAAAGTGGGTGATACTGTATTCTACAGTAATGGGTTGATGATCCTGAATAAGGTTTCAAAAAATCCTGAAGAACAAAAGTCAAGATATGCGCCTGATGAATTATCTGTCTTCCTTGATTTTACTGTAATATCGAAAGATGGCAGAAGATATTCCGCAGCTCCCGGAGTTGCCATAAAAGGTCAGGCATTGCGAGAACTGCCCGATACGGTTAAATCACAAAGCATTGCGATCCGCTTCAATAAGATAACAGATCAGAATACAGGCAAATTTGAAATAGGCATACGAGAAAGTACTGCCATTTCAGATCTCATCACTTTAAAAGTGTATGAATTTCCGATGATCAATGTTTTATGGATCGGTATTGTAGTATTGACCATTGGTTTTGGGATGGCGATTTATCAGAGGCTTAAGTCAAAATCATTAACAGCTGTTTAAGGTTACTTTTTCTGCATGGGCAGCATTAATGCAAAAGGGAATGTCTATTTTTAATAATTGATGCAAGCGCTTAAAAAACATATTATTTGTTATTTCTTCTTTGCTGCTGCAATTTGTTTCAGTACAAAAACCATTGCACAGGAGCATGGCGTGTATGATACCGTTAAAGTGCATGCATATATTACTGCTTCCGGTGATACCATCCCGATGAGTTATCTTCCTTTGGTAGAAGTAAGAGGGAAACTAAATGCACAATGGGCAAAGCATTGGGCTGAATGGACAAGGCTCCGCAATGCTGTATATGTTACATACCCTTATGCGATAACTGCATCGAAGATCATGAATGAGATCAATGCAAAATTGGTGGGTGTGAAAGACAGGAAAGAACGAAAAGCGATCATTCATTCAAGGGAAAGAGATTTACGAAAAGAGTTTACAGATAAACTGACCAATCTTTCCATCTATCAGGGAAAAGTGTTGATGAAATTGATTTACAGGGAAACCAATAACAGTTGCTACGAAATTATCGGAGAATACAAAGGTTATTTTACGGCAGCCATGTATCAAACAGTGGCATTCTTTTTCGGAACGAGTTTAAAGCAGAATTACGACGGTAACGGAAATGATAAAGACATCGAAACCATTGTGAGAGATGTAGAGAAAATGTACGGCCGCAGAAGTTAAACAATATGCTGAAGGAGTTGAATAAATTGTTGCCGCATGATCATCTTCGCACCCAGGCTTTCCAGATGTTCTGTATGGATCTGGCAATCTATCAACAAAACACCATCCGCTCTTAATTGCTCCACATATTTTATGAAAGCGAATTTGCTGGCATTACTTTCTTTGCTGAACATACTTTCTCCAAAAAATACTTTACCTAATCGTACACCGTATAATCCGCCCACTAATTTTCCATCCTTCCATGCTTCTGCACTATGTGCAAATCCCATTTTATGTAAAGCTGTATAAGCGGCTTCTACATTCTCATTAATCCATGTTCCATCCTGGCCTTCTCGTTTTGTTTCTTTACAATGATGAATGACTTCACCAAACGCTTTGTTGACATGAAATTCAAAAACATTTTTCTTAATTAATGTTTTCATGCTTTTGCTGACTTTCAATTCATCGGGAATTAAAACAAATCTTGGGTTGGGGCACCACCATAATGGAATATCGCCATCATACCATGGAAAGATCCCTTGTCTGTAAGCCAACAATAATCTTTCAGGGCTTAGATCGCCTCCCATGGCCAATAAACCATCCGGTAAAGCTTCATCCACCGGCGGAAACCAAAGTGATTCGTCTAATGCATACAAAGCCATGCACAAAAATAAGATTTGAAATGAAAACCGGGTTTTGTAAAATAATGAATAAGGATTTAGTGTCCTACTGCCAATTCTTCGATGGTGGCGCCGATGCCTCGGTCGGTAATGGCATCGCACATGGGTTTCAGCGTATCATAGTCACCCAATTTAACGGCATATTTTCCTTTGGTATGGATCAGCATGGCGCATTGCTCGGCCTGTTCTTCGCTATGACCGCAGATCTCAATGAGTGTTTCAATCACCCATTCGAAAGTGTTCACTTCGTCATTCCACACAATGAGGCTGAACGGATGGATATTCTCCACCAATATCTCCACTTCCTTTTCTTCCTGTGGCTTGCTTTCAGAATTAGTAAACCAGTTTGCCATGAACACAAAAATAGAACAGTTCTTTTAGAACGCAAACTGGGAAGGGATGATTGTTCGCATAGGCGCATTTTTAACTTTCTGCATACTGTGATAGCTGGTCTATCAACCCTAAACCGTATTGAACTACCTACCAAACTGTGGTCTGATCCATTTATTTTCCGCCAATAAACCTGTATTGACCCATATATTAACCATATATAAGCCGCATCTTATAATAGTGGCTTATAGGTAGCTTATATGAGGCTTATATATGGCTTATATGAGGGTTATATCATAATAAGGACAGGTTATAATAGGGTAGATATATATAGAATTGGAAGGGGGTGATGCTGTATTTTTAGTGATTGATAACCTGAGACAGCCTGCGGAAGTCTATGGATAGAGTTATTTCCATTTTATTTTTTATATTTATT
>CAIVCF010000217.1 GCA_903904335.1 uncultured Chitinophagaceae bacterium | reverse complement strand
TCTTAAATCTAATTCTTTAGCACTATTGGATGTTTGGGGGCATAGTTGGGAAAACGATGGTGTTGGCAATAGGTGGGGTGAAATGGAAAACTTCTTCAAGTTAGTTTCAAAACGAAGTGATATAAACTATACGACCCAAATCGCGCTGGTTGATTATATCAATGCATTTAAAAATTTGAAAATTTCTATTGACAAAAAAGTAATTTCAAATCTTAGTTCTATGGATGTATACTTAAAGCTTGATGATAAGCCTTATAAAATACTTGCGGGAGCTCAATTGTCGATAAAAGGGAATTAAAGTGAACGCACTTTAATCAGGAAAAGCCTCGCTACAAAAAAAATCAACACCAATTGAACACTCTTTGTTTGGGCTTTTTATTGAGCCCAAAAATATTTTGTAATTTGCCGGCTCGGCACCTTTTAGTTATCCTTGACAATAATATATAACCTTCCATTCATCTCGCAGGTGATGGATTAAAGAGTCAACATCCATGTTCAGATCTATTCAGGCAAAAATTATAATATCCAGTATTTCTTTGTTGATCATTGTATGGATCGACAGTCATGTTGTTTCAGAGATTTCTTTGGCGTTGTTTTATCTGATCCCTGTTATTATTTTTTCTTATCAAAATACAACCCCTTACCGATATTCTATTTTATTCAGCATCATTGCAGCATTGTCTTGGACAGTAGTGGACTATTATACGCATACTTATAGCTCGGAAATAAATCAGATCTTCAACGTTATCCCGAAACTCTTGATCTCTGTCATCACAGCTGTGGCCATTCATAAATATTTTATAGAGAAAGAACTTCAAAAGACGATTGCAGACCAGAAAGCCAAACTGGAAAATGCCAATCAGCAATTGACTGAAAGTAATACAGAATTGAATAAATTCATCGGTATGGCAGCGCATGACATCCGTAATCCCGTTGGCAGTATTCAAATGTTTGCTGAAATGTTATTGGAAAAAGAATCAATAAGCGAAGAAGATAAAAGCTATATACAGATGGTGGAATCGGCAGCAGGCCGTTCGCTGCAAATTTTAAACGATACTTTAAATATCAGCAAGATCCAGTCAGGAACGATCTCGATGAATAAAAAAAAGGCTGATTATATTTCATTCATTAAAGAATCTGTTGCACTGAACAAATACCTGGCAGATAAAAAAAGTCAGTCCATTTATTTCGAGAGTGCCATTGATTCATTGGAAATGGAATTCGATCAAAGCCGATTAGCACAGGTGTTGAATAATTTGCTGACCAATGCCATCAAGTATTCCAATATGAATACGAGCATTACTGTAAAAGTGGAATTTAGCGGAGAAAAAAGGGAGATAGTATTGACGAGTATCAAAGATCAGGGCTTAGGGATAGATGAAAAATATCACGCTACACTTTTCGATCCTTTTACCACTACCGCCAATCAGCCTACCAATAATGAATCAAAGACGGGATTAGGTCTTGCAATCGTAAAAAAGATCGTGCAATTGCATGATGGAACTATTGGCTTTACGAGTGAAGAGGGGAAGGGCTCAAATTTCTATTTTTCCATTCCGGCAGCATAGTATATACCGCATTTTTTCAATAAGCTTTATGCTTTTGATAATTCATTCCTACAGGTATTCCATAAGTAAAAACCACCCGATAAATTAGATACTTTTTCAAATCCGTTTTGCAGTAAGATCCTTTGTGCCAGATATCCTCTTAATCCGGCTTCGCAATAAATATAGATTGGTTTGTCTTTGGATATCTCGGTTAATCTCTCCCTGATCTCATCTACAGGAATATTGATGGCACCTGCAATATTAGCTGTTGCAAACTCATCTGCTCTCCGAACATCGATCAAGAGTCCATCTTTGGATAGATTTTCTAATTGATTCCAGTAAAATACATGAAGCCTTTTCAATAAAATGTTTTCCGCAACAAATCCGGCCATGTTAACGGGGTCTTTGGCAGAAGAATAAGGAGGCGCATACGCATGTTCAAATTCCACCAATTCGTAAATGCTGCTGTTTCTTTTGATAGCAGAGGACAGTATATCGATACGTTTATCTACACCATCGAAACCCGCGATCTGAGCACTGAATAAGCGACCGTCCTCAGGTGAGAATGCAATTTGAATACTCATTTGTTTAGCACCCGGATAATAACCTGCATGCGAACCGTTATGAGTGGTGGAAACAATATGTTTAATATTCGCTGTTGTTAAATGTTTAGAAGCAGTGCCTGCTGTTGCTACGGTCATATCAAATACTTTCACAATAGCCGTATTGATCGCGCCATTATATTTTTGAACATTTCCCAGGACTAGATTATTGGCACAGATCCTTCCTTGTTTATTGGCAGGCCCTGCGAGATAAGTGATCATGGATTGCTGCGTGATGGGATTCTTGAATTCGATGGCATCACCCACTGCATAAATATCAGGATTGGAAGTTTGCAAATATTCATTCACCCATATTCCTTTTGCGTCACCGATCTTTAGTCCTGCTGCAATGGCTAATCTTGTATCGGGTTTTACACCGATGGATAGGATCACAACATCAGCATCGATCACATCCCCAGATTTTAAATGAACCTTTAATTGATCGCCATCTTTAGTAAAACTGGTAACTGCTGAATTTAAACGGAGATCTACATTTTTAGAGCGTATATGTTGTTGTACGATGGCTGCAATGGGAAAATCTACAGGCGCCAGGATCTGATTGCCCATTTCTATAATGCTTACATGCAGTCCGAGACCATGCAAACTTTCCGCCATTTCCAGACCAATGAAACCTGCACCAATTACAACAGCTTTTTGAATATTCTTTTGCTGCACATAAGTCTTGATATAATCCGTATCGTTCACATTTCTTAATGTGAAGATCCCTTCGTTAGTGATCCCAGGTAAAGGAGGGCGTATGGGCTCTGCACCGGGTGATAAAACTAATTTGTCATAGCTTTCTTCATATACTTCACCTGTTCTTTGATCTTTTGCTGTGATGGTTTTTGCAAATGGGTTTATCGCAGTTACTTCAGTCTGCACCCTTACATCAATACTGAATCTTTGGTGAAAGGAAGCTGCTGTTTGCACGAACAATTTATTTCGGTCCTTGATCACATTACCGATATAATAAGGCAGGCCGCAATTGGCATAAGAAATATATTCTCCTTTTTCGAAAATGATGATCTCTGCGTGTTCATCCATTCTTCTTAATCTCGCTGCAGTACTTGCACCGCCGGCTACCGCGCCTACAATAATGTATTTCATTTTATGTTTTTAAATCTAATGCAAAGTTGTTGCCGCGAATTCTTATTTATTGTGACAACTATCACTTTTTGGGATGATTGTTTAGGAACATGTTTGCCGAATGTTTCCGTTTTCGTTAGGTCCTCATTGATTTATCGGAGCTTGAACTTTAAAAGCTATGAGTGACGAGCTGTGAGTCGCGAGCAAAACTCACAGCTCAAAGCTCATAGCTGCTCTTGCACATAGAAAAAAGCGCTGAACCGGATAACCAATTCAGCGCTTTTATAAAAACAACTATCTATTTATTTATTGTAGTTTTTTCTCCAGACTACTCCACCCACCGCCATTATAGGCATCAATGCCGGCTTGTTTTAGTGCTGTAACGGCCATACTGCTTCTGCCGCCACTGAGGCAAACAACAATAACCGGTTTCTTTTTTTGTTTGATGCTTGGAATTTTTTGGGTAACAGTTGCAAGTGGGATGTTTATGGAATTTTTAATGTGCCCCGAACGAAATTCTTCAGGTGTTCTTACATCAACGATCATAGCACCGTTGGCATACAATTCTTTTATATAAGCAGCTTTCTTGCTTCCACCGAATAATAGGTCTAATAATCCCATAATGATAATATTTAAAACAAATATTCAGAATAAGTAATGATATGCACGGTGATAATTGTTACACTGAAAATTATTTTGTAGGTGCAAAATCTTCTTTCAGTTCAATAGCGTTCCTGTGCAGTGAAACAATATTTCTTTGTTCCATCTTTTTTAATAAACGGGAGATGACTTCTCTGGAAGAATTCAATTCATCTGCTATCTGTTGATGGGATAACTGTATGCTGTTGCTGTTATTGATCGCTGCATGACGTTGCAAATAAAACATCAATCTTTCATCCATATTCCTGAATGCCACCTGATCGATCAAAACCAGTAATTCTTCAAAACGGTTGCGGTAGGTTTCCAGAACAAAATAATACCAGCTCTTGTATTTGCTCATCCATTCGTCCATTAACTGAATCGGCAGCATGAGCACTGTGGTGTTCTCCATGGTCTTTGCCATCACTTTGCTTGCCTCCATTTTTGATGCACAAACCATTGTAATGGCGCAGGCTTCACCCGGTTGGAGATAGTACATTAGGAATTCATTGCCATCTTCATTCTCTCTGAAGATCTTGATCATGCCTTCGAGCACAAGCATCGTGCTTTTTACATATTGTCCGGTACGCATCAATATTTCACCGGCAGGGATCTCTTTGATGCTTCCCTGTTTTTCTATCTGTTCCAATAAAGCGGGTTCTAATTGCGAGAAGAGTTTGTGAATGGGCTGTATCATAATTGCAAAAATATGCATTTAGTTAGCGTAATAATAAAAGACCTAATATCAGTGGTGAACTGATATTAGGTCTGATCATTTTAGAGAAGTCGAAAATTCAGTATTATTCTTTCTTGCAGGTTTTAACGCCGATCAAAGTATAAAGCGGACAAAAACTGATCACGCTGGTTAAAAGAAATACAGCACCTATCACTAACAATACCATTCCGAGGGTCCCGGTTACGGGTTCGGTTTTTGTAAAATAAAGTACCGCAATTACAACAGCAATTAAGATCCTGATAACTCTGTCGGCAATGCCCATGTTCTTTTTCATTTGTTTTGGTTTAGGTAAAGAATAATTTGATGTAGAAAGTAAAGCTAATTTTTGGTAAAACATAATCCTGTGATTTAAGTCACAATGCATCTGATTGTCCCTCTACCATTTCATCTACCGAACTTATTCAACACCCAAAGCATCCAATATTTTTTCCAAAGGGCAAAACTTTGTAAAGGAAGATTGCAGCAAATTAGCGCCTACAAATACAGCTAGCCAAATCCAGTTGATATTGACAAAATGGGCCAATAGGATACTCGTTAATACAAATGTTCCGACAACGGCACGAACAATTCTTTCTCTCATGATGTAATAGTTTATAGATTAATAACTTGCTTTTTCAACCGGAACAATAAATGCCCTGACCGGGAAATTT
>CAIVCF010000216.1 GCA_903904335.1 uncultured Chitinophagaceae bacterium | reverse complement strand
TTCTTTGATTTGATATTCGTTCGGATTTAATTCTTCCGCGCTTTCATCTAGCTCTGTTCCTTTCAAAATCGAATACATTCGTTGTATCGTAGAAATATACACCTGATTATCGGAAGTTATAAAACTGCTCTTTAATCTAGTTACAGCGTAGAGCTCGGTAAATTTTCTATTATCATCGTTAGGAACATAAGCCATGAATTCCTGTTCGGCATGTTCGCCTAAGTTTTTCGTATCAACTAAGAAAAGAATGCGCTTTGCTTTTGCGTATTTTTAAAGGCGGTAAATAAAAGTGATGGCCGTAAAATTTTTTCCGGCACCGGTCGCCATTTGAATTAAGGCTTTCGGACGATTGTCTTTAAAGGAATGTTCGAGATTATTAATAGCGATGATCTGACATTCACGTAAACCGTTTTCCGGCAGGCCTGAAATATCATGTAATCGGGATCGTAAGGGTTTCTCGTTTTTGGTCCACTCGAAAAATGATTCAGGCTTGTGAAACGTAAATACGGGTCTTGACCTTGGCTTGCCGTCACGGTAATCCGTAAACCTCGTTAGATCTCCTGTGCTTTCGTATACGAAAGGAAGCTTCTCGTTATTGAGATATTTCAGTTTGGCACTGGCATAACCTTCTGATTGGTCTTCGTGCATGGTGAGATGCACACCTTCTTCAGCACGCTTGGCTTCGATAATGCCAACGGGTTTTTTATCGACAAATAAAACGTAATCAGCTGGACCAATATCGGTTTGGTATTCGCGAACTGCAACTCCCAAGGCTGCCTGCAAATTTATTTTGGCTTTATCCTGAATAACCCAGCCGCAGGCAAGCAATTGCTTGTCTATATTATCGCGTGCAATTTGTTCAGGGTTTTGGTTTGGCATCGGGATTTAATTCTTTTCAATAAGATCAGGGATATTCAAAACCGGTATTATTCCACTTGGGTAAATGATACTTTTTAAAATAATATCTCTTAGCAGAATGGGATCATCCAAATCTTAATGAAGATTAAATTTATAAGTAAATGTATTTAATATTCAAATAATTAATCAACTAAATCGTAAAACAACAATGCGAATCGGTAAAAGGGTGGGGGTGATATGCAATTGGGTATCAAAATTTCGGCTCAAAATGGCTTTTTGGCGGAGTTATGCAAAATTTGGCAACAACACATTTTTAAAAATAGCGGTTAACCGAATTTTGACTCGAAGGAATTTTCTTCAAAACTTGCAGTAAGGGATTTGTATTAAAATCTAATAAAACGGCCTTAATGGGCTTTAAAATGAGTTTTCGGGTTTGTATTATTACATTCAAATGCATTGTTGTTTAACGAGTCTCATAAAATGGACTTTGCTACAACGGTTTATTTTCAACCATACAATGCTTCCACGAAAAATAACCGCCCGATAAATTAGATACATGATCAAATCCGTTTTGAAGTAAGATCCTTTGTGCCAGATAGCCCCTTAAACCGGCTTCGCAATAAATATAGATTGGTTTGTCTTTGGGTATTTCCTGTAATCTTTCCCTAATCTCATCAACAGGAATATTAATTGCCCCTTCTATTTTACCTCTTTCAAATTCATCAACCCTCCTTACATCAATCAACAGTCCATCTTTCGGTATTTTATCTAATTCATTCCAGTAAAAAATATGCAGCCTTTTCAATAAAATGTTCTCAGCAACAAATCCTGCCATGTTAATCGGATCTTTTGCAGAAGAATAAGGCGGCGCATACGCATGTTCAAATTCAACCAATTCATAAATCGAACTGTTTCTTTTGATGGCCGATGAAAGCACATCGATCCGTTTATCTACGCCGTCGAAGCCTGCAATTTGAGCACTGTATAAACGACCGTCTTCCGGAGAGAATGCGATCTGTATACTCATTTGCTTCGCACCGGGATAATAACCTGCATGAGATCCATTATGTGTTGTGGAAACAATATGTTTAATATTTGCTGTTGTTAAATGTTTGGAAGCAGTACCTGCTGTTGCTACGGTCATATCAAACACTTTTACGATCGCGGTATTGATCGCGCCGTTGTATTTTTGAACATTTCCCAGCACTATATTATTGGCACAGATCCTTCCTTGTTTATTGGCAGGCCCTGCGAGATAAGTGATCATGGATTGTTGGGTGATTGGATTTTTGAATTCAATCGCATCACCTACTGCATAGATAGCAGGATCGGAAGTTTGCAAATATTCATTCACCCAAATACCTTTTGCTTCACCAATCTTTAATCCTGCTGCAACGGCTAATCTCGTATCTGGTTTTACACCGATAGATAGGATCACAACATCAGCGTCTATCACATCTCCCGAACTCAAATGAACTTTTAATTGTTCTGCATCTTTGGTAAAACTTGTAACGGCTGAGTTTAAACGGAGGTCCACATTTTTAGAACGGATATGTTGCTGTACTATGGCTGCAATGGGAAAATCAACAGGTGCGAGTATCTGATTGCCCATTTCAATAATGCTTACATGCAGACCGAGACCATGCAGACTTTCTGCCATTTCCAAACCTATGAACCCCGCACCTATCACAACGGCTTTCCTGATATTCTTTTGCTGTACATAACTCTTGATATAATCCGTGTCGTTTACATTTCTTAATGTAAAGATCCCTTCGTTAGTGATACCCGGTAAAGGAGGACGAATAGGTTCTGCACCAGGGGATAATACTAACTTATCATAGCTTTCTTGATACACTTCACCAGTGATTTGATTTTTTGCCGTGATCGTTTTTGCCGCAGGATCAATAGCGGTTACTTCAGTCTGCACTCTTACATCAATATTGAATCTTTGGTGAAAGGAAGCTGCTGTTTGCACGAACAATTTATTTCGGTCCTTGATCACATTGCCTATATAATAAGGCAGGCCGCAATTGGCATAAGAAATATATTCTCCTTTTTCGAAAATAATGATCTCTGCGTGTTCATCCATTCTTCTTAATCTTGCCGCCGTACTGGCACCGCCCGCTACTGCTCCTACAATTATGTATTTCATTTTGTTTTTTAATTAGTTATAAATACAAAGCACAAAGTTGTTGTTATGTGACGTTTTTTATTGTGACAACTATCACTTATTGATAATACTTATGATAGTATTAAAAAAGCCCTGAACATAATATATGTTCAGAGCTGATTTTTATAGAAACCCACGTTCAACTGCTATGTTAATTTATTTTCTAAACTACTCCAACCGCCACCATTATAAGCTTCGATGCCGGCATTCTTTAAAGCAGTTACTGCCATACTACTTCTTCCGCCACTTTGACAAACTGCAATAATAGGTTTCTTCTTTTGTTTAAGTGTTGTGATTTTTTGTGAAAGAGTTTGCAAAGGGATATTGATAGAACTCTTTATATGCCCTGAACGAAATTCATCCGGGGTTCTCACATCAATGATCACGGCTCCGTTTGCGTACAATTCTTTTATATAAGCAGCTTTCTTGCTTCCACCGAATAATAAATCTAATAATCCCATAATGTTAATATTTAAAACAAATATTCAGAACTAAAAATGAAATTTCTAGTGATAAATGTTACACTGAAAATTATTTTATAAGTTTTGTATCTTTTAATTCAATTGAATTTCTATGCATGGTAACAATATTTCTCTGTTCCATTTTCTTTAATAATCTTGAAATAACTTCTCTGGAAGAATTTAATTCATCCGCAATTTGTTGATGGGAAAGATCTATTGTCCTCGTTTGATTAACTTCGGTATGCCTTTGTAAGTAAAATAATAATCGTTCATCCATATTCCTGAATGCTACCTGATCGATTAATACCAGTAATTCTTCAAAACGGTTGCGGTAAGTTTCCAGTACAAAATAATACCAGCTCTTGTATTTACTCATCCATTCGTCCATTAATTTAATAGGTATCATTAGCACGGTAGTATCCTCCATTGCCTTAGCCATTACTCTGCTTGCTTCCATTTTAGAAGCACAAACCAATGAAATTGCACAGGCATCACCAGGTTGTAAGTAGTACATTAAAAATTCATTTCCTTCTTCGTTCTCTCTGAAAATTTTAACCATGCCTTCTAAAACCAGCATTGTACTTTTTACATATTGTCCAGTACGCATTAATATTTCTCCAGCCGGAATTTCATTAATAGTCCCCTCTTTTTCTATTTGTTCCAATAAAGCAGGTTCTAATTGCGAGAAAAGTTTGTGAATTGGTTGTAACATGATAACAAAATTAATTAATACCCCAATAAATCAGTTTTCATTTTTTTATACAAGCTTATTTTTTCATAGAAACTAAGTTGCTTTGCACACTTATTCTCAATTCATCAGTCGCTAATAATAATTTTAGGGGCAAATGAAAATAATAACAGACCTATTAAAGGCCTGTTTTGTTAGTTGTATGCAAACAAACGCTTATTTAGTTTTGCAAGTTTTAATACCGAGCAAAGTATAGAGCGGGCAGAAACTGATAACGCTGGTCAAAAGAAATACCGCACCGATTACTAATAATATCATTCCAAGTGTGCCAGTAACAGGTTCGGTCTTTGTAAAATAAAGTACTGCGATTACAACAGCAATTAAAATCCTGATAACTCTGTCTGCAATGCCCATGTTTTTTTCATTTGGTTTGTTTTTAAGTAAGCAATGATTTATTTTAGAAAGTAAAACTAATTTTTGCGAAAGGAGAATATGGTGATTAATGTCACAATACATCTAATTTTCCTTCTGCCATTTCATCGAGAGGGCTTATTCAACACCCAATGCATCCAGGATTTTTTCCAACGGGCAAAACTTTGTAAAAGATGATTGCAGCAAATTAACTCCCACAAAAACGCCAAGCCAAAGCCAGTTGATATTCACAAAATGGGCCAATAGGATACTCGTTAATACAAATGTTCCGACAACGGCACGAACAATTCTTTCTCTCATGATGTAATAGTTTATAGATTAATAACTTGCTTTTTCAACCGGAACAATAAATGCCCTGACCGGGAAATTT
>CAIVCF010000215.1 GCA_903904335.1 uncultured Chitinophagaceae bacterium | reverse complement strand
TTCCTGTTTTGGCAACAGCATTTTTAATGGCAGCATAATCCAAGGGCAATAAAGTACGCAGATCGATGATTTCAATGCTTATTTCGGGATGTTCTTTTGCATAATCCAATGCCCAATGCACACCTACACCATAAGTAATGATGCTGATATCATCGCCTACGTTCACAATATTTGCTTTGCCGATTTCAACTTCATAATATGTTTCCGGAACGTTACCGCTGATACTTCTGTACAAAGCTTTGTGTTCAAAATATAAAACAGGGTTTGAATCATTGATCGCTGCAATCAATAAACCTTTTGCATCATGAGGTGTGGATGGATACACTACTTTTAATCCGGGCACATGTGTAAACCATGCTTCATTACTTTGTGAATGAAAAGGCCCTGCACCAACTCCTGCACCCGTGGGCATACGTATCACAACATCTGCATGTTGTCCCCAACGATAATGTATCTTGGCTAAATTATTGACGATCTGATTAAAACCAACGGTAACAAAATCGGCAAATTGCATTTCCATCACCGATTTGAATCCTTCCAAACTCAATCCCAATGCAGTTCCTACAATTGCACTTTCGCAAAGAGGCGTATTGCGAACACGATCTTTTCCGAATTCATCTGCAAATCCTTCAGTGATTTTAAATGCTCCGCCATACTCCGCAATATCTTGCCCCATTAAAATTAAGTTGTGATGTTCGAGCATGGATTGATGGAGTCCTTGTTTGATGGCGTCCACGAAACGCAACTCATGAGTAGTTAATCGCGGATCAATAACTTGCGATTCACGACTAACGATTAACGATTCTCTTCTTACGATCAACTGTTTTGCATACACATCATTCAATTCTTCTTCACTATCAGCAATAACTTCTTTAGCTTCTGCTGCCAATATTAATTCTGATTCAATATATTCTTTGAATTCATTTCTGATATCAGCAATTTGCATTTCATTCAATACTCGTGCAGCAGTGAGATATTGTTCAAAATTTTTGATAGGATCTTTTCTCCCCCATTCTTCAAATAATTCCTTAGGAACATATTTGGTGCCGCTGGCTTCTTCGTGGCCACGCATCCTGAACGTCATGCATTCGATCAGATAGGGTTTTTGTTCACGGATACAATATTCACGAACGCCTTTGATGGTATCATAAACAGATAAGATATTATTGCCGTCTATTTGTACGGCTTCCATGCCGTAACCGATGGCTCTAGCCACCAGATTTTTACAACGGTATTGTTCATTTGTAGGCGTGCTTAATCCATAACCATTATTTTCTATCAAAAAAATAACCGGCAGATCCCATACAGCCGCCACATTCAATGCTTCATGAAAATCACCTTCACTGGTTCCTCCTTCACCTGAATAAGCCAATGCAACTTTTTGGTCCATCCTTAATTTATAGGCCAAAGCAACACCATCTGCTATGGCTAATTGCGGACCGAGATGCGAGATCATTCCGCAGATATGATGTTCCTTACTGCCGAAATGAAAACTTCTTTCACGCCCTTTTGAATAAGCTTCCTTATTGCCCTGCCATTGCATGAATAATTTATGCAATGGCATTTTGCGTGAAGTGAATACACCGAGATTACGGTGCATGGGCATGATCCATTCATCGTCTTGTAATGCCAAAGTACTTCCCACTGCAATCGCTTCCTGACCAATGCCGCTGAACCATTTGCTAATTTTTCCCTGACGAAGTAAGACCAGCATCTTCTCTTCGATCATACGTGGCAATAATAAATGTTTGTAAATATCTATTAATGCTTCGTTGGATAAATCTGATCGGTTGAATTCCATAACAGTTGATGAACATGAATGAATCTACAAGATAAAGCTATTCACATTTTAACGGAAATCGAATTATGCACGCAAATAAAAAACCATTCCTTTGAGGGAATGGGTTTAAAAATTCTTGCTGATTGAATTAATTTCTTTTCGCAAATCTGCTTAGCAATTTCAGCATCTCAATGTATAACCAAACGATGGTTACCATCAAACCGAAAGCGCCATACCATTCCATATATTTCGGAGCGCCTGCATCTGCACCTTTTTCGATCATATCAAAATCCATGATCAAATTCAATGCAGCAATAGCTACAATAAATAAACTGATGCCAATGCCCAGCAAACTTGAGTCGTACATGAATGGCATATCAACACCAAACATTCTGAAGACCATGGTCAGCAAATAAAAAATACCGATACCCAATGTTGCAGCGAAAAGGATACTCTTGAATTTTTCTGTTGCCCTGATCACATGAAAATTATATAACAGGAACATTGCGATGGCTACCCCAAAAGTTAAACCAACGGCCTGCATTACCAAACCGGGGTAACTTTTTTGGAACATATCATTCATGATGGCAGAGATACCGCCGATAAATAATCCTTCGAGTAAACCATAAGCCGGAGCAATATAAGGTGCCCATGTTGGTTTGAAGATGATAGCAAACGCAGCGATCATTCCACCGAAAATGCCTACCATCATTAGTGTTTGCATTTGCCCGGGATTGCCCGTTTGATATAAGTTCCATGTGTAGGTTGCAGCACCCATCAGCATCAATAGCATGAAGCCGAATTTATTCATGGTTCCTCTTACACTCATCACGCCCTGCAATTCTGCATTACGCGTTGCAGATGCATTGAATATTTTTTCTGTCAATGTTGGATTTCCTGATTGAAATAATGCCATAGGTTTATTTTTTTAGTACAGTAAAGTTAAAAATATTGTGTTTATAAAACCGTTAAAATTATCGAAGCGGTTTCAATCCCGGATAATGATCTACTGTTTCAAAAATATAATTGGGATTTCTTTTCAGCAACGTAATGAATTTGGCCAATGAATCGGTATAGTTCGGTAATTGAAACATCCTGTCGTGCGAAAGAATAACGATATGATTATTTGTTCTTGTTTTATTTTTTGTCAAAGCACTGTCAACTATCGCTATCATTTTTTCAGGTGACTGAACAGGGTGTGCATTCTTATGTTTGAACGACCATTCCACATCCCAACCAATGGTATTATATCCTGCACTGTCCAATAAATCGCAAACAGGCTTTACAAGACCGGAAGCTTTGATCTCATTTTTTAAAACCCATGCACTGTTACCCGGAAGCCTGATAATTTTATAGGGCACATTTAGGTATTGCTGTGTTTTTAAAAAGTCCTGTAATGCCATTTCTGGATGATGATAGAAAAATTTATAATGACCATTTGCATGTGTAAAACTGTGATTGCATAACAAGATCTGCGGATATCCATTACGAATATTATCAACTATTCCCTGCAGATTTTTTGTAACTGCATGACTGCCCACCATAAAAAAACTTGCTTTAACGCCTAATTGTTTACATAGTTCAAGTACGGCAGTGGTGCCGTTTTGCGGACCATCATCAAATGTTAAATAAATATATTGTTTGCTGCTATCGTAAACGAAAGGTTTTTGTGAAAAATGAGTCACCGTATCCTGAATGGCAGTTACAGGAACAGTATTTTTATCAGTTTCTGTTGCTGAATTACAACCGATCATCGAATTACAAAAAAATAATAACCATGCAAGGGCGGCC
>CAIVCF010000214.1 GCA_903904335.1 uncultured Chitinophagaceae bacterium | reverse complement strand
TGTTTTGAAAACTCTATCGCATTGATTCCTTTAAACATAACTAAATAATTTAGACTTCAAATTACTAATATATTTAGTTATAACCAAACCTTTTATTATTCTTTGCGTACATTCTACCTAATCCTAAAAAAATATTACTGCAACTGTTCTTAAAAAATATCCAACAGCACATTATGAGTTTGAAGTGCAGGAGCAATATCGAAACATGAAAGAAGTGTTGGACAAACACCCCCAAGTGGTGGCTTATGCAAGTGAAGCATACAAACGTGCAGGATTGCATGTTGTGAATGAACCCATTCGCGGCGGCACCGATGGCAGTCGTTTAAGTTTTATGGGTTTGCCCTGTCCGAATTTATTTACAGGTATGCAGGCCATACACAGCAAACATGAATGGATCGGAGTGAAGGATATGCAGAAAGCTGTTGAAATATTGGTGAATTTGGTTCAGGTTTGGGAAGAAAAAAGTTAAGCATAAAAAATAGCCATCAACAATTGATGGCTATTTTTTATGCTTAAAGCTATTTGTTGGTTTTCAGTTACCGGAAGATGTAGCTAAAAAATTGAAGACATTGAATTATTAGTTTACTCCTTATGTTTTTTTAGCGGCTAAACTTCGAATATATAATATCAATTTCCATCTTTCAGTTGCATTAACAGTTTTCTTAAACGAAACCATAGGTGTTTGTGTATGGCCATTAGAAATCAGCCAAAATAATTCTCCGTCTGTTCTATTCTGAACAAAGTCCGAGCTATGGTCTGCCGGCTTAGGATCACAAGTATAAGCTGAAGGGCCATCTCCTTTACCTTTTGTACCATGACAAGGAGTACAGTGACTTTTATAAATTTTTTTTGCTTCCGGCAAAAATTGCATACTGTCTTTTAAAGGATTGATCATTGATTTTGCATTTTCGGGAATCACTCTTTCTTCTGTTTGAGAGAAGACGCTTATTGGGATAGAAAATATCAAAACTACTATTACAAGTATAGAAGCGTAAAAGCCGTTTTCATTTTTCATACAAATTATTTTAATGAATTTATAGAATTATAAATTTTACTGGTTTATAAAAACAAAGCTAAAATCCTTTAATTGACTTGCTCATTTTAATAATGAGCGATCGAAAAACACTTGCAGAATTTTACACTACTTCTCTTTTATCTGCTTGATTTTAAGAACTCAATGATTTTATCTCTTTCTTTTTCAGTAAGCAATGCCCTTGTTTGCATATGCATACCAACAGTTTCCCATATTTCAGGCGAAAAGGTTGTTGGTGATGGCGTGTTATGACATCTTTGACAGTTTTCGCTCCATAGCTGCACACCCGTTTTATCTGCAATTGCTTTAGTAGGAGCACAACTGTTCATGGATATCATGGTCATCAATCCAAATGAAATAACCAATCCGATTGATAAGCTAAGTAGTGTTTTAGGTTTTTCCATAATAGTAAAATTTAAAGTTGAATGGAAAATTGCAGGTACAACGTATTTGTATTTGTAGTGCCTGTAAATGCATTTAATGCTTGACTTGCAGTGCTGTTGCCGGTATATGTTTCGTAAGTAATTCTGGCTACAGCTCTCCAACTTAACCAGTAATTCAAACCAATAGAGAATGAATGTTGGTCACTTCCCCAAGTTGAATTAGCCGGAGTTGAGTAAGTAGTATATCTGCCGGCTAATTCAAGATCTTTTAAAGCCAAGATCCCGGTAGGTCTTATAGCACATTGTACAAATCCGTTAGTAGTGCGGTTTTTAAAAGTATAGGTCTGTGCGGAATTTACGGGACTGATATAATCTGCATCACCAACATTAATGATATTATACTGCGATTTGATATTTACTAAAATAGGCACAAATGTTTTTACAAAATTTAGATCAAACGCATAAAAATTGGACTTAACATTCTCATACGGGGTTCCGATATCTCCAACCCTACCGAACATGCCGGAAACACCTAATTCAAGGCATGAATTGGAAAAAGGCAGTAATCCCAATCTGCCGGTAAATGTTTTATTATTATTGTTATCGGTAATATTACCCCCAGTTAAAGTTCCATCACCGTTCAATTGCAAACCATTCGTCAAAGAAAAATCATAATTCATCTTCATGCTTCCGAGCGGCAATCCTCCTTCGATCTCAATTCCATAATCAGTAGAGGGAATAGCTGATATTCCCATTGGATCAGTAGCCAATTTATTGATCCATCCTGCCGCCTGCTTTTTATTGTAAGTGCCAAACGGCAAAACAAAATAACCGGCTCTGATAATTAAATTAGGCAAAGCAAAATAGGAAATATCAGCCCAGTTTACACTCAATGAATTATTATTGAATGATGGCTCGAACTCCATTAAAAATTTTTTGCCGTGCCTCCATAAAAGCATTGGACTGAATTCATAATGATCCCCATCAGGAAAACTGTTGGATTTTGAAGATGTAATTACACCATTCAGATTGTTAATAGATTTAGAGGCTGCATATCCAAAAGTTGTTAGACCAACCACCATAAAATGATCGTCGCCCGATTTATGATAATTGGTTTGCTCTTCCAGATAATTCAACCTGTCATATATCGAAGAATCTACAGTGCCGGTAACTTGAGCAAATAAGTTAACAGAAACAATAATTAGAAGAGTGGTGATTAACGCACATTTATTTATAAATAATTTTTGTTTCACGGTAGTATGATTATGAATAAGAAAATAGTAGAAATGCGGTTGCAACTTTTATTTTATTATCACTTCTTTCCAAGCGTTTTTATATAGCAGACCAATTGCCATCTCTGGTTATCAGTCAACACTTGTTTATAGGAAACCATTGGCCCGCGACCTGTACTCATTTTCCAATACAATGAAGCATCAGGTTCATTTTGTACCGCATCAGAAGTGTGATTGGCTGGTTTTGGATTAAGCGATGCTGCTGCGATACCATCACCCTTTCCGCCATTTCCATGGCAAGGAGTACAATAAGTTACATATAACTTTTTACCTTCTTTCGCGGCTGAAGACTTATCAGCTTCAAATGGGTTTTTTTCCTGCAGCGCTGATGCAGGAGCAATCCAAGGCTTAACAGGTTGGCTATTACCTTTTACTCCGGGTAAAGTAAATAAAACAGTCATTAAAAGAATTAAAAAAAACATTCGGGCATTCTTGGTTTTTTCTTTCATATCGCTTTTTTTATTTAGAAGAAATGGTATTTGTTCTTGGTAATAAATCCAAAGTATTTAGTGCATGAGTATAAAATGTTTTATTATCAATCGGATAATTGAAAAATCATTTTGTTATAAATCCAAATAATTATTTTATAAAAAATATAGCAAAGACATTTTTAAATATTCAACTCTCCGGCACGGCACAATCGAATTCTTTTATGGTTATCTTGGAAAAATAAAGCTGTGATTATTGCCCAACCTGATGAAAACTCCGGTCTTGCCAACATTAGCAGTTTTGGATTAAGTAAGAAAGAGATGTAGTCAGAAAATGAAATTGACGAAATTGTGAACCCAACTGTTTTGACTATTGATATGGGTTGCAAATATGTCATTGTTCTAACATTGTTTATGCTAAACAAATATCTTACACCTGTTCTTAAAATATCTATGATAAAAATCATGCTGTAACATGATATATGTCATAGAATAATAATATTAATTTCAATATTTGTTTTTTCGATGTTTTGCTTTTCCAAACTGATTGAAGGGAGTCGTCCCTGAATTATGTTTATAATTAAAAGATCTTATACTATTTTAAATTAAGTATCTTCATTTGGTAAAACATTTTTATGGAAATCTTCTTACATTTTTGGTGGGTACTGGTAGTACTCTTTATTATTTTCAGCGGATTGGTCACTGTGAATCAGGGAACCATTGCTGTAATAACTTTATTTGGAAAATATCAACGCATTCTTCGTCCGGGATTGAATTTTAAGATTCCTATCATCGAACAAGTGTATAAAACAGTGAGCATTCAAAATCGTTCTGTTGAATTGGAATTCCAGGCCGTAACGCTTGATCAGGCGAATGTTTATTTTAAAAGCATGTTGCTGTATTCGGTGATCAATCAGGATGAAGTGAATATTAAAAATGTAGCATTCAAATTCATCAGCGATAAAGACCTGATGCAAGCATTGATAAGAACCGTTGAAGGAAGTATTCGCGGATTTGTGGCTACGAAAAAACAGGCAGAGATATTATTGCTGCGCAGAGAGATCGTTGAGTTTGTAAAAGGGCAGATCGATCAATCATTGGAATCCTGGGGTTATCATTTGCAGGATCTGCAAATTAATGATATCACATTCGATCAGGTGATCATGGAAAGCATGAGCAAAGTGGTGGCCAGTAATAATTTAAAAGCAGCAGCCGAGAATGAAGGTCAGGCTTTATTAATTACAAAAACAAAAGCTGCCGAAGCAGAAGGTAATGCCATTAAAATTTCTGCAGAAGCTGAAAAAGAAGCGGCACGTTTACGCGGACAGGGTGTGGCTTTGTTCCGGGAAGAAGTGGCCAAAGGGATGAGTCAGGCTGCGGAGCAAATGAAAGAAGCAAATTTAGATACCAATGTTATTTTGTTCAGCATGTGGACAGAAGCCATTAAGAATTTTGCAGAGTTCGGTAAAGGCAATGTGATATTTTTAGATGGAAGCCCCGAAGGCATGGAAAATAACATGCGACAGATTATTGCTATGATGAAGTTGAAAGAAGTGAATGCGAAATAAAAATTAACAGAATTAAATTAATAAAAAGAGTGAATCCATTTTGGTTCACTCTTTTTATTTAATGGATGTCGTGATGATATATAAACTAAAAGCACAAGTGTGCGACGCAACAGCAGCTCAATTGAAATCTCTCAGTTGGTAAAAAAAATTTCCTTTTTAAATCTCCACTTTTTTAAAGAACATTACTTTAATAATATCGGCGGTTATTACATACAGAATTAAAATTCCTGTAATGATCACGACTAATTTGAATGGCGGCACCACAAAACCTAATTGTTTTGCAAACGGTGTAAACGGTAATGCAGCAGTAATGAAGAATGCCAACAAACTCAATGCTATCAGTAGTTTGCCTGGAACGCTTTTTAATAATGATTTGTGTGTGCGTACCACAAACAGGATCAATAATTCGGTAAGAATTGATTCGATGAACCAACCTGTATGAAACATGACTTCATCGGCTTTGAATAATTTGTACAACGCATAAAAAGTTAAGTAATCAAATACGGAACTGTGCAGGCCGAATACGATCATGAAATTTTTAAGTTGACTGATATTCCATCTTTGCGGTTGCATTAATTGATCTTCATCCACATTGTCTGCTGCCACTGCCATGTATGGGAAATCAGTTAAAAAGTTGGTCATTAAGATTTGTTGCGGCAGCATAGGAAGGAATGGCAAAATTAAAGATGCACCTGCCATGCTGAACATATTGCCGAATGTTGCACTGGTGTTGGTATAAATATATTTGAGTGTGTTTAAAAAAGTTCTTCTTCCTTCCACGATACCTGCATTCAAAACAGCCAGATCCTTTTCCAACAACACAACATCGGCTGCTTCTTTGGCAACATCAACAGCATTGTTGGTGGATATGCCAACATCAGCAGCATTAATTGCGGCAACATCATTGATGCCATCGCCCATGTATGCAACCGTATTGCCTGCTTTGCGAAATGCTTTTACAATATTTTCTTTTTGCTGCGGTTCAATTTCACTGAACACATTTACGGTTTTTACTTTTTCCAATAATTCCTCAGGGCTTAATTTATTCAATTCAGCACCGGAAATAACAACGAGGTTTTCCAAACCGATCTTGTCAGCCATATAAGCAGCTACTAATTTATTATCGCCTGTGATGATCTTTAATTCAACACCATTCTTTTTCAATTCTTTGATCACATCGATCACACCTTCTTTTGGCGGATCGAACAATAAGATCAATCCTCCGAATATCATATTCGTTTCATCATCTTTGGTCAGTGCTTTTTCTTTTTCACTTGGTTTATAACAAACACCGATGGTTCTGAAACCCTGACTGCTGTATTGTTTATAGAGATCATTCAGTTTGTCTTTCTCATCAGTGAACGGAACAACTGTACCATCAGACATCAATACTTTATCGCAGATGGCAATGATATTATCCAATGCACCTTTGGTGATGATCTGGTCTTTGCCATCTTTTTTTACTGCAATGCTTAAACGTTTTCGATTAAAGTCGTAAGGGACCTCATCTGTTTTTTCATAACCATCGGCAGAAACATTTTCCATGCCACGCAAAGCTTCATCCATCGGATTGGCAAATCCGCTTTCGAATTTTGCATTTAAAAATGCTAATTGACGAACGGTTGCACTTTCATTGCCGTCAATGCCAACGATAGAAGAGACTTTTAAAACACCTTCGGATAATGTTCCTGTTTTATCGGAACAAAAAAGATTGATCTCTCCGAGATTTTGAATTGAAGATAATTTTTTAACGATCACTTTTTGTGCAGCCATTCTTTTTGCACCTGCAGACATGGCAATGGTCATGATAGCAGGTAATAATTCCGGAGCCATACCAACTGCCAATGCCAAACAAAATAATAATGAATCTATCAATGGTCTGCCGAAATACAAATTCACTGCAAGAATAATTACAGCTAACACAATTGTTATCTGCATTAATAAGATCCCGAATTTTCTGATGCCTGTTTCAAATGCAGTTTCTTCATCAGGTTTTGAAAGGCTTGCAGAGATGATACCAAACACAGTATCTTTTCCTGTTAATACTGCAACCGCTTTAGCAGAGCCGCTTACAACGCTTGTGCCTTCGTATAAAACATTGTTACGTTTACTCATTTCCGTATCTGCAGGAATGATACCGATAGATTTTTCTGCGGGATATGTTTCACCTGTTAATGTTGCTTCGTTTACATGCAGGTCTTTTTCTTCTATCAATAAACAATCAGCAGGAATAATATCACCGGCTGCAAATAAAAGTATATCGCCTTCCACCACATCTTCTGTAAACACATCAACCGGTTTTGCGTCACGCACTATTTTTACTTTGGTGCGGATGATCGATCTTAATTTCTCAACGGCCTTACTTGCACGACGTTCCTGAATAAAACCCATGATGCCGGTAGCCAATAAAATAAAGGAAATGATAAAAACATCAGAAGTTTCTCCCATGATCCCTGAAAGAATCACTGCTGCAACCAACAATAAAACCAACGGGCTTTTAAATTGAGAAAGAAATAAAAGAGTATCCGTAATAATGGGAGGCCTGGTAGTTTTTGTATTGTTATTGGCTGCAAAGCGTTTAGCCGCTTCCGCAGAAGATAAACCATCAACCGATGTTTGCAAAGAAACGATCACTTCTTTTACATCGTATTGCCAGAAGGTTTTTAAATCCATAAATTTTTATTTGTTGTACAAGTTATGAATGAAGTTCTACCGAGCATCATTTTTGATACGTATTGATTATCGATTGCGGATAAATCTTATTTTCTATTTATCACCCGTCATCAATCATCTGCAATACCTTATGCTGTTCTTTCAATGTGCAAAAGCTTTCCTAAAAATTAAACTATAACATTTTTATTAACAGCAGAGCAGTTCCTTTGTGTAACTTGTTACTTTAGTATCATCCAAAATCAACAATATGTTTTATTTTCTTCAAGTGGGTGTAAATAATGCAGTAGATACTTTGCATAAAGCTGCCACTGCTATTGCAGCACCTGAAAAAATTTCGATGTGGGATATGCTGCAAAAAGGCGGTGCCATCATGTACCCTTTGTATTTGTTGCTGGTGATCGCCATATTTGTTTTTTTTGAAAGGATGATTGCTATCAGCAAAGCATCGAAGATCGAAGGCAATTTCATGAACATCATCCGCGATAATATCATCAATGGAAATGTAACTGCGGCAAGAAGTTTATCGAAGAATACCGACAATCCTGTTGCAAGAATGATCGATAAGGGATTGCAGCGAATCGGCAAACCCATTGATGCCATCGAAAAAAGTATGGAGAATGTGGGTAAATTAGAAATGTATAAAATGGAACGCAACCTGAATATTTTGTCATTGGTTGCAGGTATTGCTCCGATGTTTGGTTTCTTAGGAACCATTATTGGAATGGTGCAACTATTTTACGGCATTGCATCAACAGGTGAATATACTTTGAATACGATCGCAGGCGGTATCTATACCAAAATGGTAACAAGTGCAACGGGATTGATCATTGGTTTGATCGCTTATGTGGGACATAATTATTTGACCACGCAAATCGATAAAACGGCTAATAAAATGGAAATAGCCAGTGCGGAATTCATAGATATTTTGCAAGAGCCGACAAGATAGTTTTTAAAAAGTTTAAACTTTACGATGAACATCAAAAGCAGATTCAGAAGACATCCCGAAGTGCATACCGGTGCATTGAACGATATTTTGTTCATTCTGTTATTGTTTTTTCTCATCGTATCAACACTCGCCAATCCCAATGTGATCAAGGTTTCCAATCCCAAAGCAAAAAGTGATACGAAAGCAAAACAAACGGTTGTGATCACCGTTGATAAAGACCAGAATATTTATATCGGACAAAAGAATATCCCTTTCGATCAATTGGAAACAGAATTAAAAATATTCCTTGCCAAAGAAACTGAAAAGCCTTCGGTAGTAATTAATGGCGACAGCACTTCCCATCTCGGCACAACCATTAAAGTGATGCAGGTTATTAAAAAACTCGGTGCAACTCCTGTTTTGGCTGTGGATAATAACGGTGTGAAATAGCGTTTTAACTTTTAGTCTTCCTTCTTAACCTATTTTAGCATTTCTTTTATTCTCATCACAAATAATTTGCGTACGTAAATTTATTTGATATGAAAAATATGAAGCTGGTACCTTATTTATTCGTGATGCTTTTTATTATTTCTTGTGCACACAATGATGCACCGCAGGGGCATTACCAGAGTTTGCCTGTTACAGCAGATGGTTATGCAAATGAATGGCAAATGCCGTTACGGTTTGCCAATAAGGATTACACCATGTCATACAACATCACCAACGACAAGAAAAACATTTATATCGTTGTTGTATCCAAGGATGATGAGATGGAGAGAAGGATATTAAGATCGGGTATTACCCTTTATTTTGATGCAAAAGGCGAAAACAATAAAAATGTTTCTCTCACTTTTCCTGAAAGAAAGATCAGTAACACAAACTCAGCTCCGCGAAACGGAAAACCTATTGTTAATGATACTTCTAATACAAATAATACAAAACATGCAATGGTACTGCAATCTGATACTTACGATGTAAAGGGGTTTTATGAATTGGAGAACGGGCAATTTTCTGTAAAAGATAAGCGAAGTAAAATTCAGTTGGGAATAAAGACAAATGTTGATAGCGGATTAGTGTATGAAGCCATCATTCCCATCAATTATGTTTTGGAAAACGGATTGACTGCTAAAAACCTGCGCAGAAATTTCAGTATCGGTATTGTTGTACATAATGATATCGGCAATTCAGCCGGCAGAAATCAAAACAATTATGTGGCACATAACAACGCAGGATTGGTACAGCCAAGGGTAAGCGTGGGTGGCGGGTTTGGCGGATTTGGAATGGGAATCGGCATGGGAGGCGGAGGATCGCACCGACAGGGCAATTATAATAATCAGGAAAACAGAAGCGGGCAAACGGAAGAATTATTGTGGTATCAATTCAGGTTTACTGATAAAGCGAATTAATCAAAATTATTTTTCAAATAAAAAAAGCATCGATTATCTCGATGCTTTTTTTATTGATCAATGCTTGACTTATTTCTTTGGAATTTTTGCAGCGTATTGGCGAATGACGGAGACTTTTCCATCTTTATTGAACATCCAGTTTTCATTCAAAAAAGTAGAATCCTTTTTTCCGTCTTTCATTACATCTACTTCTTTGCCCCAAACACAAACCCAGCTTTCATCTTTTCCTTTGTTCTTTAAAACAACAACTGCATCTACACTTTCAGTGGCAGAAGCCATGCTGCCTCTGGCTTTAGCAATAAATGCAACTGCTGAATCTTTTTTATTTGAATAAATAGTTCCATCTGCGAGAAACATGGTAACACTGTCGGCAAAAACGGGTAAACTGTTTTTCAGATCATTATTATCATAATCTTTCCAAGCTCCTAAAACAATTTGCGCATACTTGCTGTCTCCGATCTCAAAATCAGAAGAATAACCGATCTGATAAGGAAGTGTAACGGCAGCCTTGCTGCTGTCTTTTACAATAACTGCTTCTTTTGTTCCGTTATTGCATGCCGTAAAGCATATTACGGCAAGAAGAGTTGATAAAATTTGTTTCATTTTCGTTAGGTTTTAATATGAAATAGTAAAATAGAAATTTGATTTGGATTAAGCAAGCATTTACCGCGTTAAATAAAAAAGCGTCAGAAAAGTTCCAACGCTTCAATTATTAATTACTAATTCTTAATTTTTAATTCCTGATCGGTCTTCCGCTTTTCAGTACACTTTGAATTCTTTCCAAAGTTTTCTTTTCACCGCATAAACTTAAGAATGCTTCACGTTCCAGATCCAATAAATATTGTTCACTGACCAATGTTGGTTCACTCAGATCACCACCACACATCACATACGCTAATTTGCGTGCTACCAAAGCATCATGGTCTGTTGCATAACCGCCGCGCCACATGCCGTTGATGCCAGCAAGCATGGCACCCAAGCCTAAACGTCCCAACACTTTAATGTCTTTGCGTTGTTGAGGGGTTGTATAACCTGCATCATAAATTTCGATCACAGATTTTTTAGCTTCTGCAATTCTTCTTCCGATATTCATCACCACTTCATCATGTCCTTTTCTTAAAATGCCCATATCATAAGCTTCTTGTGCACTGGTTGCAACTTTTGCAGTTGCAATGGCAAAGAACCTTTCTTTTAAAGTATTGGTTTCGGGTTCATCATTGTGCAATTCATCACTGGCACGTAATACAAATTCTTTGGTGCCACCACCGCCGGGAATCAATCCCACACCTAATTCTACCAAACCGATATACGTTTCAGCAGCTGCACAAATTTTATCAGCATGTAAATTCATTTCACAACCGCCGCCGAGTGTTAATCCATGTGGCGCCACAACAACGGGAATGGAAGAATACCTGCAACGCATCATTGTATTCTGGAACATACGGATGGCCATATCTAATTCATCATATTCCTGTTCAATGGCTAACATGAATATCATTCCCACATTGGCACCTGCACTGAAATTCGCGCCATCATTAGCGATCACCAATCCTTTGAATTTATCTTCTGCAACAGCAATTGATTTTTGGATGCCTTCCAATACTTCGCCACCAATGCTGTTCATTTTAGTACTCCATTCCAAACCTGCAACACCATCACCGATATCGTATAATTTGCAGGCACTGTTCTTCCAAACTAATTTATCTGAATGATTGTTTAAGATGATGAATGCATCACCGCCCGGTAATTCTTTGTATGATTTTGTCGGCACATCGTAATACAAACGTTTGCCATTCTCCACTTTATAAAATGAAGTTGCTCCGCTTGCCAGCATTTCATCAACCCAGGTAGAAACCTTATATCCTGCAGCTTTCATGGCAGCAACAACTTTAGCAACACCTAAGAGATCCCATGTTTCAAATGCGCCGATCTCCCAGCCAAATCCAGCTTTCATGGCATCATCAACGCGATAAACCTCATCTGATATTTCAGGAATACGATGCGAAATATAAGAGAACAATGCATAATGAAATAAACGATAAAACTCACCTGTTTTATCTGTTCCTGCTGAAACCATTTTAATGCGTTGCTTCAGATCATCAACAGGTTTTGCAGTTTCGATTGTTGCGAATTTTGGTTTCTTTCTTGCTTCGTATTCGAAGGTTGACAAATTCAAAACCTGAATTTCTTTACTACTGCTGCCTTTTATTTTTTTGAAAAATCCTTGTCCGGTTTTATCGCCGAGCCAATTGTTGGCAACGATTTTGTCTAACCATGCAGGGATGGTGAAAATATCTTTGGCTTCATCATCGGGACAATTATCTGCAACACCTTTTGCAACTTTTACTAAAGTATCGATCCCTACAACATCAGCGGTCCTGAATGTGGCTGATTTCGGGCGACCAATGATGGGTCCTGTTAATGCATCGATCTCATCAATACTCAATCCCAATTTTTCCATGATGTGAAAAATGCTCATGATGCTGAACACACCAATTCTGTTGGCAATGAAAGCAGGCGTGTCTTTACATAACACAGTTGTCTTACCTAAATAAAGATCTCCATATTCCATTAAGAAATCAACAATCGCAGGATCGGTATCAGGAGTTGGAATAATTTCTAATAAACGCAAATAACGTGGTGGATTAAAAAAGTGTGTGCCGCAGAAATTTTTCCTGAAGTCATCACTTCTTCCAACACTTAACATATGTATTGGAATACCTGAAGTATTAGATGTAATTAATGTTCCTGGTTTTCTGAACTGTTCTACTTTTTCGTAAACGAGTTGTTTAATATCTAATCTTTCCACCACTACTTCAATGATCCAATCGCAGCCTGCAATATCTTTCATGTTATCATCAAAATTTCCGGTAGTGATCTTCTTTATTACATCTTTTGTAAAAACAGGAGAAGGGTTGCTTTTGATGGCTGCAGCCAAAGCATCATTAACGATCTTGTTTTTTAGTGCAGGTTTTGCATCGGCGGGAACATCTTTTCCTACAATATCCAACAATAAGACCTGAACACCTGCTCCAGCAAAATGACAGGCAATACGGCTTCCCATCACACCACTTCCGAGAACAGCAACTTTTTTAATGGTACGTTTCATAACAACAAGCTTTTTTTGGAATTTCAAAACTAACAGAAATTAGTTAGCTATGCAACTAATTTAGTTCGAAGGTAAAATAAAATCTGTTCTGGCAAAATCAGCATCGTAAGATTATGTTGATTTTTTTAAAATTTAATGCAGTCGGGAAATTGCAGATACATTTTCTGCTTCTTTTAATAAAATATAGAGAAACTTATCAAAAACTTATTTCGAACGAAACTAAAAATCCTATATTCAAATATTAAAAAACAAACTTGCTGTATGGGAGATTTTCAGATCAAAAAACAAATCAAACAATACGATGCTGTTATTGTTGGTTCGGGTGCCGGCGGTGGAATGGCAGCTTATGTTTTAGCCAATGCCGGATTGAAAGTATGTTTAGTAGAAGCAGGTCCGAATTTTGACCCCGCTGTTAATTCTGCACAATTTAAAAATCCTTGGGAATCGCCCAGACGTGGTGCCAGCACTAAGTTTCGGCCATTCGGAGATTTTGATGGATCCTATTGGGGATGGCAGGTAGATGGTGAACCTTACACACATGCTGAAGGTGATAAATGGGAGTGGTGGCGTGCAAGGATGCTGGGTGGAAGAACGAATCATTGGGGAAGGATTTCTTTGCGATTCGGTCCGAAAGATTTTAAAAGAAAAAGTATTGATGGTTTAGGTGATGATTGGCCCATTGGTTATGAAGATGTAAAACCTTATTATGATAAGATCGATCAATTGATTGGCATATTCGGAACAAATGAAGGATTGCCGAATGATCCGGATGGATTTTTTCTACCTCCACCAAAACCACGATTGCATGAATTATTTGTGAAAAGAGCTGCAACGAATATTGGTATTCCTGTTATTCCTTCCCGATTATCTATTCTTACCAAACAATTGCCCAACAATAAAGACAGAAATTGTGTTTTTTGCGGGCAATGCGGCAGAAGCTGTAAACTCTATGGTGATTTTTCTTCATCATCCGTTTTGGTAAAGCCTGCATTGGCAACAGGTAATGTTGATCTGGTTACGAATGCAATGGCACGTGAAGTGCTGACGAATAAAGAAGGATTGGCAACAGGTATTTCTTATGTAAGTAAAGATGATTTGCAGGAATATCAGGTGTTTGGTAAAACAGTGATCCTTGCTGCAAGTGCATGTGAAAGCGCAAGATTGATGTTGAATTCTAAATCGCCCCGTTATCCGAATGGTATTGCAAACTCAAGCGGTGTGGTTGGAAAATATTTACATGATTCAACCGGTGCAGATATGGGAGGCATCATTCCGGAATTATTCGACAGAAAAAGGTACAATGAAGATGGTGTTGGCGGCATGCATGTGTATACGCCGTGGTGGTTGGATAATAAAAAATTAGATTTTCCACGTGGTTATCATATTGAATACGGCGGTGGATTTGGAATGCCTTTGTATGGATTTCAATGGGACATTGAAAATTTAAACGGTGCTTATAAAATAAAAGGCAAACAAAAAGAAGCAGGTGGTTATGGTGCTTCATTGAAAGAAGATTACCGTTATTTCTTCGGCGCACATGTGGGTATGGCGGGAAGAGGTGAAGGTATTGCAAGAGAAGACAGTTATTGCGAAATTGATCCGAATGTGGTTGATAAATACGGCATTCCTGTTTTACGTTTTCATACTTCATGGAGCAGTTATGAAGTAAATCAGGCAAAGCACATGAAAGAAACATTCAAAGAAATTTTACACAGTATGGGTGCTGTGGTTACTTGGGGTGGGGATGATGGTCCGCATAATAATTATGGTCTTCATAATCCCGGTAATATCATTCATGAAGCTGGAACAGTGCGTATGGGAAATGATCCTAAGAAATCTGTATTGAATAAATGGAGCCAATCGCACGATTGTAAAAATTTATTTTGTGTGGATGGTGGGCAGTTTGTTTCTCAGGCTGATAAAAATATCACATGGACAATTTTGGCGTTGGCGATGCGTGCCAGTGAACATATTGTTGATGAACTGAAGAAACAAAATTTATAATCTTATTTAAAAATAAATTTTATGGACAGAAGAAAATCCATCAAAGCATTACTGATCGGCACGGCTGCAACAGGCGTGTTTGTTGAAGCTTGTAAGAACAGCGATAAAAAAATTACAGAAGAAAGTACGCTGACAAAATTTACGGGACCCGAAAGAATGGTAGAAGAAAATGAGTATTATAAAAAAGTGGCTGCAGAAAAATTCTTTACTGAACATGAATTGGCAACCATAACTGTGTTGGCTGATATTATTATTCCGAGAGATGCAGTGAGTGGTTGTGCATCTGATGCAAAAGTGACCGACTTTATTGCTTTTATTGTGATTGATATGCCATCGAATCAAACACCGATGCGTGGCGGATTGCGTTGGTTGGACATGCAATGTTTAAAGCGTTTTGAAAAAACTTTTAAAGATTGTGATGCGAAACAACAAATTGAAATCGTTGATGAAATCGCTTATCCCAAAAAAGCAAAACCTGAAATGCAGCAAGGAGTTGCTTTCTTTAATTTGATGCGTAATTTAACCGCAACAGGTTTTTATACTTCAGAGATTGGTGTGAAAGATGTAGGTTATTTGGGGAATACACCCAATCAATGGAATGGTGTACCCGATGATGTATTAAAACAATACGGATTAAGTTATAGCGAAAAAGAATTGAAAGAATGTGTGAGTTTTGATAATAAAGGCTAAAAGCAAAAAGCCTAATGCTTAACGCAAGCTGTTGTTTGCTTTCAGCTTTTTGCGTTAAACATGAGGCATCATTAACTCACACTGCTACCTTCATCAATTTTAGTATCAGGATTTACAAAATGCAGTTTGCCGCTTTTATCTTCGGCCATTAATATCATTCCGTTGCTTTCAATGCTGCGCATTTTTCTTGGAGCAAGATTCACAACAACAGTCACTTGTTTGCCAACAATATCTTCAGGTTTAAAATGCAGGGCAATACCACTAACGATGGTGCGTGTCTCGAAACCTAAGTCCACAGAGAGTTTCAACAGCTTATCAGCTTTCTCCACTTTTTCAGCAGCAACAATAGTTCCCACGCGCAGATCTATTTTTGCAAAATCGTCGAAAACTATTTCGGGCTTAAGGCTTAAGGCCGAAGGCTGAGGGCTTTCTGCGTTAGGTGTTGTGCTTTCAGCTTTTTGCATTTGACTTTTATTTTTTAGTTTTTCCAATTGAAAAATTATTTCTTCATCTTCAATTTTTCTGAACAATAATTCAGGGGCACGTAAATTATAGCCCACACTCAATAATTTTAATTTACCTGCATTTTCCCAATCCAAGATTTTATCGGTCACTTTCATTAAACGCAATAATTTCTTTGCTGTGAATGGTAAAAAAGGATTAATGAGAATAGTAAGATTCGCTGTTAACTGCAAACAAATATGCAAACAGTTATCGATCAACTTTTGATTATCCGGGTTCTCGGCTAAAGCTTTTGCAAGGATCCACGGCTCTTTTTTCTGCATGTATTGATTGCCTTTTCTGGCAAGATCGATCACCTCAAATAGTGCATCACGGAATTTATATTCTTCCAATAAATGCTCAACGCTTAATGACGAATGCTTAATGCTTTCAATTAATTCTTTATCATTACTATCAATCAATTCATTGTGAAAAACCGGAACTTTTCCATTACACAATTTATGCATCAGCACAAAAGTTCTGTTCACAAAATTCCCGAAGATGCTTACTAATTCACTGTTATTCGCATCCTGAAAACCTTTCCAGGTAAATTCACTGTCTTTTGTTTCGGGTGCGATCTGTGTTAAATAATAACGAAGTACATCAGCCATGCTTTCGCCGCCATTTTCTTTTTTGATCCAGTCGTCAATGTATTCATCCATCTCAATGCTCCATCCTCTGCTCGTACTCATTTTATCTCCTTCGAGATTCATGAATTCATTTGCCGGAACATTGGTTGGCAAAACATTGCCATGCAATTTCAACATCACCGGAAAAATGATGCAATGAAAAACAATATTATCCTTGCCGATAAAATGAACAAGTTTGGTTTCTTTATCATTCCAATAAGGTTTCCAATCCTTATCATTATTCACTGCCCATTGTTTCGTTGCAGAAATATAACCGATGGGGGCATCGAACCAAACATATAAAACTTTTCCATCTGCGCCTTTAACAGGAACTTGTATTCCCCAATCAAGATCACGTGTTACAGCTCGTGGCTGCAAACCGCCGTCAATCCAGCTTTTGCACTGACCTACAACCGTACTTCTCCAATCATCTTTATGCTCTTTCAATATCCATTCACGCAAAAAATCTTCGTGTTTATTCAATGGCAAATACCAATGTTTCGTTGATCTTTTTATAGGTTTATTTCCGCTTAAAGTAGAAACAGGATTAATTAACTCATCAGGACTTAAACTCTTCCCACATCTTTCGCATTGATCGCCGTAAGCACTATCATATCCGCAATTGGGGCAAGTGCCTTTAATAAATCTGTCTGCCAAAAAAGTATTCGTTGCTTCATCAAAGTATTGTTCTGTTTCTTTTATCTCAAGATCGCCGTTATTATTAAGCACGGTAAAAAATTCCTGCGCTGTTTCATGATGAAGAGGAGAAGAAGTGCGGTGATAAATATCAAAACTGATCCCGAGGTCTTTAAAATTTTGTTCAATGATGGGATGATATTTATCAATGATAGCCTGAGCGGTTGTTCCTTCTTTCATCGCCTGAATAGGAATGGCAGTACCATGTTCATCGCTGCCGCAAACATATACCACATCACGTTTTTGAGCACGCAGGTAACGAACATAAATATCAGCAGGAATATATGCACCCGCCAAATGGCCGATATGCTTTAAACCATTGGCATAAGGTAATGCAGAAGTAATCAAATATCTTTTTGGAGTCGTCATTTTTATGTGCTTAGCTTTTGTTCTTAACTCAACTTCGTTGCCTTCATATCTTCCAGTGGAAGAGATGCACACTTCAACTGTAGAATATGATTGCGCAAAGAAAGATGGCAAAAATAAGTAAATAGAAGCAGAGCCATAATTATTCAACTAAATTGTAAAAAATAATATAGTTTATTCATTCAAATTGAACTTAACTTTATTATTTACTGAAATATCTAATGAAATTTGCAACGATATTATTACACATTTTATTTCTTCTTTTTTTAAGCGAATTTCTTATTGCTCAAAATATTGTCACATTCGCCGGAAATGGTTCTACAAACTCAGTCTTAGGTCAGGTTGGCGATGGTGGTCTTGCAACAAATGCAAGTGTTCTTTATCCAACATCAGTGTGTATGGATAGTAAGGGCAACCTTTTTATTGCGAGTGTAAATATGGTTCGAAAAGTTGCGGCAACCACTAATATCATTACAACTATTGCGGGTAATGGAACTTCGGGATATAGTGGCGATGGCGGTCTTGCTGCAAATGCAATGATTGAATATGCATATTGTTTGTGCATTGATTTGAACGATAACATTTATTTTACCGAATATGTGGGTCATCGTATTCGTGAAATAAATAACAATGGAATCATTACAACGATTGCCGGTACCGGTTCACGTGGTTTCAGCGGAGATGGTGGTTTGGCAACAAACGCTTCACTAAATTCACCAAGAGGAATTTGTTGCGATGCAAATGGAAATATTTATTTCTGCGATGCAGATAATTCTCGCATCAGAAAGATTGATCAACAAACAGGAATTATTACAACCATAGCCGGTTCTGGTTCATTGATATCCGATGGTGATGGCGGTTTAGCAATCAATGCAGGAACTCCTTATCCTGTTGCTTTATGTTTTGATAAAAAAGGAGGATTGGTTTTTACAGAAGTTAGTATCGGTAATTCGTGTAAAGTAAGAAGAGTTGATACAACCACTAAAATTCTGAATACAATAGCTGGTAATGATAAAAATCAATCCAGCGGTGATGGTAGTTTGGCAATCAATGCAAACTTATTCGATCCGACAAGTATTTGCATTGATAATAATAACAATATTTATGTTGCAGAATTTGATGATTCACGCATCAGAAAAATTGATGCAAATACTTTGATCATTTCAACAGTTGCAGGAAATGGAGTCAATGCATTTAGTGGTGATGGTGGTCCTGCAATTAATGCTTCGATGTATGGGCCGCAAGGTTTAATGATCGATGGTGCCAATAATTTATTTATTGCTGATAATTTGAATAACAGAGTTAGAAAAGTAAATCAATTTATTGTTTCCGTTTGCTCACCTGTAGTAACTGTTTCTGCTTCTGCTACTTCTATTTGTAAGGGGACAGAAGTTACATTTTCGGCATTTGTAAATAACGGCAGTAATGCTGCACCAACCTATCAGTGGTTGGTCAATGGAAATATTGAATATACAGGTGGCGCGTCATTTTCAACAACTGCATTAAAAAATAATGATATTATCTATTGCATATACACCAGCACTTCGGGTTGCATTGCTAAAGTAACATCAACCAATAATATTACAATGAATGTGAGTGATTCTCCGGTAATACATTTAACTACAGATACGGTTGTTTATTTCGGGAATAAATTATTATTGAATGCTGTTGTGGTTTCAAGCAGTCCGGTTACGTATCAATGGATTCCAAATGTTTGGTTAGATAATGATACAATTGCAACACCCTTATCTACACCACAATCAAATATTACTTATCAGTTACAGATCTTATCTTCCAATAATTGTAAAGCGAATGCTTCCATTAAAATTGAAGTGCTTAATTTAAAAATACCTAATGCATTTTCTCCGAATGGAGATAATATCAATGATACATGGGTAATAAAAGGATTGGCTGATTATCAAAATTGCACTGTTGAAATTTTTAACCGATATGGTCAATCTGTTTTTCATTCAATCGGCTATAATCAGCCATGGGATGGAACTTACAAAGGAAAGCCACTGCCCATCGGAACATATTTTTATATCATCAATCCAAAAAATGGCATTGCATCTTATTCCGGTTCTATCACTATTTTAAGATAAACGATTTTTATTTCAGCGTTAATAAACCAATACTGATCAGCGTAACAGCGATCAATCCAAACAACCAAACGCTGCGATGTTTTTTTGTTTCAGGCAATCTTTTTGTTCGGGCAACACCAATTGTAAAAAGAACTACTGCAATCAGCATTATAAAAATATGTTCCACTGTGTAATATCGTATAATCGGATTTTTCATAAAACCTGCATCAAAATTTACTTTTGGACTGTGTGTATAAAGTAATAAGCCAAATAAAAACTGTAAATGCAAAAATCCAAGTGCTGTACGATTAATAATATTATCAACTGAACTAAACGACCTTTTGTTTCTATCTTTTAGAAAAGCATTCAAGAGAGCTAATACCAAAGCCACGAGCAAGATGTATCGAATGATATTGTGAGCAGAAAATAAAAAATTGTACATGTTTAGGTTTTGGTTCAAATATATCTGTATTGAAAGCATTTCTTTGTTACGAATAACGATAAAATACTTATCAGTAATATTGCTATATGATTACCATTCCACCATACCTTAAAAAGGGAGATACTATCGGCATTGTTTGTCCCTCTGGTTATATGCCTGCCGAAAATGCAGAGACCTGTATCAAAACATTGGAAAACTGGGGTTACAGAGTTAAAGTTGGAAATACAGTTGGTCATCAATTCAATTATTTCAGCGGAACAGATAAAGAAAGAATTCAAGACCTGCAAAAGATTATGAACGACAGCAGTATCAAAGCAATTTTATGTGCACGTGGCGGTTATGGTTTAAGCAGGATGATCGATCATATCGATTTTCAAAAGTTTAAAAAGAACCCAAAATGGATCATCGGTTTCAGTGATGTTACTGTTTTGCATGCACATATTTTTCAGCATTTTCAAATTGCAACCATGCATGCACCGATGGCAAATGCTTTCAGCGGTGAGGGGTATAAAAATAAATATATCGCTTCTTTAAAAGATGCATTGAGTGGTGTTACCACCAATTATGAATGTGCAGCACATGCATTCAATAAAACCGGACATGCTGAAGGAGATTTGATTGGGGGTAATTTATCCATCATTGCACATTTGATTGGAACGTATTCGAGTTATAAAACAAGACATAAGATTTTATTCTTGGAAGATGTTGGAGAATATTTGTACAACATTGACAGAATGCTGATCCAGTTAGAACGAGCAGAATTATTCAAACACATCAAAGGCTTGATCATTGGCGGTTTTACCGAAATGAAAGACACTACCATTCCTTTTGGGAAAGATGTGTACAGTATTATCAATGATCGTGTGAAGGATCTAAAAATTCCGATTTGTTTTGATTTCCCGGTAAGTCATGAAACAGAAAATCTGGCATTAAAAATTGGTGTGCAGCATGAATTGATTGTTGCAAAAGATAAAGCGAGTTTGAAAGAAATTTGGTGAGTTAAGTTATACTGTACAAGTGTGCGACGCAACTGCAGCTTAATTTATATTCTTCAGCTAAGTACATAAAAAATAATGCGATTGTTTTGAAATATCTTTTCTTTGCAACATGAAATTATTTCTGATCCGCTATACAAAAATGCTATTCATCTGGTTGCAATTGCATCGTTTATTTGGTTTTATGAATGGGTTTTTTGGCAACATGTATTATCTCACTAAATTTTCTACATGGGCTTATCAAAACAGAAAAGTTGCGTATAATGATTTTCCCAGCAAGTGGGATTATATGAAGCGCAACAATATGTACCAATGGGTGATAGATAAAGAAGGGCTGTCATTTGAAACCATTAACTATATTGAGTTTGGGGTTGCCTGGGGCGAATCATTTAAATGGTGGCTGAAACAAAATAATAATCCTTCAAGTACTTTTTATGGCTTCGATACGTTTAATGGATTGCCTGAAGATTGGGGCCCATTTAAAAAAGGTTCTTTCAGCAGTAACCATGAATTACCTGATATTAATAATGATGCAAGGGGAAAATTCTTAAAAGGATTATTTCAACAAACAGTTCCCGGTTTTGTGAAAGAATTAGACAATACAAAAAGGAATGTGATATTGATGGATGCTGATTTGTATTCTGCAACATTGTATGCATTAACGTCTCTGGCACCTTATTTAAAGAAAGGGGATATAATTTTCTTTGATGAGTTTGTTGTACCAACGCATGAGTTCAAAGCATACTCGGATTTTATTCAATCTTATTATATCAACCTCGAATTAATTGCTGCTGCCAACAATTATTATTTTGTAGCGTTTAAAGTTGGGTAGAATTACAATTGTAAAAGACTGTCTAATTTATTTCGGAACAAAGGAAAAGCATTGAGATTATTGTGTTCTCCTTTTTCGATGGTGATGAATTCATCGATGCCTTTCAATACACCATTTAATTGCTGTGCATTTTTATAAGGAATTGTTTTATCATCGGTGCCGTGAAAAACTGTAATAGGTGCCACTACTTTTCTCAGGAACTCATTAGTTGGAATTTTAAAGCGGATCATCCTGTTAACCGGATACATCCATAAGTATTGATGAAAAAGGGATGGAATGTTTTTATACGGTGTTTCCAATATCAATCTTTTGCAATCTCTGATGCTGGCCAATTCGGCCGCAATGCCGGTGCCTAAAGACTTTCCGTAGATGATGATCTGCTCCGGCTTATATTTTGTTCTTGCCAATTGATACACTTGCCAGGCTTCTTCATACATTATTTTTTCAGTCAGCACTCCTGTTGATTTTCCGTAAGAAGGGTAATCGGGCATCCAAATCTCATAACCATGTTTTGTGAAGTTTTCTGCATATTGTGCATAGTGATTGATGTTTTCTTTATTGCCGTGAAAATAAAGAACGATGCCTTTTGCAATAGAATCATTTGAAGAAAATTGTACGATGTTAAAATTGGTTTGTTCATCATAACGAATATTCTTTTCTGTGAATGTTGACCTGAAATGATATTGATAATTCTCCGATAATGATTTGGGAAGAAATAAAATCTTTTCGTACAGATAATAAAAAGCAATGCCTATGCCGCAATACAACAATATGAAAACTTTTATCCAGCGAAAGAGTATTTTTTGATTCATGTGATGAATTGAATAAGCTAAGTTTTAAGAATATCTCTGATAAAATTATGATACTCGTGAAATGAAGGAAGATTATTATGTCCGCCGCCATGAATCCTTATCAATGTTATTTTGTGCGGATTCAGTTGTTGCAATTTCTCGCTTTGTTTCAAAGGTATCAGCCAATCTTTTGTACCGTGCAGAATATAAGTATGGCAATTCACCTTTCTTATCCATTGATCTGTTCTCAATTTAAAACGAAGTGTTAAACGATGTGGCAAGAACGGCGTGAATCTTTTGGCAACATGAATAAAACTATAGTAGGGCGAATCAAGAATTAAATATCTGGGTCGGTTATCTGCTGCAATCTTTGCGGCAAACCCGCTGCCCATGCTTCTGCCGTACACAAGAATATGTTGTTCATTATATTTTTCTTTTAATCTTTCGTAAATGAACTGCATATCATTCAGCATATCTTTTTCATTCCGCTTGCCGGTACTTTTGCCAAACCCGCGGTAATCAACCAACACGACATCGTATTGATAGCGAAAAAAATCTCTTGCATATTTGGCCCAACCCTTGATGCTGCGTGAGTTTCCGTGAAAATACAATATCAAGCCACGCGGTTCTTTACAATAGAAATGCAATCCATTAATTCGTACACCCGGTTCAATATCAAAAAATAATTCTTCAAAAGGTGCATCATATTTATATTCAAAATCCTGTGATAATTTTTCGGGCTTGAATATCAGTTTTTCCTGAATGAAATAGCCTAAAGCAATCACTACAATATAACCGATGACGATATATAACAAAGTCTCATTCAAAATGGCAGGGAATTTGTTCCAAGTTCTGAGATTTAATTGAACAATACAATAGCCAAAATAAAATTGTTCAAAATACCCTGAACCTTTGTTTTCGGGGATAATTATTTTTCACAATTAATTTAAAACTATAAAGCTTTTCATAGCTTACATTTGAACAGTAAAATATCTTATCATGAAAAAAGTTATTTTTCTTTCCATTATACCGTTTCTGTGCATTTATTTTTCTTCTACCGCACAGTGTATCATATATACTGAACCTGATAAGGATGACAGCAGAACACTTAGCTATGATATCATCGGAAAGATAAACGGCAATGTGCTGATATATAAAAATTTTCGTGAAACAAGTTTTATATCTGTTTACGATGCAGATATGAAATTGACAGATAAAACAAGAATGGGTTATTTGCCTGACAGGATCATTAATATTGAATTTGTCAATTATCCTGATTATTTTCTGATGATCTATGAATACCAAAGAAAAAACACTGTGTTTTGTATGGCTGCCAAATTAGATGGCAAAGGCAAGTTGATGACCGACCCTGTACAATTGGATTCCACCGAAATAAATTTCAATGCTTCCACAAAGATCTATTCTGTTATTCATAGTGATGATAAACAGAAAGTGATGATATTCAAGATCAATACAAAACACGATAATGAAAATATACTCACAACTGTTCTGGTTGATCATTCTCTCAGCATGATTCACAGAACACGTGTGAATATTCCCATGCCCGAACACAATGATTTTTTAACAGAGTTTCAATTAGACAATGATGGGGATCTGGCTTTTTTAAAAGCATGGGGAACTTCGCAGAATGATAATATTTCGAAGATAACCCTGCTCACTAAAGCTTCTTTGGCGGATGAAGTAAAAGCAATCGATCCCAAATTAACAGGCATGTATCTGGATGATATCAGACTTAAAGTTGACAATTTCAATAAACATTATCTGATCACTTCTTTTTTCAGCAAACAAAAAAGAAGTAATGTAGATGGCCTATATATGTATTTATGGGATAAACAAAGCGGTAAAGAAAAATATAACACAACTGCTGCATTTTCTGAAGAATTAAGAGCAGAGGCTCGCGGAGAAAATACCCTTAAAACGGCATTCAATGATTATTTCCTCCGGCATATCATTATGAAAAATGATGGAGGATTTATTATTTCTTCTGAAGCTAATTCTTCATCCACAAGAGGAACTGCACCCATGAACCGCTGGGATTATATGTATGGAGGGTCTTATATGATGTCGCCGGGCTATTATGCTTATGGCTCGCCTTATTATTATCCGGGATCAAGATATAATTCAATGAATCAAACGCGTTATTTCGCTGATAATATCGCCGTTTTTTCTTTTAATGAACAAGGAAAGATGGAATGGAGCAATGTGGTTCATAAATCGCAGTTTGATGATAATACTGATAATCTTATAGGATATGGATTGATCAATACAGGTGATCAGATCCATTATCTTTTTAACGTGCAGGAAAAAAGGCAAACTGTATTCAGTGATCAAACCATTTCACCTGATGGGCAACTGTCACATAATGCCACATTAAAAAATCTTGATAAAGGATATGAGTTTATGCCGCGTCATGCAAAACAAGTAGGTGCCAGAACAATAATTGTTCCTTGTCAATTCAGGAATTATGTTTGCTTTGCAAAAGTGGAACTTTAATAATCATTAATCCGTGGTAACATTTTTCAGAGACAAATCAATCATTGCACTTATTTTTCTGGTGATCTTATGTTTGGCTGTACATGTACATTTTTTTGTAAGTACACCATTGGTCGTTATCAGTGATGATGATGGACTACTTTCTGTTTTATTTCGCAGATATATTCAGCCACTGCCCGGCACATTCATCTTTGTCATTTATTTTGTTTTTGTGTTGGTGCAATCGATCCGATTAAACATGGTATTGAATGAATTGAAAATGTTTCAGCAGACAGGCTTCACCACAGCAATGTCGTATATTTTGTTGACTGCATTTTTACCACAATGGTGTGCATTAACGCCGGCGCTTATCGCCAATTCACTGGTAGTGCTGATCTTTATTCAACTCAGTAAATTATATAATCATCCGGCACCGAAAACTTTATTATTTAATACAGGATTGATCGTAGGTCTTACTATCTTAAGTTACCATCCAACTGCATTATTGATTTTAGTAGTACTGTTTGCCTTGGCAGTTGTGAGACCTTTCAGGATTACCGAATGGTTTGTTCTGATGATCGGAATCATTACTCCGTATTATTTTTTAATTGCAGGCCTGTATCTCATCAATAACATGAATGAGCTCTATCATTTTATTCCGGATATACAATTCATGCTTCCGGTACAAAAAGCAGATGTTTGGCTTTGGATTAACCTATCCGCCATTGTAATATTATTATTGTTTGGATTTATTTATTGGGTGCCTGCATCAAACAGGATGGTGATTCAATTAAGAAAGAATTGGTCGGTGATGTTGGTGATGTTGCTCATTCTTTTGCCCATTCCTTTTGTATTTCAAAATGCAGGAATTGAATCCGGCATACTATGTATGGTTCCCTTGGTATCATTTATTTCCAATGCTTTTCTAAATCCTAAACGCTTGTGGTTACCCAATTTGTTATTTTGGATAGCTGTCATTATTGTTATCCACAATAATTTAGAGCTGATCAAAATTTAACGGTCTTTTTATTTTGGGATAGTACCTTTACAGCTAAACTTTTACTATGAAATTCGGAGTAGTTGTTTTTCCCGGTTCCAATTGCGACAGGGACATGCAGGATGCTTTGCAAAATGATTTGGGCAAAGAAGTGATCATGCTTTGGCATAAAGATAAAGACCTGAGTATGTTTACAACTGATGATTGCATCATTTTACCCGGCGGATTTTCTTACGGCGATTATCTTCGTTGCGGCGCCATCGCACGTTTCAGCCCGATGATGCAGAGTGTGATCGAATTTGCCAATAAAGGTGGAAAAGTATTGGGTGTTTGTAACGGATTTCAAATTTTATGTGAAAGCCATTTATTGCCGGGTGTGTTATTGTCAAACGGGCAACAACAATTTGCCTGCAAGAATGTTTTTATTAAAACTGATGATGGGGAGCCTTTAAAAATTCCGATTGCTCACGGCGATGGCAGATATTATGCTGATGAAAAATTATTGAATGAATTAGAAGCAAACAAACAGATCATTTTCCGCTATTGCGATGAGAACGGTAATGTGGATGAAAAAAATAATCCCAACGGAACTGTAAGGAATATTGCAGGCATCCGTAATAGTAAAGGAAATGTTTTTGGAATGATGCCGCATCCTGAAAGGGCCACTTCATCAGCATTGAATAATATCGACGGAAAAAAAGTTTTTGAAATTTTAGGATTGAATTAATTAGCACACATGAAAAAAATATCTTTTGTTGTTATTGCGGTTTTATTTGCTTTTGTTATAAATGCACAGTCAAAAAATCCAGTCAATTGGAAATTTGAAAGCAAAAAAAAATCAGATGGTGTGTATGAATTGATTGCCACTGCAACGGTTGAAAAACCTTGGCATATTTATTCGCAATTCACAGGCAAAGGACCGATACCCACTAAGTTCAGTTTCAAAACAAATCCTTTGGTTGCACTTGATGGAAAGGTTGCAGAGATTGGTAAATTAGAAAAAGTGAATGATCCTAATTTCAAATCAGAAGTGTTGTATTTTTCAAACAGCGTTCAGTTTGTTCAAACTGCAAAACTGAAAGCAAAAGCCACTACCACTGTTTCCGGAACGGTAGAATACATGGTTTGTAATGATGAAGAATGTTTGCCGCCTGTAAAAAAATCATTTGAGATCAAATTGCAATAATTCTGTTCATTAAATTTTTAATGATGCTTTGTTGCATTAATACATTCAACAAAGCAACGAATTTCCGCCCTCTTGCATCTTTGACCAGATGCTACAAGACAAACTAAATTCAAACAATCTCTCCGCATGAAGAAATTTTTCATCAGTTTTATCCTTACTTTTTTTACGGCTGTTATTGGATTTGCACAAACAGATAGTTTGGTAACATTCTCTGTTCAATCAAAAAAAATAAGCGATGGATTATATGAATTAAAAGCTGCCGGCAAAATAAAAGAGGGCTGGCATTTGTATGGCATCAATCCTTCAGTAAAAGATCTGGAAACGGTAAAATTTTCTTTCGAATACGAAAATGCACAAGCAGTTACTGCTCCTGCTTTTGATCATGCTCCTGAAATAATAAATGATGCGATTTTCAAAAAAGTAAATGCTTTTACAGACAGCATAGCCGTAATTCAGCAAATAAAAATAAAAGGTATTGTTCCGGCAAGTTTAAAAGGAACTATCAGTTCTTCCTTGGGAAAAGGCAATGAGTTTCAGCAGGCAGAACAACCATTTGTGGTAAGTTTAGAAGGTGGTGTTGTTGTATCAGTTGATGCACAAAAATTAAAATCATCTTCAGTTGATCTGGATCATCCTGTTAATGATTGTGGTGCAAAAAGCAGTTCAGCAAGTGCAGGTTTTTTATCTATCTTCTTTATTGGTTTTCTCGGTGGCTTGATCGCATTGCTTACACCTTGCGTGTTTCCGATGATTCCCGTAACCGTTTCATTCTTTACAAAACGTTCACCCAATCATAAACAAGCAGTGCGAAACGGGGCATTGTACGGTTTTTTTATTTTTCTGATCTATGTGTTGGCAAGTATCCCATTTCATATTTTGGGAAATGTGCAACCCGAAGTGTTCAATAATATTTCAACAAGTTCAACACTGAATATTATTTTCTTTGTCATTTTTATTGTATTCGCTATTTCATTTTTTGGATTCTTTGAGATCACTTTGCCGAGCGGCATTGCAAACAGTGCAGATTCTAAAAGCGGGTTGACAAGTGTTGGTGGTATCTTCTTCATGGCATTAACATTGGCAATCGTTTCATTTTCATGTACAGGTCCGATCTTAGGTTCTTTATTGGTTGGTTCATTGAGTGGGGGTGCATGGCAATTAACAAGCGGGTTGGCGGGATTTGGTTTAGCACTCGCATTGCCTTTTGCATTGTTTGCCATCTTCCCAAATTGGTTGCACTCATTACCAAAGTCAGGCGGTTGGTTAGATACAGTAAAAAAAGTATTGGCATTTGTTGAACTGGCATTGGCGTTTAAATTCTTATCAAATGCTGATCTCGTGATGCATTGGGGATTGATTAAACGTGAAACTTTTTTTGCAATATGGATTTTGATCGGTTCAGGATTGACTTTATATCTTTTCGGCATTCTTCGTTTGCCGCATGATTATAAAGGAATGAAAATTACCAATGCAAGGAAGCTTGTTGGCGTATTGGCATTGGTATTTACGTTGTATTTAATTCCCGGCGTTACATCAACAAAGTATGCGAACCTTCAATTACTGAGTGGATTTCCGCCACCGTTGCATTACAGCATTTACGGAAAAGATAATGTACGCGAAAAAGGATTGGAAGCAGATGTGATAAATGATTTTGATAAGGCTTTGCAATTGGCAAAAAAGGAAAATAAACCTTTGTTGATCGATTTTACCGGATGGGCCTGCGTGAATTGCAGAAAAATGGAAGAGAATGTTTGGACAAAACCAGATGTAAGTGATTACATCAAAAAGAATTTTATTTTGGTTTCATTGTATGTGGATGACAAAGAAAAATTACCGATCGAACAAAGATTTACATATACAACCAAAGACGGCAATAAAAAAGAGATAACAACTATTGGTGATAAATGGGCAACTTTTCAGGCAGAGAATTTTAATCAGGTAACGCAACCTTTGTATGTTATTTTAAATACGCAGCAACAACTCATGAATAATCCTGTTGGTTATACACCCGATGCTAACGAATATAAAATATGGCTGGTGTGCGGTAAAGAAGCGTTTGATCGAAAATAAAAAGACCCTGTTTGGGAACAAGGTCTTTTTACATAAATACGCAAGCAATCGTTACAAAGCAATTTGATTCTCGATCATCATCTTTCTCAAATTGATTAGTCCATAACGCATTCTTCCCAAAGCCGTATTGATACTGGTGTTGGTAATACTGGCAATTTCTTTAAAACTCATATCGGCATAATGTCGCAGCACGATCACTTCACGTTGTTCTTCGGGTAATTGTTCCAACATGGAACGGATCTTATCGTGACTTTGACCCTGCACCAATTTATTATCTGCACTTTCACTGTTTACATTGATCACTTCAAAAATGTCTTTGTCATCACCGCTGTAAAGTATTTTAGTACGTTTTACTTTTCTGAAATGATCAACACATAAATTATGCGAAATGCGTAAAGCCCATTGGAGAAATTTTCCTTCTTCATTATAACGGTTGCTTCTGAGTGTATCGATCACTTTAATGAATACTTCTTGGAACAGGTCTTCCGCTAAATATTTATCCTTCACCAAAAAGAAGATGGAAGAAAATATTTTCTCCTTGTATCGGTTAATTAAAGTTTCAAGCGCTTGTTGATTGCCTTCTTGAAACGAACGGATTAAATCCGTATCCAACGCCTGTTGTAGCGGTTCCATAGTGGTAAGGTTTTTTGAAAAAACTTCAAAAATGATAGGATAATTGGATAGGGAAAATTGAATTAATGCGTAAGTAAAATAGTTACTAATGCAATTAGTTCCAATTCTCGTGTTGAAAGTAACTTTGTTTTTACCAGGAACAAATTTTTAACGTATGTTGTTGAAAAGTATTTGCAGACTTCAACAATATCCACATTTTTACAAACTCATTTCAAACTTAACCGCCGATTTTCTGTTTATTTGTTGAGTCTATGATAACGAAGGAAAAAAAGGATAAGAAAATTAAGCTGCATGCTTCCGATAATATTATTGTGAAAGGTGCAAGAACGCACAATCTAAAAAATGTTACGGTTGAATTTCCGCGCAATAAATTAATTGTTGTTACGGGAGTGAGCGGAAGTGGTAAATCTTCATTGACCATCGACACTTTATTTGCAGAGGGCCAACGCAGGTATGCTGAAAGTTTAAGTGCCTATGCCCGCCAATTTATGGCACGTATGGTAAAGCCAGATGTAGACTATATAAAAGGATTATGTCCCGCCATTGCCATCGAACAAAAAGTAATTACCAGAACGCCACGAAGTACGGTGGGCAGCATGACTGAAATTTATGATTATTTAAGATTATTATTTGCACGTGCAGGTAAAACCATTTCTCCCATCAGCGGAAGAGAAGTGAAAAAAGATGATGTGAATGATGTGGTGATGGCAGTGCAGAAAATGAAGAAAGGAACAAAGGTTGTTATTCTTGTTCCTTTTAAACAACATGCAAAGCGAGATACAAAAGAAGAGTTGAATATTTTAATGCAAAAAGGTTTTAGCAGAATTTATTCTAACAAAGAAATTTTAAGGATCGAAGAATTATTAGAACTGACCGATAAAAATTTGAAGTCAAAACTCCCGACTAATGACTCCCGACTAACGACTTTTGTTTTGATTGATCGCATCATTACAAAAGATTTTGAGGAAGACGATCTGCATCGTTTAAGTGATTCAGTTGGCACAGCATTTTATGAAGGCGAAGGTGAAATGTATGTGGAAACAGATGGAGAAAAATTAATTCACTTCAGCAATAAATTTGAATTGGATGGTATTCAATTTGAAGAACCTGTTCCAAATTTATTTTCTTTCAATAACCCTTATGGCGCTTGTCCAACTTGTGAAGGGTTTAGTCAAGTTTTAGGAATTGATAATGATTTAGTAATTCCCGACAGAAGATTAAGTGTTTATGAAGGTGCCGTGGCACCTTGGAAAGGAGAGAAGTTAAGTGCATGGAAAGATCAGTTCATAAAATATGCAAAAGGGTTTCCTGTTCATCGACCGATCTCTGATTTAACGGATAAAGAATATCAGCAATTATGGAAAGGCGTTGGCAATGCATTGGGTATTGATGCTTTTTTTAAAGAAGTTGAAGCCAATTTATATAAAGTTCAGTATCGTGTATTGTTAAGCCGTTATCGTGGAAGAACAACATGCCACGATTGCAATGGTTATCGTTTGCGCAAAGAAGCATTATATGTAAAAGTTGGTGAAAAACATATCGGTCAGTTATGTGCGATGCAGGTAAAAGATTTGCAGATGTGGTTTGATAATTTGGAATTAAACGAACACGATAAACAAATCGCAAAAAGAATATTGATTGAAATACATCAGCGCATACAAACACTAATAGATGTTGGGTTAGGTTATCTTACTTTAAACCGGTTGGCCAATTCTTTAAGCGGCGGTGAGAGTCAGCGCATACAATTAACAAGAAGTTTGGGAAGTAATTTGACAAGCTCATTATATATTTTGGATGAGCCATCCATCGGTTTGCATTCACGCGATACAAAAAAATTAATTGCTGTATTGAAAAATCTACGCGACTTAGGTAATACAGTTGTTGTTGTTGAACATGATGAGATGATGATGCGTGAAGCAGATTATATCATTGATATGGGACCACTCGCTTCTCACTTAGGAGGAGAAGTTGTTGCTGTT
>CAIVCF010000213.1 GCA_903904335.1 uncultured Chitinophagaceae bacterium | reverse complement strand
TTTCTTGCATTGGTGCCTGTACCTGAAGCAAAAATGGCAACGCGAACTTTTTTGCTTTGCGAAACCCTGCCTGCGATCCTTTCTATATAATTCTTAAAAAAAGAAAACTGCCCGAAAGGAATACTGATCGCTAATACACATAAAGGCCAGATGATGCACACAATAAAAATATACAGAATGATCCTGATAAGATTGTTTTCAACAGAAAGGGCAGCCAATATTTCCTTTCCGGCATAACCGCAAAGGCTTCCGCCAATGGCAAAAGTGCAGATGATCAATAAGAATCGAACCCAACTGACATTCCATTTTTCTCTTAATTTTTGAAACATGTTTCAAAAATGGGATAAAATTTTGACTAATCTTTTATCTTGAAATAAATAAAACCATACAACATTTCCGTTTACCAAAAAATGACATAAATTGAATCAAAACACTGCAATCCTCTGAAATGCAGGCCAGATAAGGCTAAAAAAATGTTTTTAACATTGATTTTTTGTCAGGTTACTACCCTATTTTTGCAAGCGTTCATGGTAATTTTTCCACACTAAGAACAATAGATTGTGAATATGATATCTCACAGAAGTATAACCAAGACCATTCTCCTCAGTACAATTGTTTTTCTGAGTTTTTCGTTCGGTAATATAGTGATGGCACAAGATGGTAAAGCACTGTTTTCCCAAAATTGTGCAGCTTGTCACGCTATCGATAAAAAGCTTACCGGGCCTGCATTGTTGGGCGTTCAGGATCGTTGGACTGACCAGAAAAAACTGTATTCATGGATCAGAAACAATCAGGCTTTTCTGAAAACAGGAGATGCTTATGCAAATAACCTGTATAATGAGTACAATAAAACAGCCATGAACCTGTTTCCCAATCTTACGGATGCTGAGATTGGTGCTATTTTAAAATATATTAAAGAGTGGAAACCTGCTGTAGCGCCGGTTGCAGCTGGTGGTGCGCCGGCTCCGGAAGGAGACAGCACACTCTTATTTGGTATTCTTACTTTGATATTAGCCATCATAGCATTTACATTAATGCAGGTGAACAGTAATTTGAGAAAATTATCTGATGATAAAGAAGGTATACATGCTCCGGAGCCTGTTCCTTTCTGGAAGAACAAAGCTTATATCGCATTTGTGACCGTTATACTTTTCTTAGTTGGCGGTTATTATACAACAAAAGGTGCCATCGGATTGGGGCGCAACAAAGGCTATCAACCCGAACAACCTATTTATTATTCTCATAAAGTGCATGCAGGAATCAACCAGATCAACTGCTTGTATTGTCACGGTGGTGCTCAGGACAGCAAACATGCAAGCATTCCTTCAATGAATGTTTGTATGAATTGTCACATGGCCATCAATGAATACAAAGGACCAAAATTCTATACCGAAGAAGGAGAAGAGGTGAACGGTACGGCTCAAATTCAGAAATTATATGAATATGCAGGATACACTCCCGGCAAGCCTTGGGATCCTTCCAAAGCAAAACCGATAGAATGGGTAAAAATTCATAACCTGCCCGATCATGTTTACTTCAATCACTCACAACATATCAAAGCAGGAAAAGTACAATGCCAAACCTGTCATGGTGAGATCACTAATATGGATGAAGTAAAACAATTCGCAGACCTGAGCATGGGATGGTGTATCAATTGCCACAGAGAAACAAAAGTTCAGTTTAAAGAAAATGGTTTCTACAGCATTTATGAAAAATATCATGAAGATTTAAAGAACGGAAAGATCGATAGCACCAAAGGAATTACTGTAGAAAAGATTGGCGGAACAGAGTGTCAGAAATGCCACTATTAATGTTGAATTGAAATCTGCAATCAACGATTTGAATGAGCAGGAAATCATTGCAGAACGACCAAATTCTCAAATTGTCAAATTGAAATAATGGAGCAAAAAAAGTATTGGCAAAGTTTTGGAGAACTGAATAATTCTGAAGCTTATCAGCAATCAGTTAAAGATGAATTCGGCGAAGAATTGCCTGTTGTAACAGATGATAAAGGTTTCTTGGAATCTAAAACTCCACGGAGAGATTTCTTGAAATATGTAGGTTTTAGCACTGCCGCCGCAGCTATTGCAGCAAGTTGCGAAACGCCTGTAAAAAAAGCGATTCCATTTGTAAATAAACCCGAAGATATTGTTCCGGGTGTGGCTAATTATTATGCTACAACCTATGTACAGGATGGCGATGTGGTAAGCGTTTTAGCAAAAGTGAGAGATGGTAGGCCGATTAAAATAGAAGGCAATGAATTAAGCCCGATCACTTTTGGCGGAACATCAGCAAGAGTACAAGCTTCAGTATTGGATTTATACGATACAGCCAGGTTACGTTTTCCAACAATTGATGGAAAAGAAGTAACATTTGAAGCAATTGATAAAGCAGTTGGTGAAGCCATTAATGGTAAATCGGTTGTATTGCTTACCAATACTATTACTTCTCCTTCATCAAAAGAGATCATCAATCAATTTTTAGTAAAATACCCGGGAAGTAAACATGTGGTGTATGATGCAGTTTCTTACAGCGGCATATTATTGGCGAATGAAGCTTCTTACGGTAAAAAGATAATTCCTTCTTATCATTTCAATAATGCAAGATTGATCGTAAGCTTGGGTGCTGATTTTCTTGGTACCTGGTTAAGTCCGATTGAATTTGCAAAACAATATTCTAAAGGCAAAAAGATCAATGAGAAGAAACCTGATATGAGCAAACACATTCATTTTGAAAGTGTGGCAAGCTTAACAGGTTCTAACGCGGATGAAAGATATTTACATCGCCCGTCACAAACAGGTGCTATAGCATTGGCGTTGCTGAATTCTATCACGGGCAAAAGCGCATTTTTGGATGATCCGAAATTATTAGCAAGTGTTGCAAAAACAGCTACTCAATTAATTGCAAACAAAGGACAATCCTTGGTTGTATCCGGAAGTAATGATGTAAATGTGCAGATCATTGTGAATGCGATCAATGACGCATTACAATCAAACGGAGCTACGATCGATTGGTCATCTCCTTATAATACACATCAGGGAATTGATAGTGATTTTTCAAAATTAGTGGATGATATGAATGCCGGCAATGTTGCTGCATTATTTGTTGTTGGAGCTAATCCTGCTTATACATGGTATGATGCGGATAAGTTTAAAACAGGACTGAAAAAAGTAAAGGCAACTGTTTCATTCAATCCTAAAAATGATGAAACTGCACAGCTTTGCAAATATGTTATTCCTGATCATCATTACTTGGAAAGTTGGGGTGATGCTGAAGTGAAACCCGGATATATTTCATTCCTTCAACCAACCATCGCACCTTTATTTAAAACACGTCAGTGGCAGGATAGTTTATTGAAATGGAGCGGGGCAAGTACAGAATATGTATCTTATTTAAAAACATATTGGGGCAATAAAGTTGGCGGAGAAAATGGTTGGAATAAAGCGCTGCAAGATGGTGTGATCAGTCCAAAAGAATCAACCACTTATTCTTCTGCAACAATTAATAATGCTGCTGTTGCTTCTGCAACTGCTGCGATTCTTTCAGCAAAAAAAGGCGGCAAGATCGAATTGGTATTGTACGAAAAAGTTTCTGTTGGTGTAAACGGAGCATCAAATCCATGGCTGCAGGAATTACCTGATCCGGTAACAAGAGCAACCTGGGATAATTATGTGATCGTATCTCCGGCATTGGCAAAAACATTATTGGATATTGATCTCACAAATAATGGTCAGGCAGATGCTTACGAAGTACAACCTCCAAAAAAAGTTGTAAAAGTTACAGTAAATGGTAAATCTGTTTCATTACCGGCATTGATCATTCCGGGTACACAAAAAGATACGATCGGTATTGCAGTTGGTTATGGCCGTACAAAAGAGATCGGTAAATCTGCTGAAGATGCAGGAAAGAATGTTTTTGGTTTTGCAAGCTTAAGCGGAAGTACGGTTAATTACACAGTTGCCGATGTTACAGTAGAATTAACAGACGAATTATATAAAGTAGCATTAACACAAACGCACGGAACATATAATACGGCTCAGGGCAATCGTACTGAGATCATGAAAGAATTGACATTGGCTGATTTTAAAGCAGAGCCCAATGAAATTCTGGATGACAGAGAAAAAGAATTGGCACCTTATGGAGGCTTGGCCAATTATGAAAAGAACGGAACGATCTATCCGTATTTTGATAAGCCCGGTATTAAATGGGGAATGAGTGTTGACTTAAACACTTGTACCGGTTGTGCAGCTTGTGTTGTGGCTTGTCATGCAGAGAACAATGTTTCTGTTGTCGGCAAACCCGAAGTATTGCGTTTCCATGACATGCATTGGTTGCGTATCGATCGTTATTATACCGGAGATATAGAAAATCCCAAAGTTGTTTTCCAGCCATTGATGTGTCAGCATTGTGATAATGCACCTTGCGAAAATGTTTGTCCGGTTGCAGCAACCAACCATAGCAGCGAAGGATTGAATCAAATGACTTATAACCGTTGTATCGGTACAAGATATTGTGCCAACAACTGTCCTTATAAAGTACGTCGTTTTAACTGGGCTGATTATACGGGAGCTGATAGTTTCCCTGATAATCAAACAGGAATTGTGAATGATGTTGTGTTGGATATGAATGACGACTTAACTAGAATGGTATTGAATCCAGATGTTACAGTGCGGGCACGTGGTGTGATCGAAAAATGTTCTTTCTGTGTTCAACGCTTACAGGATGGAAAATTAAAAGCGAAGAAAGAAAGTCGTCCATTAAAAACAGGAGAAAATAATGAGTGGGATGTAAAAGTTGCTTGTCAGCAGGCATGTCCAACGGATGCGATTGTGTTTGGTAATGTAAATGATAAGCACAGTGCTATTACCATGACAAGAATTGATAATTCATTACGTACTTTCTATTCATTGGAACAATTGCATGTGATGCCGAATGTAAACTATCTGGCAAAAGTGAGAAATCTGGATACACAAGAAAAAGATGAGTGGTTGAAAGATGAAAAGAAAGAAGATAAAAAAGACGAAAAGAAAGTTGCAGAACCTGCTGAGAAAAAGTAATAGAGTACAAGTGTGCGACGCAACAGTTGCCGAACAAAGATTAAAAGCTGATTAACAAAAAATATAAAAACGTTAGTTCATACATAAAAATATGAACTGCTAAATACCAAGACCAGATGCATTTAAAGTACGAATCACAGCTCAGGGAACCGTTAGTGTATGGTACAAAAACCTATCACGATGTAACGGAAGATATTGTTCGCCCTATCGAAGCTAAGCCAAGTAAACTTTGGTACATTGGCTTTTACATTGCGGTAGCATTATTATTATTTGGTGTGTATGCTTTGTACAGAGATGTAACCTATGGTATCGGTCAGTGGAACCTGAATAAAACAATTGGTTGGGGTTGGGATATCACCAACTTCGTTTGGTGGGTAGGTATTGGTCACGCAGGTACATTGATCTCAGCGATCTTATTATTATTCCGTCAGGGATGGAGAACAGGCGTTAACCGTGCTGCAGAAGCGATGACCATCTTTGCGGTAATGTGTGCGGGTCAATTTCCTATCTGGCACATGGGTCGTGTGTGGATGGCATTCTTCGTTTTACCTTATGCAAATACACGCGGACCTTTATGGGTGAATTTTAACTCACCATTGTTATGGGATGTGTTTGCGATCTCTACTTATTTCACCGTATCCTTATTATTCTGGTATAGTGGTTTGTTACCCGATCTGGCAACGGTTCGTGATCGTGCAAAAACTAAATTGCGCAAACATTTATATGGTATTGCTTCTTTTGGTTGGACAGGTTCTACCAAACATTGGCAAAGACATGAATCATTATCTTTAGTGTTGGCAGGTTTATCAACTCCGTTGGTATTATCCGTACACACGATCGTATCTTTTGACTTCGCTACATCAGTTGTTCCGGGATGGCATACTACTATCTTCCCTCCATACTTTGTTGCCGGTGCGATCTTCTCAGGATTTGCCATGGTGCAAACTTTGATGGTGATCATCAGAAAAGTTTTTGGAATGGAAGATTATATCACAATGGGTCATATTGAAGCAATGAATAAAGTAATTGTTTTAACAGGGTCGATTGTTGGTGTTGCCTATCTCACAGAATTATTCATGGGATGGTATAGCCAGAACAAATATGAAGGATATACTTTCTGGTACAGCCGTGCTAATTTATTCAGTCCTTACGGATGGAGTTATTGGGGAATGATGGCATGTAATGTATTAAGCCCGCAGATATTCTGGTTCCGTAAAATGAGAAGAAATTTATTTGTAACATTCTTCATGAGTGTGATCGTGAATATCGGTATGTGGTTCGAACGTTTTGTGATCATCGTTACTTCATTGTATCGTGATTATCTGCCATCAGCATGGTCTGTGTATTATAGTCCAACTATTTGGGAGATCGGTTTCTATACCGGAACATTCGGATTATTCTTTACCTGCTTCTTCCTGTTTGCAAAATATTTCCCTGTTATCGCGATAGCAGAAATTAAATATGTATTGAAGACAACAGGTGAAAGTTATAAAGACAAGATGGGGCATCTGGAACATGTACCTGCTGAAGTTTTTGCACACAGCGGTCATGGACATACTGTAGTAGAAAACGAAAGCACAAACTAAAATATAAAGATCATTTCTTAACAATAAATTCCTGAAAGGGAAGATTGATATGGCAAAAAAGAAATTCGTAGTTGGCTGTTTTAATGATGAAGCTGTTTTATTTCCCGCAGTAAAAAAAGTTCGTACAGCAGGATATAAGATCCATGATGTATATACGCCGTTTGCCGTGCATGGTTTAGATCATGCATTGGGTTTACGCGAAACAAGTTTGCATACTGCAGGTTTTATTTATGGCATTACAGGTACATCAACTGCATTGGGTTGCATCAGTTGGATACTCACGTATGATTGGCCTTTGAATATCGGCGGTAAACCACATTTTGCTTTGCCTGCATGGATACCTATTACTTTCGAGTTAACGGTATTGTTTGCTGCAGTAGGTATGGTGCTTACGTTTTGTTATTTGTGCCAGTTGTCTCCGTTCATTAAAAAACATCATTTTCATGCTCGTGCAACAGATGATCTTTTTGTGATGGTGATCGAAACGACAGATAAAACGAATGTGGATGATCTGACATCATTTTTATCAAACGCAGGTGCAGTTGAAACAGATGTTCAAATTGCAGAAGCAGGATGGTGGTTAGGAAGATATGATAAAGACGAAGTTCCTTTTCAAAATAAAATTGTTGCTGCTTAATCATAAGAATTGAATGACGATGAAGAAATTATTTATCATAACAGCTTTAGTAATTACAGGTGCAGCAATTATCAGCTGCAATGATGTACAACGTAAGCCAAGTAATGTGTACATGCCGGATATGGCATACAGCCGTGCATACGAAACCTATGCAGATCACAGCAATTTAGCAGAGTTAGGCATCAATTATACGAACCTGCCTGTTGCCGGAACGATCGCACGCGGAGAAGAATTTCCATTCCCTCTTACCAAAGATGCATTGGGAGACACAGCAAATTATTTTGCATCCAAACAAGTTAAGAGCCCGATCGATTCCTTATCAAAATCAGAATATACAGAAACAGAAAGATTGTATTTGATCAATTGCGGAATTTGTCACGGAACAAAATTAGATGGGAATGGACCGTTGTACAAAGGCGGTGAAGGTCCTTATCCTGCAAAGCCTGCAACATTAGTGGGTGACCCGAAATATGCTGCAATGCCTGAAGGACAAATGTTTTATTCTGTGATGTACGGAAAGAATTTGATGGGCAGTTATGCATCACAATTGAACCGTAAACAACGCTGGCAGATCATTAAATATATTAAGTTGAAACAAGCAGAAGCAAAAGCTACTGCTGCACCAGCTGATGCCACTGCCAAGAATTAATAAATTTTACAACTGATATAAAAGATTAACATGTCATCTATTAAAGAACATTTTGAAATTCCTGCAAGACTCAAAACATGGGCATACGCATTGATCGGCGTAGGTTTGCTGGCTTTGATCATTGGTTTCATCACCAAAGGAAGAGGAACAGAAGAAGAGCAGGTCGTGTTCATCGGAACGATCATGTACAATACTATTTTCTGGACATTGATCACCAATGCCAGCATGTTCTTTATATGTATCACAACTTTGGCAATGGGCGGATGGCAACAATCTTTCCGTCGTATTCCGGAAGCTATCTCAACAATGGTTCCGATCTTCGGATCAATTACTGTTGCGGTTTTATTATTCGTTGTTTTCTCCGGGAATCATCATATCTATCATTGGTTGGATACGAATGCTGTTGCGAATGATGAAGTACTGAAAGGTAAATCCGGATTCCTGAACGTAAAGTTCTTTACCATCTGGACCTTATTAGCAGTTGGGTTATGGAGTTTGTTGGGATGGAGAATGCGACAAATAAGCAGTGAAGCAGATACAGCAGCATTTAACGGCGAAACTGGAGCTTCATTCATTTGGAGAAATACGGTAAGAGCCGCATTATTCACAGTATGGTTTGCATTAACTGTTGGATCAACAGTTCCATGGTTATGGTTGATGAGTTTGGATGCACATTGGTACAGCACGATGTACAGTTGGTACACATTTGCAAGCACCTTCGTGAGCGGGATCAGTTTAATTGCATTATGGGTCATTTACATGAAGAACAAAGGCTATTTGGAATACACCAATCAGGAACATTTACATGACCTAGGAAAATTCATGTTTGCCTTTTCTATCTTCTGGACTTATTTATGGTTCTCTCAATACATGTTGATATGGTATTCAAATCAACCGGAAGAAACATTATATTTCAAACACAGAGTACAGGGTCCTTACAAAGGAATTTTCTTCCTGAACCTGATCATCAACTTTATTTGCCCGCTATTGATCTTGATGAAGAGTTCGGCTAAAAGAAATTATACATTGGTTACATTTATGGCAGTGTTGATCATCTTCGGGCATTGGATAGATTTTTATCAAATGGTGATGGGAAGCATCAGCAAAGAACAGGTTACATTAGGCTGGCTCGATTTCGGAATTTTAAGTTTATTTGTAGGATTGATGATATTCTTTGTTTCCAAAGCATTGGCTAAAAAACCTTTGATCGTAAAATATCATCCTTTCCTGAAGGAAAGTATTATTCATCATACATAATCTTTTTGCAAGTATCATTGTTACTATATTAAGCAAACACCTAACAACATGACATTTTATTTAACCATAGCAGTAATTATTCTGGTCTTTCTGATCATCTTTCAGATATCCAAAGCAAGTGAATATGTAGCCATCTTAAAAGGAGAAGACCAAAACCGTAAGAACACCAATAAGGTAAACGGATTTTTAATGGTAAGTTTTTTGATTATTGGGTTGCTTGGTGTTTGGTACTGCAACAATTTACTTTTCGGCAAGACTTTATTGGCACATGAATCTGCAAGTGTTCAGGGTGAAAGAGTAGATTCGATGTTATGGTTAACATTATCCATAACAGGTATTGTTTTTATCGCTACTCAAATTTTATTATTCTGGTTCGCTTATAAATATCAGGAAAACGATAATCGCAAGGTTGTTTATTTTGCGCACAGCAATAAATTAGAAGCATTGTGGACCGGTGTTCCTGCCATTGTATTAACTGTATTGGTTGTGATCGGTTTGCGTAACTGGAGTTATTTTACCAGTGATGCGCCGAAAGATGCGATGGTGGTTGAAGTAACAGGAAAACAATTCGGATGGATATTTCGATATCCCGGAAAAGACGGTGTATTTGGAAAAAAATATTATAAGAATATCGACCCTGCATCAAATTCATTAGGATTGATCTGGAAAGACAGCGCTTCTTTAAATTTAAAAGACGATCCTGCCACACATGATGATATTGTTCAGGAACAAACCATGTACGTTGTAAAAGGCAAGCCCGTAAAATTAATTATCGGCTCTCGAGACGTGATACATGATGTTGGTTTATCTCAGTTCCGTTTAAAGATGGATGCAGTTCCAGGAATTCCTACAACACTATGGTTTACACCAAAATTCACAACTGCAGAAATGAAAAAAATAACCAACAATCCTAATTTTCAATATGAGATCAGTTGCGATCAAATGTGCGGCAACGGGCATTATTCTATGAAGGGTGTAATTGAAGTAGTGGAACAGGAAGACTATGATCTTTGGTTGGCAAAACAAAAACCATTGTATTATCAGTCATTCCCGGAAAAAGATCCATCAGCAACGAAAGCTGACAGCACAGCAAAAGCAATCGCTAAAAATTAATGTGAATCATAACCAAAATATTTTTTGGTTGTATAAATTTCTAACTCGATCAAAGATTTTATATGAGTAACGAAGCAACTCTTCACCATTCAGTTGATGTTTCAACATCACATGATGCTCACGGCGACAGCCATATACATCATCATCATGAAACGTTCATTACTAAATATGTATTTAGTCAGGATCATAAAATGATCGCAAAACAATTTTTGATCACAGGTATGGTTTGGGCAGTATTGGGTGGATTGATGAGCGTATTGTTTCGTTTACAATTAGGTTACCCTGATTCACATTTTACATGGTTAGAAGATATTTTAGGAAAATGGTGGGTGAAAGACGGACAAATCACTCCTGAAGCATATTATGCATTGGTAACAACGCATGGAACTGTTTTGGTATTCTTTGTATTAACAGCAGGATTAAGCGGAACATTTGCAAATTTTCTAATTCCATTACAAGTGGGTGCAAGAGATATGGCATCACCGTTTATGAATATGCTTTCTTATTGGTTTTTCTTCGCAGCAAGTTGCGTGATGTTATCTTCTATGTTCGTTGAAACTGGACCATTCAGTGGTGGCTGGACCGCTTATCCACCTTTAAGCGCATTGGGAAGTGCATCACCCGGTTCTAAAACGGGGATGGATCTATGGATCATTGCCATGGCATTATTTGTTGTATCATCTTTATTAGGCGGATTAAATTATATCGTAACAATATTGAACATGCGTACCAAAGGAATGACAATGACGAGATTGCCATTAACCATCTGGGCATTGTTCTTTACTGCTGTTTTGGGTGTATTATCATTTCCTGTTTTATTATCAGGATTCATCTTATTGATATTTGACAGAAATTTCGGAACAAGTTTTTATCTCTCCGATATTTTTGTGAACGGTGTAGGTGCTCTGCCCAATGAAGGCGGAAGTGCCATTTTATTTCAACACTTATTCTGGTTTTTAGGTCATCCTGAAGTATATATTATTTTATTGCCGGCCATGGGAATGGTAAGTGAAATCTTATCCGTCAATTCGCGAAAACCGATCTTCGGTTATATGGCAATGATCGGATCTTTATTCGCAATTGCCATTCTTGCATTTTTAGTTTGGGCGCACCACATGTTCGTGACGGGATTGAATCCATT
>CAIVCF010000212.1 GCA_903904335.1 uncultured Chitinophagaceae bacterium | reverse complement strand
TTTAATAAAAGAAATATGCGCAACTGGTTATTTAATGATGTAGTGATAAGATTGATGAATCAAATTCCTCATCCTTACAATTACTTAAAAACTCTTTGCGTTTATTCTACCTAATCCTATAAGTTTAAAGCCAAATTTCCTAATGCAAATGATCAATGGTTTAATCCGGAAGAAAGCTGGGTGAACAAATACAAAGACGGTAATTGTGAAGAAGGAGACAAATTCCCATTGTCATCATCATTACTCTCATTTACAACAGATCAATACCATTTGAATGCAATGATAAGAGACGTATCATTGATAGCAGCCGTAACTTTTAAATTGGGAAATGGCGGCAAAAAACAAAAATTCATTTATTACGTGTATGACTTATTGTATTATTCAGCCTGCTATTCTCTGGGCTTCTATCTTACTTACGGTTCTTTTCACTAAAAATTATTGTCCAATATCAAACTTTGAAATTCCCTTATAATCCTTTCTGACTAAAAAGTATTCGTAAAACTATCATCAGGAAATATTTCTCACTAACAAATTATATCAACAGTAAAGCTTTTTTTTACAGATGATGGGATGTTCTTAAAGGGAACATAATCTCCGAAGTTTTCTAACTTTGGAGATCTTTTTTAAATAACCTTTCAGCCTGCCATTTATTTCTGAATAACTATTCCTGCACGATAAATTTGTAATTCTTTTTAGTTCACTAATATTTTCTACTTTCATTTTATGAATAAAATTTTCATAACAGGTGCCAATGGATTTTTAGGACAACACCTATGTCTCTTCTTAGCTTCGAATGGCCATACTGTAATAGCATCCGGAAGAGGGGCTTGCCGAATTCCATTAAGAGAAAAATTTGAATATGCTGAACTTGATATTATAGATAAAGAAGCAGTACAACATTGTTTGCAGTGGCATCAGCCATCTGTCATCATACATACAGCAGCTTTAAGCAAACCGGATGAATGTAATAATAACAAAGAATCCTGTCTATTAAATAATGTTACAGCAACGAAATATTTAATTGAAGCAGCGCAATCAATTGCACCTCATTTTATTTATACTTCCACTGATTTTATATTTGGTGAAAATGGCCCTCACGGTGAAGAAGATACACCTGCTCCTTTAAATTTTTACGGAGAGAGCAAGTTGATGGCAGAAAAAATAGTGAAAGAAAGTGATCTTTTGTTCAGCATCATACGACCTGTTTTCATGTATGGTGCTGTTTGGGAAGGCATGCGTCCGAGTTTTTTACATTGGGTTAAAGATAACCTGGAACAAAAGAAATCCATTAAAGTGGTGAATGACCAGCTAAGGACACCAACATTTGTAAATGATATCTGCAAAGGAATTGAAGCTGTTATAGAACATAGAGCGAACGGGGATTTTCATTTGGCGGGAAAGGATATTATTTCTCCTTATCAAATGGCAATTAAGGTTGCAGATATTTTGCAGTTAGATACCTCGCTGATCGAAAGCGTTGATTCAGAAAACTTCCCTGAGCCCGTTCAACGAGCAAAAAGATCAGGCCTTAAAATTGATAAAGCCATGAAAGTCTTAGGGTATACACCGGTTAGTTTTGAAGAAGGTATCAAGTTAACCTTTTCTCTGCAGGACAAAATCTTAACATAAACTTCATGTACAGCAATTTTAAGGTGGTAAATTTGAGTAAGAATGAAAATTATTCAAATAACCCCTAACCATGCATTCATCGTTACAACGATATTTTGCACTTCGCATTAAAAATTTATTCAATCACCTCCATGATTTTGAATTAACAGGAGATGAAACTCCTTTGCATGATTTCAGGTTGGAATTAAAAAAATTAAAAGCGATCATCAAATTCCTGAAGTCAATTTATCCCAGGCAAAAATTCAAAAGACCGATTCATTTATTGGGCTCTGTTTTTCAGCATGCAGGTGAAATAAGGGAATACCAGTTATTACAGCAATGGTTAAAGAGTCATCAATTAGAGCATCTTACAAAAGAGTATTTTCCTGAAGAGAAAATGCAGAAGATGATTCTATTGTTTCAGCAACGCTCAACTTCCTATAAAGCCGATCTGAAAGAAGTGATTGACAGTTGCAGCAAATTTATTCAAACAACCAATAAAATCTTACCGGAACAATATGTGATTTGATTGAATGCAAAGATCGATAAGTTATTGCATAAACCTCAATCCGACAATGATTGGCATGAACTCCGGAAAATGATCAAACAATGGATGTATGCAGTGAACTGGATACCTGATGAAGAACAAACAAAATCAGATTCACAATTTTCTTTTTATAATAAATTGCAGGAATCAATCGGGCATTGGCACGATATGAAAGTGATCAAAGAAACATTATACGAAAAACAAATTCACCTTTCTCCTGAAATTGAAATACAAAAAGACCTGAATAAAGCTTGGGAAAAACTGAATCATGCACTCCGTTACCGGGAAAAGCAAGTAACAGAATTACTTTCAAAATCGTTTGCTTCTATTTGACTTGTTTGATCGGTAAAAATATTTCTGCCAGCATACATCTTGCACTGCCTCCGCCATTCGATTCAATGGTAGAAATATCTGCATGCAAAATTTCATTGAATGAACGTAACTGTTGTAACTGCTGTGCAGTAAGGCTTTCAAACGCCTGTGTTGACATGACAAGGAATTTTTTATTCTCTTTATTTTTCACTTGGAGCATATTGCCTGCAAAATGATTCATCTGATCAAAACTGATATTGATAATTATTTTCCCGCTTTTTTGGATCGAAGTAATAACAATATCCTTTTCTGTTTTGTAGGAGATAGAATCAAGGCAGATCACAACATATTCATCAGCTACGCACATCATTACATTGGTATGATAAATGGGTTGATGTTGTTGATCAACAGCAATAAACGAAACAGGAGTGTAATTAAATTGATTGCAAAATTCTTCCATTAATCTCTGATCCGTTCTTGGAGATAAACAGGCGTACGCAATTTTATGATCTCTGTCCAGCACCATACTTCCTGTTCCTTCAAGAAAAATATCTTTTGATTCATAATGACTGAAATCAATGGTAAGTGCTGCAGAAAATTTACTATCAATTATTTCCAACACATGTTTCTTTCTTTCGGTCCTTCGATTTTCTGCGAACATGGGATATAGGCAGATGGTTCCGTCATCATGAAAAGATATCCAGTTATTCGGAAAAACAGAATCAGGTGTATGCGGTGTTAACGTGTCTTGAACAACAGTTACATCCATACCATTCTTTTCAAGCACACCAACAAATGCATCAAATTCCTGCATTGCTTTTTCAGCAACAAGATCATATTTTGATGCAATTTGAAAACTGTTATTCACTGCCGTTTGTGCATTATATTCAAAACGCACAGGTCTAATCATTAATAAGTGTGAAGTATTTTGCATAAAAGTCTTTTTCTTCTATAATGATTCTCTTAGAATCGGCATACTCATACAATGAAATCCTCCTCTTGCTCTTGATAATTCTGCAGAAGGCATCAATATCAATGTATCTTTAATTTCATCTGGTTTAACAGTTCCATCTTCGAATTGCTGAATCAGATCTTTACCATAGACTATTTTGAAACCCGCTTCCTGAAAAGCTTCTGAGGTTTTATCGTTTCTGTCGTATCCCAATACAACCCCTTCTTTTAATGCCAATAAATTACATGAATCAGTCCATTGTTCTCTTGCATTGTAAGGGAATTCATTATTCCCCGAAAAAATAAATTTGATTTCTTCTTTGCAATCAAGATCTGTTTTACTGATGTCGTATAATAAATCTTCCAGGCTTTCAAAACTCACCGGTGTATCCGGATTTTTTTTGTGGAACTGAAGGATTTTTATTTTTTCTTCTTTTTTAATTTCCAAAGCACGCTCTACAACATCTACATCTTCATGCTTAACAGCTTTGCGTGAAAAATTGCCCAACATCACCCAAACATTTTTCTTTACTTGAGTAAACACAGTATCAATGTGCATATAATCTCGTTTCTTCGGAATTTTGATGATGGTCACTTTATTCATGATCCCTTTTTCAAATATCGTACTGGTGATCTTTGCAGCGGCTTCAGAAGAAGTCCGTTCACTGATCCCGACTAATAAATGATCATCACTTACTACCATGATATCGCCTCCTTCCAATGTGATCTTTTTATCGTCTTCTTCTTTTGGCAATAAAAAACTGAAATGAGAATCGGACAGTTCAATAATATTTTCACGATATGAGATGAAAAAAGGATGATTAAAGAAAATGTATTTTGCAAGTAATGCCTCTCTTGTTCTGGCTTTTTTTGCAGGTTTATTCAGCAACACATGATCTTTGATGATGATACCGATATCTCTTGTAAAAATAAAATTAGGGATAGGAGCAAATAATAAATTCTTTTCGATATTCGATCCTGAAATAAAAGTCTTCGCCAATTCAATATTGTTGTAGGAGAGCAATTTCTTTTGTGTGATATACGTGCAGCCTTCTATAGCGCAAACAGAAGCCACCAATTTTGATTTGATATTTTCATCAGATAAAATATCAGATAAAAGCCATTGCAATTCAATCACTTTATCAGATCGAAAAAAATCAGGGTGTTCAGGTTTATAAAAATTCCTTTTATTTTCAACTGCATCGATACTTTTAAGTTTGCCTTTTATTATTTCCGGGTCTAAAAAATACAAAAGGATCTTTGTGTAATGATCGTATTCATCTTTTCGGATGGTATCGAGATGCACAATATCTTCAAATAACCAATCCTGTGCTTTGGAAGGAACCACTTTGCCCAAGCCGCTGTCGGGGCTATGCACCAATAAACGTTTTAAAGTGCCTATTTCAGAATTAACGAACAGGCTTTGTTGTATTGAACTCATACAATAGATTGACTGATTAATTTAATAAATAACAATAAAAGAAAGACGGATAATGAGTCACAACTTAATGATCAGGCATGGAATTCAGGCCACGGTACATCCAGGAAAAATGAGATGGTGACGATGTTATAATAATAACTGTTTGCATAATCAGGATTGCAAGATACAATTTTCAAACAAAATCCTTATTCTGCTCAAATTATCTTATCCGAAAATAGTTTAGTTTACATTTGAAGTATCATATTTGATTGCATGAAGCTTCTCATCATCAACATACAGCAATTGGTCAATGTTCGAAAAGAGAGCAAGGTTTTGCGGGGGAAAGAACTGGCAGAATTGCCGATAGTAGAAAATGCTTATCTGATTATTGAAAACGGGTTGATCAGCGAATACGGGTTGATGAAAGATTTATCCATTGATCTACACACGACCAAAGTATTTGATGCAGATGGTCAATTTGTTTTACCTACATGGTGCGATAGTCATACACATCTTGTTTTTGCAAAAAGCAGGGAAAACGAATTCGTAGATAAAATAAAAGGATTCAGCTATCAGGAAATCGCAGCAAGAGGAGGTGGTATTTTAAACTCTGCGAAAGCAGTACAGGAATCTTCGGAAGAAAGTTTATTTAACGATGCATGGAAAAGGTTGCATGAATTAATTCAATTAGGAACAGGTGCCATTGAAATTAAAAGCGGTTACGGATTAACGACTGATACAGAACTGAAAATGTTGCGAGTGATCAGGCGTCTTAAAGAAAAATCTCCCATTCCTGTTCGTTCTACATTTTTGGGAGCACATACTTTTCCCGCTGCATTTGTAAATGATCATCAGGGTTATATGGATCTGATCATTCATGAAATGTTACCCATGATTGCAAAAGAGAATTTAGCAGATTATATTGATGTGTTTTGCGAAGAAGGATTTTTCAGTATAGATGAAACAACAACAATTTGTAATGCCGGTATCAAATATGGTTTGCAACCAAAGATTCATGCAAATCAGTTTTCTAGTGGCGGCGTAACAGTTGGAGTAAATGTAAATGCAATCAGTGTTGATCATTTAGAAACAATGGATGATAATGAAATTAAAATTCTCTCAGAATCAAATACCATCGGAACTTTGCTGCCAACTGCGGCTTTCTTTCTTCGTATGCCCTTTCAACCGGCAAGAAAATTAGTTGAAGCAGGCTGTAGTGTTGCATTGGCTTCGGATTATAATCCGGGAACTTCACCAAGCGGAAACATGAATTTGGTTGTTTCAATGAGTTGTATACAAATGAAAATGCTGCCTGAAGAAGCCATTAATGCAGCTACGATTAACGGCGCTTACGCGATGGGATTAGGTAATATTGCAGGAAGCATTACAGTAGGCAAAAATGCGAATTTGATTTTTACAAAACCAATACCTTCCCTTGCTTATCTTGCTTATGCATTTGGTACTGATTTAATTGACAAAGTAATGATCAACGGAAATTTTATCAATAAATAAAAAGGTTACTTTTAAGAAGTATGAAACACCTGAAAGTTTATCATAAAGAAGATATTTTATCTGTCACAAAACTTCGACGCTTTGAAACCAAGTTGGGTGAACGTTTGCAGATCATTGAAAATGCAAATGATATTGAAACCTCTATTCGAAACTCAACAGCCAAATTTGTTTTGATAGGCGTGCCTGAAGATATTGGTATCAAAGCAAACTTAGGAATTGGTGGTGCAGACAGTGCATGGCTTTCTTTCTTAAAATCATTTCTCAATATTCAAAGCAATGATTTTTTAGATGGAAGTGAGATTTTATTGGTAGGGCATTTTGATTTTTCTGATCTGGAAAAAGTAATTGAATCCAATGCCCCGCATTTTGATGAAAGGATCGATGCACAACGCCATGCAGTCAATACAATCGATGATGAAGTGGAACAATTGATTCATATCATCACACAAAATAGAAAATTACCGATCGTGATCGGCGGCGGGCATAATAATGCATATCCCTGCATCAAAGGCGCAGCAAAGGGTTGGCATAAATCAGGTGTGATTGAATTGGCCCAGATAAATGCCATTAATCTGGATGCACATGCCGATTATCGTCCGATCGAAGGAAGACATAGCGGTAATGCATTTCGGTATGCAGAAGAAGACGGTTATCTCGAAAAATATTGTGTGATCGGATTACACGAAAATTATATCACACAAAATACATGGATGGATATTGTGAACAATCCATTTGTTGACTGCATTACTTTTGAAGATATTTTTCTGCACGAAAAAAGAAATTTCATTCAGTCGATCGCTCATGCAACAGGTTTCACAGACGATACACTCTGCGGAATTGAATTAGACCTCGATGCCGTTGAACATACTTTAAGCAGTGCTACTACACCTGTAGGTATTACTGCAAACCACGCCAGGCAATATTTGAATTTTGTTGCATCAGATAGCAAGCCTGCTTATTTACATATTTGTGAAGGTGCCACACATTTATCTGATGGGAGAGAAGACCATTCCACAGGGAAATTGATCAGCTATCTGGTAAGCGATTTCACAAAAGCCATTCTCATGCAATTGAATACATAAACGGGTTTTACAAAAAATTTAAAACATTTTTTGTATTTTCAGCTTCTTAACCATCAAGTTTAACTGCTATTTTACATGAAGAAGCTGACAGGTCTATTTATATTCTCCTGTTTTTGCTTATATCTTAATGCTCAAACATTTGCGTTTGATCTTTCAAAAAAGAAAGATCCGTTCAGCTACAATCTTTTGTATGTATTGAATGATGCTCCATTTAAATTTCTGCATATAAAAGGGAAATTGTTAACTAAGACAGATTCTGTTCATTTAAAATCAGAGATATATCAGAATAAGATTCCATTGGCCGGTGCATCAACAGCCAGATATGTTCAGGACAGCACCTTTTATATTGAATATTTTTTCGGTGAATTTATGAATATGGATGATGCATCAGAGGCCTTACAATCTCTTACAGAAAAGGTTTCAAAGTCAATGAACAAAAGGGTGGTGGTGCTTCCGCATAATTTGGGAGAAGGTGGAGAAATTATCAAAGAAAATAAAATATCCTATGCATTACACAGCGGTTTTTTTCATTACAATATTTCCATACAAATAGCAAAAGTGCTGAAAAGAGATTCATATCGTTTGGTACTACAAGTTTACAGCGGAAGGCCATTTTATTATAACTGGATCATGAAAAATGAGCCGTATGGTGGTTTTAATTTTATTAATTATGTAAAGAAGACCTATACTTTTTTTGAAACTGTTACATCCGGTTGTCCCACTGATATCCCCGGATATGCATGCAACGGAAAATCACTCTCAAACGATACTACTTTTATCAGCTATACAAAATCAGGTTTTGATGGATTGATGAATGCGAGAACAGAATATGATGTAACATTCAGTAATCTTCGTTCAGGATTAAGCAGCGATTATGTATATTATAATGTTCCGTATAAATATCCATACTTAAGAAAGATCGCATTCGTACGTTTCGAAGATGTAGATAAATCCAAAAGAAAAACGATCATTATTTCCTTGATGGAATTGCCGAGAATAAATTCTTTGATCCCTTCACAAAAGAAAGAGTATGTGATCGATTTCAGTTTCGCTTATTGATTGTTTTCCAGCTCCATGATCTTCTCAAACAGTTGTTCGTATTGAGTATTCGCTGTCTTTAACTGTTCCTGTACTGCACTATAACTCTTTTCTAATTGTGAAAATTTATTGGTTTCTTTATAACTGTCGGGGTTAGAAAGATCTGATTCTATCTGTGTTTTTTGTTGATTGAATTTTGCGATTTCTTCTTCTAATTTTTGAAACTGCCGTTGCAATTTTTGTAATTCCTTTTTCTGTTCTCTTTCAATATTGACGGCAGCATTGGAATTATTTTTTGAACCGGGCACAACAACAACTTCCTGTACTTTTTTTACCTGCTCTTGAGCCTTGTTTATATTATCCTGCTCTTTTTTTTTAGAAGATTGTTGTTTCGCCATTCGTTCTTTCCATTCAACCCATTCGAGATACGTTCCTTTAAATTCTTTTATCTCATGATCAACAATTTCCCAAATTTTATTGGCTGTTTTGGAAATAAAGAAACGATCATGGCTTACCAATAAAAAGCTTCCTTCGTATTTATTCAATGCATCTGCCAATAATTCAACTGAATGCATGTCTAAGTGATTCGTAGGTTCATCCAACAATAAGAAATTACTCTTGCTTACAATAACTTTAGCCAAAGCCACACGTGCTTTTTCACCACCACTCAGTACTTTGATTCTTTTATCAGTATCATCACCGCTGAATAAAAAACAACCCATCAAACTACGGAGTTCCAATTCTGTTTTATTGCTGCCGCATTCTTTCATTTCGTCCAAAATGGTATTGTTGATGTTAAGTGCTTCCAGCTGATGCTGTGCATAAAAACTTTCTTCCACATTGTGACCCCAGTTTCTATGTCCTTCATATTTTTCAGTACCGGCCACAATCCTTAATAAAGTCGATTTACCTTTTCCGTTTGCACCGATCAATGCAATCTTATCGCCTCTGTCAATTTCTATACTGGTATTCTTTAATATTTCAATATTGCCGAAACTTTTCGAAATATGTTTCAGTTCGCAAATGATCCTGCCGGGTTGTTTATCTACTTGAAAATTGATCTTGATATTCGGTCTTTCGATCTCTACATTTTCAATTCGTTCGATCTTATCCAATCTTTTCATCACACTCTGCGCAGCAGCAGCCTTGCTGGCTTTGGCTTTGAAGCGTTCAATGAATCTTTCCTGCTGACGGATATAATCCTGTTGGTTCTCGTAAGCTTTTTGCTGCAATTCCACTCTCACTTCTTTTTCCCGTTCATAATATTCATAATCGCCAGTATAAATATGCAATTGCTGTTGATATAATTCAACGATCTTATTCACCATTCTGTTCAAGAAAAATTTATCGTGACTAACAATCACTACACTTCCCTGATAATGTTTTAAATATTTTTCTAACCATTCGATAGATGGGAGATCAAGGTGATTGGTAGGTTCATCCATCAATAAAACATCGGGCTGTTGTAAAATCATTTTTGCCAATAGCACACGCATTCTCCATCCACCGCTGAATTCTTTATAAGGCCTTGTCAGATCTTCATTAGCAAAACCCAATCCCTGCAACACTTCTTCTGTGCGATGATGAATGGTGTAGCCGCCCAACATTTCCAATTCATGCAGTTTATCGGAATAATCGTGTAATAATTTTTCATCGGAAGTTTCTTCCAATTCTTTGCCTAATAATTCAATCTCCTTTTCCAATTGCTTTACTTTTTCAAAAGCACCCATTGCCACTTCAAGAATAGAATCATTTGTATCAAAACTCAATAAATCCTGATGCAGATAACCGATCGTAGTGTCCCTACCTTTTTCAACAGTACCTTTTGAAGGAAGATATTCGCCCACCAAAACCTTCAACAAGGTAGATTTACCTGTTCCATTATAGCCGATCAATCCGATCCTTTCACCCGGATTAATATGCCAGGTGGCATCTTCAACAATCAATCTTGCACCAAATTCAAATGTGAGATTTTGTAAACCGATCAGCATAACGTTTAAAAATTTTTCGCTGCAAAGGTAATTGGATGAGGCGCATTTTTTGTTTTACTTTTGATAAACAATTCACATTGTATGAAAAAACTATTTGTTTGCGCTTTTATAACAGCTATTACAGCTTGTAGTTGCGGAGAAAAAAAAGATCAGACAAATAACCGGACAAATACGTTGAAGCCCATTACTGCAAATCCGGGATTTAATCAGGAATTTGCAAACCTGATGAATGATTATTACAGCCTAAAGAACAATTTCATTTCCGAGAACGACACAATGATCAATAAATATTCAAAACTTTTAATGACCGATGCCGATAGCCTGCACTTCACTGAATTCAGGGCTGAGGATAATATTCTTGATTTTGTAAAAACCACTGCGGCAAATATGTCGGGCGAATTACAAGGCTTATTGGGAGAGAATACGATCGAGAATAAACGTAAATCCTTTTATACTTTAAGTGAACAATTATATGATTTGGTAAGAGCAGTTCAATACGACCAAGAACCTGTGTATCGTTTTCTTTGTCCTAAGGCTTTTGATAATACAGGGGCAACTTGGCTAAGCAATTCGACTGAAATTAAAAACCCATACTCACCAAAGGGAATGCTTAACTGCGGATCAATAACAGATACTATTGATTTCAAAAAAAATTAACTAATGAACTTTGACCGCTTCTTTGGGCTTGTATTCCAAAATTACTTTTGCATTTGTTTTTTCATCTGAAGTAATGAAGACTTCATATCTTTTTCTGTTGGGGGTTGTAATCACCATCAGTGCTGTGTTTGGCGGAACATCTCCTAAATTATCAGCAACAGTAATAATTTCATGAATCGGATGCTCTTCGTCCAATTGTATTTTTAAAGTGATGGGCGTATAACTTAATCTTCCGTGATTAATGACGAGTTCATTGTTATGATAAACGGTGATGGTATCATTGTCAATTTCTCCGTTATCGTAATAATCAATCTGCACCTGCTTTTCATCGATCTCTATTGTTCTGACAAGGTTGTTGGACCTTTCTTTTAAAACCTTCGGAACACCAATTGCAATATTTTTGTTGATCGCTTTTTCCTGTCTTCTTAGCGTATCTGGCGGTAGAGAAATTGTTTTCTGAGTAATAGCACTATCTTTTTTTACTGTAGTTTTTTTAGGAATGATAAATGCCTCAGCTCCCGGTTTAACAGCCGGTTTATTTGAAACAGGCGCATTATTTTGCTTTGGTACAGCATTGGTTTTGGGTACTGCTATTTTTGCGATCGGTGCTGAATTTGCAGTATGATTAAGCGACTGTTTATTAGTGACCGTATCTTTTTTGGGGGTAACTGCAGGTTTGGTGTTTGTATTTGTTTTCTTTAATAAGAAGGGTTCTTTTTCAAAATCAGTAGTGGTTACTTTTTCCAGATAGATTGAACCGCTTCCGCAATCTGTCTTTTGCTCAGCATTCTGACTGGTATAAGAGCCGGAAAGTATTTCTAATTTGCCGGATTTGGTATAATCCAAATAACAGGTCATTAAACAGGCAACGGACTGACCGCTCATTTTAAGATCGAGCATTTTTGTTTCTTTCAATAACACATTTTTGGTAGCAATTCTGAAAATGCCGTGCAAAGAAGCTTTGCCGTAAAATGACTTTTCTTTATAAGAATACGTAACACCTTCTAAACTTCCATCGCTGAGTTGGTTAATCTGAACCTCGTATTTATATCGATCCTCAACAAATTCACCACTTAAAGGATTATAATCCTGTTGTACAAAATATCCCCTCCAAATGCCCGTAAGCTTTTGTGCATAAGAAAAAGAGGAAAACATGAAAACCAACAGAAGGGTAAATGTCAATCTCATCCAACAAAACTAAGCCTGCTGAATGTAGAACGCTTATAAAGAAGCGTTAAGGTTTTTGAAATGAATATTCATCTTAAAGCGATTCTCTGCGTTGGAATTGTTACTTTTGCATCTCATTTTTGATTTGAGTAAGAATAATATGATCAACATTAGTTTCCCGGACGGAGCAGTAAGAGAATATGAAAACGGCGTTACTGCATCAGATATTGCTAAATCTATCAGTGAAGGACTGGCAAGAAAAGTATTAGCCGCAAAAGTTAATGGCATAGTTTGGGATTCTACAAGACCCATTACTACTGATGCTTCTTTACAATTACTGACATGGGATGATGCGGAAGGAAAAAACACATTTTGGCACTCTTCAGCACATCTAATGGCTGAAGCGGTTGAGACTGTTTTTCCGGGCGTTAAATTCTGGGTTGGCCCTGCCTTAGATAAAGGGTTTTATTATGATATGGATCTTGGTGATAGAAAATTAGTAGAAGAGGATCTGGTGATGTTAGAAAAGAAGATGAATGAATTGGCGAAGAAAGGCAACATTTATATCAGAAAAGAAATTCCAAAACCTGAAGCTGTAAAATATTTTGCTGATAAAGGAGATGAATACAAATTAGATTTATTGAATAATTTGAATGATGGTGAAATTACCTTTTATACACAAGGCAATTTTACTGATCTCTGTCGCGGTCCGCATATTCCGAATACTAATTTTATCAAAGCCATTAAGCTCACCAATATTGCAGGCGCTTATTGGAAAGGAGATGAAAAAAATAAACAGCTTACACGTTTATATGGTATCACATTCCCCAATCAAAAAGAACTGGATGAATATCTGGCAATGTTGGAAGAAGCCAAGAAGCGTGATCATAGAAAATTAGGAAAAGAGCTCGGTATTTTTACGATGGATGATGATGTAGGCCCCGGATTGCCTTTATGGTTACCCAATGGAACTGTCATCATTGAAGAATTAGAAAAATTAGCAAAAGAAACAGAAGAAGCTGCAGGTTATAAGCGTGTTGTTACACCGCATATTGCCAAAGAAAATTTATACATCACGAGCGGACATCTTCCGTATTATGCAGATAGTATGTTTCCTCCAATGGAAATGGATGGAGAAAAATATTATCTGAAGGCAATGAACTGTCCACATCATCATAAGATCTATGATGCTGAACCAAAGAGTTATAAAGACCTTCCTTACCGTTTAGCTGAATATGGGACTTGTTACAGGTATGAGCAAAGTGGTGAGTTATTCGGATTGATGCGCGTTCGTTGCTTGCACATGAATGATGCACATATCTACTGCACGAAAGAACAGTTCTTTCAGGAATTCAAAGCAGTGAATGATATGTATCTAAAGTATTTCAAGATATTTGGGATTGACAAATACGTGATGCGTTTATCATTGCATTCTCCTGAAAAGTTAGGGCAGAAATATGTTAATGAACCCGAATTATGGATCGAAACCGAAGCCATGGTTCGTCAGGTTCTGATCGATACAAATACACCTTTTGTTGAAGTGTATGATGAAGCTGCATTTTACGGACCTAAAATAGATGTACAAATTTGGAGTACTATTGGAAGAGAATTTACTTTGGCAACTAATCAGGTGGATTTCAACTCGGGTCGTAAATTTAAATTGGCTTATACAACCCAGCAAAATGATACAGATATTCCATTAATCATTCATCGTGCACCTTTGGGAACACATGAACGTTTTATCGGATTTTTATTAGAACATTATGCCGGTAAATTCCCTACATGGTTAGCACCTGTGCAGGTAAAAATTTTACCGATCAGTGATAAATACATAGATTACGCAAAAGAAGTTAAAGCAAGCCTTCGAAGAGAAGGCATCAGGGTAGATATAGATGATCGTAATGAAAAGATAGGTCGCAAAATCAGAGAAGCAGAATTAAGCCGTGTTCCATATATGCTGATAGTTGGTGAAAAAGAAATGGAAGATGCAAAACTTTCAGTGCGCAGGCAAGGCAAAGGAGATATCGGTGTGCAATTATTGGAAGAATTCATGAATACGATCATAGATGAAATCAAAGAACGTAAATCAACAGAATAGAAAAAATCTTATTATTTTTAACAAATTAATTTTTAACCAAACAAGTATTAATGGCATTACCATTTAGAGGTGGAAGCGGGGGCGGAGGAAGATTTAACCCCAGATTTCAAAGACAACAAGAACCGGAACACAAGATCAATGAAAGAATACGTGCTTTACAAGTACGTTTAGTTGGAGAAAATGTAACAATTGGTGTTTATCCTACACATGAAGCTTTAAAAATCGCTCAGCAACAGGAAATGGATTTAGTGGAGATTTCTCCTAATGCAGATCCTCCCGTTTGCAAAGTGATTGATTATAAAAAGTTCCTCTACGAAAAGAAGAAGAAGGAGAAGGAAATGAAAGCCAACGCCAAGCAAAGCGAAGTAAAAGAAATTCGTTTTACACCCGGCACGGATGATCATGACTTTGATTTTAAAGCAAAACATGCTGAAAATTTTTTGAAGGATGGCAATAAGGTAAAAGCCTATGTTCAATTTAAAGGACGTGCCATTCAATTTAAAGAAAGAGGAGAATTGGTATTATTGAAATTTGCCGAAAGATTAGCGGAAGTTGGTCAGCCCGAAGCTTTACCGAAATTAGAAGGGAAGAGAATGTTCCTGATGCTCACACCTAAAACAACTAAGAAGAAAAAAGAAGCATAAAATTCCGTATAATATGAAACACCCTGCATTTTTGTGGGGTGTTTTTATTTTCACTCACTCCTGACTATTCATAAAAGTAAGTAACTTGTAAAATGTGCTTAGAGATTTGTGTTAGTTAAAGTAAGTCACTGTAGTCAATAGGAAAACGGCTTATTTTAACAATTATATTAGATTACAAAATTCTTCCAATTTTGAAATACTTTTTATTATACATTTCATTGTTGGGTTTTATTAAAATAACCGCACAGCCAAGAATAAATTCAGTTACTCCTGTTAGCGGTTCAGTAGGCACTACAGTTGCCATCTCAGGTACAGGATTTAATGCACTTCCCAATAATAATATTGTAATGTTCGGCGCAACAAAAGCAAATGTTAATTCAGCAAGTGCTGCCAGTTTAACAGTAACTGTACCAACTGGTGCCAGCTTTGGGCCTATAACCGTATTAAATACTTCTTCAGGTTTAGCTGCATCCAGCTCGCAGTTTTATACACCAACTTTTACTCCTAACTCAGGGAATATCATTACTGCAGATTTGGCTACAAAAGTTGATTTTACTACAAGTACAAATCCTTATGCAGTAGCTATCGTAGATATTGATGGTGATGGCAAGCCTGACTTGGTTGTTGCTAATTATTCAACAAATAGTATTTCAGTATTTCAGAATACCAGTATAAGTGGCAGCATCACAACTAATTCTTTTGCGGCTAAAGTTGATTTTGCTACCGGAACAAATCCTTCTTCAGTCGCCTTTGGTGATATAGATGGTGATGGAAAACCGGATTTAGTTGTTACTAATTATGGCAATAATACCGTATCTGTATTTCGTAATACCAGTATTAGGGGCAGCATTAATTCTGGTTCTTTTGCTGCTTCTATTGATTTTACCACCGGAACAAACCCTTCTTCAGTCGCCATTGGAGATATTGATGGCGATGGCAAACCTGATTTGGTTGTTGCTAATTATTCAACAAATAATATATCAGTATTTCATAATGTATGTATTAGTGGAAGTATTACACTCAATTCTTTTGATGCGAAAGTTGATTTTGATGCCGGCTTATTGCCTTCCTCGGTTGCTATAGGAGATATAGACGGAGATGGCAAGCCTGATTTGGTAACTGCAAATGGAAGAAGTTATACAATTTCAGTATTTCGCAATACAAGCAATGTAGGTACTATCAATTCAAGTTCTTTTGCTGCTAAAGTTGATTTTGCAACTGCTGTATTACCTTACTCGGTAGCTCTTGGAGATTTAGACGGAGATGGCAAATTAGATATATCAGTATCCAATGAAAGCAATAATACCGTCTCTGTATTTCATAATACGAGCAGCAGTGGCAGTATCAATTCAAATTCGCTTGCTGATAAAGTGGATTTTAAAACCGCCTTCTTACCATTTTCGGTAGCTATTGGAGATATAGACGGAGATGGCAAACCAGATTTGGTTGTTGCAAATACAGATAGTGCTACTGTTTCTGTATTACGCAATAAATGCATCAGTGGTAGTATTAATTCAAATTCTTTTGCTGCTAAAGTTGATTTTAGAACAGGGGATGCTCCTTATTCAGTTGCTATTGGTGATATCGATGGTGATGGCAAGCCTGATCTGGTTGTTGTGAATTATACCAGCAATACAGTTTCAGTATTTCGCAATACACCAACATTTCCACCTATCAATTTAAGTTACATAACACCTGATATTTATACAAAAGGTTCGGCTATTCCTCCTTTGCATCCAACGACAAGTGGAGGAGTTGTTACAAACTATAGTGTGAGTCCTTCATTACCTGCGGGCCTGAGTATTGACGCAACCACAGGAGTAATTAGTGGAACACCGACAGTATTGATCAGTGCCACAAATTATACAGTTACAGCAATGAATGTAGCAGGAAGCGCCACTGCAATAATTAATATTACAGTGAATGATATTTTACCGGTTGTGAATTATACCACCCCGAATATTTTCATAAAAGGTAAATCAATCAATCAATTGATTCCTGTAAGTAGTGGGGGAGCTGTTATTAATTATAGTATCACTCCTGCATTGCCAAACGGATTAAATATGGATGCCGTAACAGGCATCATCAGCGGAACACCAACTGTATTGAGCAGTGCAGCAAATTATACAATTACGGCAACCAACAGCGGGGGTATTACTAAGGCTGTGCTTAATATAGCAGTCATTAAAATGTCTGACCCAACGATAACAATCAATGGTTCTTCAACGATTTGTGATGGCAGTATTGCTTTACTTATCTCAAGTGAAACAACAGGAAATCAGTGGTATAAAAATGGGGTGTTGCTCGTTGGTGCAACTTCACAATCTTATTCAGCTACAATTGCAGGAACATATACTGTTGTTGTATCAAATTCATTTGGCGATGTTACTAATCCAAGCAATGCAATTAGTATTACTGTTAATCCGAAACCTGTAATCAAATTCTCATTGCCGATTGTTTGTTTGCCTGATGGCGTCGCACAGTTTCATGATTCTTCTACTATTGCAGATAATTCTCAATTGAGTTATTATTGGAATTTTGATGATGGCAATGACCCAACTCCATCAACAGTTCCCAACCCACTTCATACCTATTCAGCTTCTGGACCGTACAATGTAAAGTTGAAAGTAACCTCCATTTCTGGTTGTGTTGATTCACTAACTAAAGTATTAAATACCATTTACCCGCAGCCTCATGCAGATTTTGCATTTCCCAAAGACAGCATTTGTGTTAATGATTCAGTTCAGTTTAGTAACCAAAGTAATGATAACAATGTAACAAAATGGTATTGGGATCTGGCAAATGGAAATACATCCTCCTTACAAAATCCGACTAAAACATTTATTGATTCCGGCTCTTTCAATATCAGTTTGTACTTCTTCAACCAGCAAGGATGTATCAGCGACAAAAAGACCAAATCAATTGTAGTGAGTCCTTACCCTGTTTTGAATCTGGATAGTAATTATTTTATGATAAAGGGCGAAAGTTTGAAGCTTGACTCATACTATTATTATGGAACAAATTTAAAATTCTTATGGTCACCGAATACCTATTTGAGCAGTGATACGGCACGTTTTCCTGTTACCCAATCGCCCAATGATATTACTTACACTTTATTGATAACTGGTTCTTCTGGCTGTTCTGTTTCTCAAAGCACTATTGTGAAAGTAGAAAAATTTGTTGTACCAAATGCTTTCTCACCAAACGGGGATGGAATCAATGATACATGGGAAATTCCTTTCATAAAAAATTATCCTTCCTGTACTGTGGAGATATTTAACAGGTATGGTCAGAAGGTCTTTTATTCTGTGGGTTATTCAAAATCTTGGGATGGCAAATTAAATGGACATCCATTGCCTGTCGGTACCTATTATTACATTATTAAAATAAATGCTGTACCTAACCCTTTAAGCGGTTCAATAACTATTATAAGGTAGTTATATGATACAAAAGCATTCACATTTTGCTGTTTAGCTGTAAATCCATACTTTTGCACTCCAAATTTTTCCCGTAAGGCTCAACAAGTGTCTCGTCTGTTCGAGACCGCCAGCAGGGTGTAATCTTAATAAGATTATTTATGCCAAAAGTAAAAACAAACTCAAGTGCCAAGAAGCGCTTCAAGGTGACCGGTACCGGAGAGATCACCTTTCAAAAGGCTTTCAAACGCCACATTTTAACCAAGAAATCGAAGAAACGCAAACGTAACATGCGTATGAAAGGTATTGTTGGTGCTCCTAACAAAGATTTTGTTATGCGTTTATTGCGTTTAAAATAATCGAAGAATTTACAAAATTCAAGTAACGAGATTTCAAGTTAAAAAATTAATCATCATTTCTTTTTGGAAAATCCAAAATTGAAAATTTAAAATAATTCATTATGCCACGTTCAAAAAATGCAGTTGCGTCGAGAGCAAGAAGAAAAAGGGTTCTTGAGCAAGCCAAAGGTTACTACGGTAAACGTAAAAATGTTTATACCGTTGCTAAAAACATTGTTGAAAAAGGTTTGACTTATGCTTATGTGGGCCGTAAGTTGAAGAAAAGAGAGTACCGCCAATTATGGATCGTTCGTATCAACGCAGCGGTTAGAGCAGAAGGTTTAACATACAGCGAGTTCATCAATAAATTAAATGCAAAAGGTATCGAATTGAACAGAAAGGTATTGGCCGATCTGGCCATGAATAACCCAGAAAGCTTTAAAGCTTTAGTGGATTCTGTAAAATAAATTCTTCCTGTAAATTCTTAAATATTAAGTCGGAGTAAGCTGCTCCGACTTTTTTTTATTTTATGGATTGAACAAACTACTATTTTTGTGCCCGATTTCAATCTTTACTCATCCACTAAATCAAGTTCTTAAATGAACAACAGTTACACTTCGCTTGTCAATCAAACTTTTCATTTTCCCCAAGAAGGATTTGAAGTTAACGATGATGGTTACTTAGAGTTTAATGGTCTCGATCTGAAAGCATTGATCGATAAACATGGTACACCCATGAAGCTTACTTATTTGCCTAAGATCGGTATGCAAATAAAAAAAGCGAAATCCATGTTTGCTTCTGCAATTAAAAAGCATAAGTACGAAGGCAAATATTTTTATTGTTATTGTACCAAGAGTTCACATTTCAGTTTTGTGGTGGAAGAAGCTTTGGCACATGATGTTCATCTGGAAACATCATTTGCTTATGATATTGAGATCATCAACCGTTTATATGAAAGAAGAAAGATCAACAAAGATATTTTCATCATCTGCAACGGTTACAAACAAAGGTCTTACACAACGAGAATCACTAAACTGATAAACAGCGGATTTAAAAATGTAATCCCCATTTTAGATAATAAAGATGAATTAAAAGCATACAAAAGAAATGCAAAAGTGCCTTTTAAATTGGGCATTCGAGTGGCTGCAGAGGAAGAGCCTACATTTCCTTTTTATACTTCACGTCTTGGATTCAGGGGAAAAGATATTTTAGAATTTTATGTGGATGAGATCGAAGGCTATGAAGATAAATTTCAATTAAAGATGCTACATATCTTTTTGAATAAAGGTATCAAAGATGATATTTATTACTGGAGTGAATTAAATAAAGTGCTCAATCTTTATTGTCAGTTGAAGAAGATATGCCCTGAATTAGATTCAATAAATATTGGTGGCGGATTTCCTATCAAACACTCTTTAGGCTTTGAATATGATTATCAATTTATGATCAATGAGATCGTAAGTAACATCAAGAAAGCATGTAAGAAAGCAAAAGTGCCCATGCCGAATATTTATACCGAGTTCGGAAGTTTTACCGTGGGAGAGAGCATGGCGCATATTTACAGTGTAACTGGTCAAAAAAATCAGAACGATCGTGAGTGCTGGTACATGATTGATTCATCGTTTATCACTACACTTCCTGATACATGGGGCATAGGCGAAAAGTTTCTGATGCTGCCGATCAATAAATGGGAAAATGAATATCACCGGGTTGTGCTGGGCGGTATTACCTGCGACAGCCATGACTATTACGACAGTGAAGAACATATCAATGAAGTATTCTTACCTAAGCTTGCTAATGCAAATAACGGTACAGATCCCAACAATAAAGAGCCTTTATATGTTGGATTCTTTCATACCGGTGCTTATCAGGATCAGATCAGCGGATACGGCGGCATCAAGCATTGTTTGATACCATCACCTAAACATATCATAGTTGAATATGATAAGAATGGAAAGCTTATTGATTGGGTATATGCAAAAGAACAAACAGCACAAAGTATGCTGAAGATATTGGGCTATCTGCGATAATTGAATCTTTGATTCATTTATTCTGCTTAAAAATTCCTTAAGTAAGTAACATTACATTAAAAAGCGATTGAAAAATTAATGCAATGATTGTATTGTACAATATTGTGCTATACATTTGAACTGCAATACAAAATCCAATATTGTTTTGAAACAATATCCAAGAATCCTGTTGTAAAAACCAAATTATCCTATGCCTGAGCTATCCAATATCCCGTATGGTAGTGTGCTCAAAATGGTATCATTACTATGCAAAGCTAATTACCCTTCTGAGAAAACATTAGCTGCTACAGGCGATCCGTACCCATTTTTATATAATAATCCGTCTCATTTAATTTTTAAAAAAATTATTGAGGCGGATTATTTCATTACCACAATTGCGATTACAAAAAGGTAGTAAGGCTCTTATTACTGCGCATTTAATTCCTCGATAAGTGATCTTAATTGAGAAAGATACTTGCCGTATAATCTGTTAAGGAACCATTTTGTGAAATAATAAACTCCGGCACCTAATAACACTAAAAACGAAAGAAGTAACGCTATACCTATCCAAATTTTTGATCCAGCTTTTTGAAGTAGAATGGAATAATCAACCGAAGTGCCGTTCTTTCCTTCAATATATCCTAACATAAAAGCATAAGTGAAACAGACAGGTATCAATAGCATCGTAAGGCGAAAACAAATCACTTTATAAAAGCTGATGATCTTATAAATCTGTTCAAGATTTTGTTTAACAGGCAATACAGTATTGTTTAGTTTTTTAATTTTTCTGATCAGATAGATCAAAACAATCAATGCAATAACAGATAAAAAAATGAATGTTGCAAAATAGATGCGCAATGACCAAAGTTTATTGAATAACGCTTCCCAGATAAATACGAGCAGTACGAGAATATTAGCCAATAGATCAAATCTCAGGCTTCTCTGTAGTTTCTGCACAACAGATGTTGCAGCTTTTTTCAGTAACACTGAAAGCTCTGATGCTGATTTAGGTTGATCTGCATCTAATTTTTTATTAAGCTGATATTTCAGTTCATCTAATTCCATAATATTTTTTTTTAGAACTGATAATTTTTTTGTGTTGATTCTTTAAGCTTTGATTTGATCCGTATCATCTTCACCGCAACATTATTGGGAGTGATGCCCAACATTCCACCGATATCATGATAGCTGTAATCTTCAATGTATAACATCACCAATGCTTTATCTATCTTAGATAATTCAGCGATGGCTTTATACATGGCAGTGGCCTGTTCTTCCATCTCTGCAGTTTCTTCAGCTGTTTCAGGAAAGACTTCTGCGTTGATTATAGTTGGACGTTTTTTTTCTTTCCTGAAAAAAGTGATAGCAGTATTTAATGCCACACGATAAAGCCATGTGGAAAATTGCGATTCGCCCCTGAATGTTGCAAATGATTTCCATGCCTGAAGTGTAACTTCCTGAAAGAGATCTTCTTTATCGGCAGTTATATCCATATAAATGGAACACACTTTATGAATGATGTTTTGGTGTTTATTCAGTAACGATATGAATTCCTGCTCTGTGGGCATGAAGCCAATATTAATATTTAATCGGAGTGATAATGAACCCTTTTTTTCTTAGTAAATTTAATATACCGTTGATGCCACCTAAATGACCGGCACCCACTGCAAAAAAATTGGCACGTTCCTGAACAGCTTTTGAAATCACAGGAATCCAACTCTCATTTCTTTTATTCAGCAAGAGTGTTTCATATTTGCCGAAATCCTTATCAGATCCAATGCTTGCCTGCATGGCAGTAATATCTTTTGCCCGATAGGTTTTGATTAGTAGAGCAAGTTCCTTTTTTGAATCATCAAAATTCAACACCGTTTTTACAAGCATCCTTGATTGTTCATCATAAGGGATCGAATCAAAGATGGACATTTGAAATTCTACAGTTTCTAATCCGTAAACATGGATAGAATCATTTGTTGCGATGTTTTCAATTTCTTTTTCAAAATTAACGGGACTGCATCCCAGCATTGATGGGTATAAAAGAGAAACCAATAAATAAGGTTTATAGTTCGAAACAAACTGCAAAGGTATTTGTGTCTTATTTTGAAAAATGGAGCTGACGGAATCATAATCTTTCATCAGAATAAAATCTTTCAATTGATGCCCGTCATTCATTTTAATGGTCTGCATTATTTTTTTAGTCATATCCGGATCATCCAGCTTGACCTCAAAATAAATTTGTTTGGATTGATGAATAATGGACATTACAGTATCGGGCAATTTAGAATCATCTGCACACAATAAATGAAAAGTGCCGAAGATATAGGAGGGCTTTTCGATCCCTTTTCCGCTGATCTTCCAAAATAATGTTTTCTCTTTCGGTATCTGTGCTGATGTTGTTGCAACAACAACAATCGAAATGATTGCAGGCAGTATTTGTTTGACAATAGTTTTCATATTCCTGATACTATTAGTAGAATCAATTCACAAATTATTACATCATCTTTGAATTTATCGTACAAATAAAAATACCCTGCATAAAAATGCCGGGTATTAACCAAAACCAACTGCAATAAAGAATTATTGAATAGTGATCTGCTTAGGAGCAATTTTCACTTCTTCTTTTTTGGGTAAAAATAATTTTAAAACTCCGTTTTCATATTTTGCCTGAATGGCTTCTGCATTCACTTTTTCGTCTACAGAAAAACTGCGTTTGAAATTAGTATAACTGAATTC
>CAIVCF010000211.1 GCA_903904335.1 uncultured Chitinophagaceae bacterium | reverse complement strand
TGTTGGATAAAGCAGGTGTGCATTGCAGAAAAGTGGAGATCACTGTAGAGAAGATTGAGTTATCTTTTAAGGAGGAGGATGTGTGATTTTTATACTGTGGTATTTTCCCTTCCCCCTTACTTTTTTATTTTTTCCTCTTATATCCATCTTTTCAAGGGATTTTCCCCCGGTGTTTTCACGGTATTTTGCACTGTTGTTTTAAACTTCATATTTTTTACATATATTTATTTTATACTTTATTTTGTATGAGTCCGGAAGCAAAAGCATATCGAAAACAATTGGGGAAAAACATACGTTCGCTAAGGGCATTGTATGGTCACACGCAAAAAGTAATGGCTGCTCATTTACAAATGAGCATTGCCAACTACAGTAATATTGAAAACGGTTATATCAACATCGATACTTTTAAGCTGAACCAATTGGCTGTTTTTTTCTCGATGAAAGAAACTGATATCATCCATTTTCACAAGCACCCCATTTTTGAGTCCTCCATTACAAAATGAAATTTGCATAGTAACCTTAAAACATTTAACACTCCGTCAATTCTTTAAATCGGGTTTAGGGATACTGCAGAAAGCAGTATTTGATTCAAATAAATTCTGAAAAATAATAGTAGCACTATTGCATTTATTTCCGTTTTTGTGTATTTTGTTTTTGCTGTAAATACGCTATAAGCCACTATAACCCTTAAAATAAACGCATGCCGCATTTACAATTACTTGACTCGGCAGATTTTGCATTGGTAAATTATCTTGGCATCATACATCTGGTCATTATCGTTTTAATTATTGTAAAATACTTCCATTACAGAAGGCATTTCCATGATTTTTATTACGATTTCTTTATTCATTTCGGCAGAGAAGAAATTCAGTTGTCACAATCAAAGAATGAAAAAAGATCGAAGTGCATTCAAAATAGATTGACCTATTCCATTTTTATTTTAATTGCTTTTGATCTGTTTCTTTTTCTGCTGAGATCTCTTGTGCCTGACTAAATAAATTTCACTTCTGCATTTGTAAAACAGGGTATTGTTTTGAGAAGACCAAACTTTTTCTAATGAAATTCATGGTTAAACTTTTCACCACTTCGTGAACAAGTTGATTTGAATTTTACTTACAGAAGAATACTTTTGTACTGCGTTTGGTTCATTCGCCTCAAGCGAAAGATTAAAAGGGAATCCTGTTGAATTCAGGAGCTATCCCCGTAGCTGTAAGTGATACCTTAATCCCTAAAAAGGAAAGAGGAACATCTTAAAATTCTGCCACTGTTTCAATAAGAAACGGGAAGGCTTTAAGAAAGATCACAAGCCAGAAGACCTGCCAATGCAACCATTTCATTCACGGCTTTCGGGTGAAAAGCATGGAATGTAAAATGCCTCTGCAGGGCAGTTTATATTTCTCCGTTTTTTTATTTTCCTGAAAGCTCATTGTTCACTTTTAAAAACAAAACAATGAGCAAAAAATTAACGCTCCTCTCAAACTTAATGCTGGCAAGCATGCTGGCATTAGCACAAAAAGACACATTACACGGACTTGCATTGGACCCTGTAATTGTTACCGCCAACAAAACAGAACAAAAACAAAGTACAACGGGCAAAGTGATTTCTGTGATCAGCAAACAACAGATCGAAAAAGCTGCCGGTAAAACCATTGCACAATTATTAAATGATCAGGCAGGCATTACCATCAATGGTGCACTCAACAATGCAGGCAGTGTTCAAACTTTATATATGCGTGGTGCAGCCAGCGGCCGTGCCTTGATCTTGATCGATGGCATTCCCGTGAATGACCCGTCCATGATCAACAATGAATTTGATCTGAATTTATTTTCCATCAACGATGTGGAACGAATTGAAATATGCAAAGGCGCTCAGTCAACTTTATATGGCAGCGATGCGATTGCCGGGGTGATCAATATCATCACCATTAAAAATGATGTTGCAAAACCTTTTAATCTTAAAACAACTGTAACGGGTGGAAGTTTGGGAACATTCAAAGGCAATGTTCAATTGTATGGCAAAGCAGATAAACTTACTTACACAGCCCGTTATGCTAAATTGGTGACAGATGGTTTTTCTTCTGCTTACGACAGTACGGGCAAAAATAATTTTGATAAGGATGGTTATAATGGTGATGCTGCGAGTGCTGCTTTACAATATCAACTCAATAAAAATTTATTGTTGAAAGCATTTTCGCAATACAGTGCATACACAGCGGGTGTTGATGCAGGCGTATTTGAAGATAAAACCAATTACGACATCCATAATAAATTACTGAATGCCGGAACAGGTTTTCAATTTAAAAATAATGCCGTTACTGTTGTTGGGAATTATCAATACAGTGCCATGCAAAGGAATTATAATGACAATGCATCTGTTCCCAATGCAAGTTCATTTTCATTGAATGATTTTCATTCTATTTCGCAGTTTGCCGAATTGTATGCGAATACGAAATTGGGCAAAGGCTTAGATCTGTTAACAGGAATTGATTACCGTTACGGTTCTTATAATAGCTATTATCATTCAGTAAGCATTTATGGTCCGTACGACAGTCAATTCAATGATACTTCCGTTACGCAAAATTCCTTTTATGCTTCTTTACATTTTACAGATGTCTCAAAAAAATTAAATATTGAACTGGGCGGAAGATACAATCATCACTCCCGTTATGGCAATAACAGCACATTCTCATTTAATCCTTCTTACAAAATAAATGACGCAATAAGAATTTTCGGAAGTATATCAAGCGGATATAAAGCGCCTACTTTGTATCAGTTAAGTTTGAATGCTTCTTTGCAACCTGAACAATCCATCAATTACGAAGCAGGCATTCAGTTGCAGCAAAAGATCATCAGTACACGTTTAGTCTTCTTTTCCAGAAAGATTGATAATGGAATTGATTATAATTATATCACGTTCAACTATTTTAATTACGTGAAACAAATTGTGAATGGAATTGAATTCGAAGCAACAGTGAAGCCGGTTGAACATTTGACCATCACTGCCAACTATACCTATCTCTCACCAAAAGAAACCACACAAAACAGGATTACCAATAAAGACACTGTTACCTATAATTATTTGCTGAGAAGACCCGACAACAGTTTTAATCTTACTGTCGGAATGCAGGCAGGAAAAGGGTTCTATGCATCAGTAAGCGGGAAATATGTAGGCAGTCGGTATGATGTTGGCGGTTATAAAAAAGCAGATGTGAATTTAGATGCCTATTTTTTATTGAGTGCTTACACAGAATATCAGCTTTGCAAATACGCGAAGATTTTTGCAGATGCGCAGAACATCACCAACAAACAATTCTTCGATGTGCGTGGTTATAATTCCATTCCGTTTATGCTGAATGCAGGCATCACCATTCATTTATAAGTTGTACTAATAAACAAGTAACCGAATAAACTGTAATGGCAAATCACGAACATAAAAATTGCCAGCGTTGCAATACAAACTTCGAATGCAAAGCGGGTAGTATTATGGAATGCGAATGCAATGAAATAAAATTAAGTTATGAAGAACGCATTTATATAGAAGGTTTATACACAGATTGCTTATGCACGCATTGCTTACTTGCATTACAACAGCAGTATTTGATACTGCGCAAAAAGACTTTTGATTTTTAGCGGCCCCCTCGCCTTTAGAGGAGGGTCGGAGTAAGTCATAAAAAACATCCTGTCTGCAGCAGGATGTTTTTACCTTTACATCAAATTTGGGTTATGAATTTTAATTTGAATGAATTGGTAACCGTTTCATTTACGTTGTTTGCCGTAATTGATATTGTTGGTTCTATTCCTTTGTTGATCAGCATCAAAACAAAATCAGGGGCGATTCAGGAATTAAAAGCAACATTGATCTCCGGTGCTTTGATGCTTTTGTTCTTATATGCCGGCAAACCTTTTTTAAACATGCTCGGTGTTGATATCCGTTCCTTTGCAGTGGGTGGTTCGGTCGTGCTTTTTTTATTGGGATTAGAAATGGTGATCGGCCACGAAATATTTAAACGCGATAAAGATGAACCTTCGGGAACGATTGTGCCTATTGCATTTCCATTGATCGCAGGTTCGGGAACACTAACAACCGTTATGTCGTTGAAAGCAAATTTTGATCAAGCCATCATCTTAGGTGGCATCCTTATCAATTTGATCGTTATCTATATTGTTTTAAAATCGCTGAAGTGGATCGAGAAGGCTTTGGGCAAAGCAGGATTACTGGCCGTACGTAAATTTTTTGGCGTGATATTATTGGCTATTGCCGTAAAGATATTCGGAAGTAATATCGCCTCATTCGGAAAATAAGATCTATTGAATGATCGTGATGCCTCCGGCTATCGGCGGATGTTTACTGTTTGATTTGATCAGATAATAATAAGTGCCGATGGGCAATACTTTACCGTTTATTTTACCATCCCAGGGTGTTGAATAACCGTATGAATGAAAAACAAGCCGGCCACCGCGATCAAATATATCAACCGTGCACTGCGGATAAAAACGTAATAACGGGATTTCCCATGTATCGTTGATGCCATCATTATTAGGAGAAAAAATATTGGGCGGCACAATAGGCGGTTCGTTTACGGTAACATTTACAGAATCAAAAACAACACATCCGTCAATACTTGTTGATTTTATATAGTACAAACCGCTTGCTGCAATGGCAGAAGGTTTTATGACAGGTATGGTGGTTGCATGATCCATCCAGTAAGAAAAAGAAGAAATGGTATTGGTGGTTAACTTCACCAATGCAGTAAGATCAATGGTTACAGGCAATACAACCACAGGAGGTTGCGTAAGGGTAAAATAAGGAAAGTCAAAAACTGTTGCCTGAACAGATGCAATAGTACTGCATCCTATGCTGTTTGTAGCTTTCACATAATAAGTACCGCTGATAGTTATCGAATCGGGTGATGCAAGATTGATGGTTGCTGCTGCATCTTTCCAATAAGTAGTTTTTATGTCTGATTGATCGGAAGTAAATCCGATCGGATAAGTAATATTTACTGAACCACATGCAGTTTGATTATGGATCTTTAAAACAGGACTTTGCGAAACAATCACATGTACAGGTTTCACCATAAAGCAAATGCCTGAATTATTTGCTTTGATAAAATAAGTTCCGCTCAAATCAATTAACTGCGGGTTGGATAAACTGATGGTTGCAGCAGTATCGTTCCAATAACTGTAGATCAATCCTGCATCACTTCCTGCAGTTACAGATGCATTCGTAATATCTATTTTAATGGGTGAACATACTCCTGCAGGATCAGTTACCATTAAATTGGGAACAGGAAAGACCTTTGCCTGAATAGCTGCAATGCTGCTGCATCCGAGTAGATTGGTCGCCTTCACATAATATGTGCCGCTGACCTTTATCGAATCGGGTGATACAAGATGGATGGTTGCTGCACTATCCTGCCAAAACGTACTTGTTATATCAGATTGATCCGAAGTAAATCCAACAGGCGAAGTAATATTTACCGTGCCGCATGCAGTTTGATTATGGATCGTTAAAACAGGAGTTTTGGAAACAGTTACATTTACCGATTTCACCAGCAAACAACTGCCTGCATTATTTACTTTAATAAAATATACACCGCTCGAATCGATTAATTGCGGATTGCTTACACTGATGGTTGCAGCAGTGTCTTTCCAATAACTGAATCGCAATCCTGCATCACTTCCTGCAGTTACAGAAGCATTGGTGATATCTATTTTATCAGGATAACATACTGCAGGCGGATTATTCACCACAAAATTCGGTGCAGTAGTAAACAGAACAGTAACAGGTTTTAAATCACTGCAACCATCGCTGTTCACCGCTTTAATATAATAAGTTCCGTTACTGTTTACCTGCTTGGGTGTTGGCACATAATTAATTTGGGAAGTATCTGTGTAATAAGAAAAAGTCAAGCCGGGTGAACTTCCTGCAGTTACAAAAGATGCTGTAAGATCTATGAGATTTGGACTGCATCCCACAATCGAATCAACAGTTTGTAACTTAAATGCCTGAGGCGATAATTGAATGGTGGTATGCAATGTATCCAAACAACCTAATCCTGCATAAGGAGAAACCACGACATGAAATAAAGTTCCCGGTGCAGGTATCGGTGTTAATTTTAATACATTGGAAGTTCCTAATATTTGTGAATAATCTGAATTATACCAGGCATAACTGCTGAATCCAAATGGAGCTGTTAAGGTTACCGAATTAGAACCGTTACAATACACATTTCCCGATACAGGTGATGTACAATTTTCATTCACATCCAGATAAGCATAACCAAAATGTCCGCCCGGTGCACAATCATGTGAAGTAAATTCCAATCGGATCGTTTTACCTGCATAACCAACTAATTTTACAGTAATGGGCGACCATGGTTTATAATAAACTGCTGTACCCACAGTTGATAATTGAAAGCCTGGTAAATTGGAAGAAGCTACAAAATTAAAAGCACCGCAATCAATATATTGATTGGCCGTTACATCAAAAACTTTTGAATAAAAACCGGGCTGTTGCCAAGCCTGATGTGTCGGGTTTTGAAGTACCACAGCATAATTATAAATGATACTGTAATTATCCTGATTAGCCGGGATCGTAAAAGTATAACTAACGGTTTGTGCATGCCCTCCCGTAGAATTGGTCCCTAACATGATTGAATAATTACTGCCGTTGGGACTATTGATCGGAAATTGTCCATACGGATCTAATACCTGCGGATATGTATTTTGTATGATGGTAATTCTGTTAGAAGAAGATACCGGATTGGTAGAAATTGAACCATCTATTTTGGAAACCAATCCTTCAGAAAGTTGCCAGTTGTCAAACGTTCCTTTTTCAAACCCGATATTGTCGGGACATTGAGAAAAGCCGGCTGTCATAACAAACAGAAGTGCCGGCAAAAAAAATGCCTTACAAAAATTTCTTCTGTTGTGATGATTCATCTGCTGCAGTGCTGGTTTCTGAAAATGTTGAAACAATAAATATAAATGAATTAAAAACGATTAGTGCAAGCTCTTTCTTATTTTTGAAACAGAAGCATTTCTTCACCCACCTTATTTTATATGATCTTACTTAACTGAATTGAACTATGCGCAAACAGGCATTAACTTATGATGATATTCAATTGATCCCTTCTTTTTCAAAAGTGATCTCCAGAAAAAATATCAGCTTATTCACCAAGGTTTCTAAACATTATTATTTGTGTGCCCCTTTTGTTGCATCCTGTATGGATACAGTTTGCGAAAGCAGAATGGCGATTAAAATGGCTGATGCCGGTGCTGTTGGTTGCATTCACCGTTTTCTTTCTGTAGAAAATCAATGCAAAGAAGTGGCAGCGGTTGCAGAACATATTCAAAAAAACGAATTGCAAAAAAAGTGGATGCTGCTGTCAGCCGATTGGAAAGAAGATTTTATGATTCCTGTCATGGCTGCCGTTGGTGTGAATGATGATTTTATTGAGAGAGCGGTTGCTTTAGTAAAAGCAGGTGCTAATATTATTCTGATCGATGTGGCACATGGTCATCACGAATTGGTAAAGCTTGCCATTGCAAAATTGAAATCTGTTTTACCAAAGCATGTTGATATCATCGCCGGAAACATAGCCAGTGCGCAGGCTGCAAAAGATTTAGAAACATGGGGTGCTGATGGTTTACGTGTAGGAGTGGGTGGCGGTTCATTGTGTACCACCAGATTAAAAACAGGTTTCGGTGTTCCGAATGTTACCTGTTTGGAAGATATCAATGCAGTTACAACAGTACCGGTGATGGCAGATGGTGGTATCAGAACAAGCGGTGATATTGCAAAAGCATTGGCATTGGGATCGCAATGCGTGATGCTCGGTTCTTTGATCGCAGGGACAAAAGAGTCTCCCGGACAAATAATCGAAAAAAATAATGGATTATTCAAACGTTATCGCGGAGCAGCTTCATTGGAAACAAAAACAGTGCATGGAAAAGAACAAAGAAATGTGGAAGGAGAATCAACCGTTATTCCTTTTAAAGGCGGTGTGAAGTTTGTGTTGCAGGGATTACAGGATGGAGTACGTTCAGCATTATCTTATGGCGGTGCGGAAAATCTACAAGAGTTCAAACCCGATTATCTCATTGTTACCAATGCAGGATTAACAGAAGCAAAACCACATTTATTGTAAAGAAGGTGGACAGTAGACAATTGACGGTTGATCACTAAAATCTCATTCAATATATTTGCAGCATCGGCCTCGTAGTATAATGGATAGTATAAGAGTTTCCGAAGCTCCAGATTCAGGTTCGATTCCTGACGAGGCCACATTTAAAAATAATTAGTCAACTTAATATTCTGTATTGCCACCTTAGCTCAGTTGGTAGAGCAACGCTTTCGTAAAGCGTGGGTCGCAGGTTCAAGTCCCGTAGGTGGCTCTATATTTTTTTTAATTCAGTCAATACTTTTTCTACATCTTCTTTTTTGCACAATGCCGTTCCTTCATTCATGGTTGCAGCAGTTCCGCAGGCAATACCGTATTGTAAAATATCATGGCGACTCATCCCATTGCTTAACCCATACACCATTCCAGCCACCATGCTGTCACCCGCTCCCACTGTACTTTTCACAGTGATATCAGGCGGAACAATATGATAATTTTCATCCGCAGTTACCAATATTCCTCCATTCTTTCCCATCGAAACAACCATTATTGCACACCCTTTTCTGTTGATGATCGATCTGGCTGCAAATACTGCTTCTTCTATTTTTAATTCTTCTTTACCATATAAAGAACTCAGTTCATTCAAATTAGGTTTGATCATGAACACACCTTCATTCACTGCCGCTGCCAATGCTTCACCGGAAGTATCCACAATTAATTTCGCATTTGCTTTTTTAACGATGGCAGATACCCTTGCAAAAAAATCTAACGGAACACCATCGGGTAAACTGCCGCTTGCAACAACATATTCATAACCCGATTGCTTTTCTAATTTTCTCAAAAATGATTTCCAGTCATTATCCTTCACAGGATGGCTCATCATTCCGAAACGATATTGCAATCCTGTTGATCGTTCAACAATGATGATATTGGTCCTGATATTTGTTTTAACCGGAACAACTAAGGATTGGATCTTTTCTTCCCTGAGCATTTTCTTAAAGAAATATGCATTGAATCCGCCACCGAAATACATGGCCAAACTTTCACTACCTAAATGAGACAATGCTCTCGAAACATTGATACCGCCGCCACCCGGCTCATAAGTTGGCGAAATACATCGCAACTTTTTTTCAGGAACTATTTTTTCGGTAGCTGTTGTTTTATCGATGGCGGGATTTAATGTAATCGTAATGATCTTGCTCATCCTTTATTTTTAAAAGTGAAAACTTACAGCATGATCTCTTTCACTGCCGCAGAAAGGAAAATCTTTGTTGGAAGAGTTTTAATGATGTTGTAGTCATCAGCGAAATTAGTTTCATTATCCAAAAAACGCAAAACTGTTTCGGGAGAACATTTGGAAAAGATGGCTGAAAAAATGGTATCACCATTTAATTTTTTATTCGCTAAAACATGCAGTAAAACACTATCGTAAAAACCGAATTTCTTTTCACTGAAAGAGGAGGCAATAAAAGGATGTTGATTTTTCAATAATGTGTGAACGATTTTTTTAGTTCGTTTTTGTATGAACTGAAATGTATATCCACTGCTTGCTTTTGTATCACCGCCTGCTGTTCCGATATGAATGATTCTGCCGTTTGATCTTTTAAATGAAAAATTCGTCATCGGTATTATTCCGAATTCTTCCTGTTCGATGGAATATTCACTGATATTGAGTTTCGAGCCGATATATTCTTTTAATGCAAGATCATATTCTTCTGTTGCTAATGATTTTTCAGTGAATAAAGTATATTCCACCAATGCTTTTGTTTCTGAAAGAGGAAGTACATACATGAAACTTGTTCCGTTTTTTTGATCGACTGTAAAATCCATAAAGGTTGCTGAGGAAGGATCGAAAGAAGCATTCGTTGTTTCGATCATCCAACCTTTAAAATGCTGCAACAAAAAATGTTTTTTCTTATTTGTGGCAAGCTTTTCAAATAAGATACTGTTGAAAATATAATCAGCAGAATAACTATTCGTCTCTGTTACTGCAATTGCTTTATCATTTTCATTTGTTGCCGATAGAATTGTTTCGTATCGGAACTCAATATTCGGGAATTGTTTTGCAAACCTGATAACATGATCATACAAATCAATACCACGTATCATTTTGTATGTGTAAGGAGAAAGATCCAGTTCCTTCGAAAATGAATCAGAAAGAAAATGAACCTTCTGCCAGCGATGATGCACCACTGATTCAAATAACCCGTTTTCTTTTTCCCAAAAACACCAAGTACGGTCATTTTTATTTTTGGGTGCTGCATCAAGTACCAATATTTTTTTTTGATGGAGTTGCGGTTCCTGCAATAAACGCATGAGCAGACTTAATCCTGCGCATCCTGAACCGGAAATGATATAGTCGTAGTGAATAATCAATAGTGAATGATAAAAACTTAAAATGGTATCGCTGCCTAAAGTTATCGAGCAGAACTGTGCGATGCAAGAGTTGATGCCATGAAATGATAAAGTTCGCTACACCATATTTTTCTGCAATGCTTCATCTCGTTTTACTTTGTCCCAATATTTTTTGGCAACAAGCAGCATCCCGAAACTTTCACCTTCTTCTTTGTTCAGATGTTTATGATGCATCTTATGTGCCCATCTGATGGCTTTGATATATTTATTATTGCTGCGTGTAAATAATTTAAAGCGTTGGTGAATGATGATCTCATGCACCAGAAAATAAGCAGCTCCGTACATAGCAACGCCTGCACCGATGCTGACAGAATAATAATTCTGATGCATGGCTCCCAACAGAATACTGAGAAAACTGGGGACGGCAAAGATGAGAAAGAATGCATCATTCTTTTCAAATACATGACCGGTGGGTTGATGATGATCTTCATGCAGATACCACAAAAAACCATGCATCACATATTTATGTGTAAGCCATGTAACAGCTTCCATTACAATAAAAGTGGCGAGTGTGATCAAAATGTATAACCAGATCATTTTATATTTTTAGTGTTTATTTACTCCCGACTTGCGATTTTCGACTCCCGACTCATAACTTCCTTTCCACCATTCATATACTTTAGGAAATGCAATATGAAACCAAGCCGTATAATGATCATTCTTTGACAGTAATTCTTTTTCAATTTCCTGCATGGATTTATATCCAAATGCCGCTACTTCATTTTTATTTGCATGGATCACGCCATTGTATGTTCCAACGAATACGTGGTCAAATTCATATTCCGTTAAACCGTTATCAAAACTTGCCTGATACGTAAAGTCGAACACTTTATGAATATCGGTTACAAAACCCATTTCCTCTTTTAATCTTCTCTTCGCTGCGATTGTTGTTGTTTCATAAGGGCGCGGATGACTGCAACAGGCATTGGTCCATAAACCCCCGCTATGGTATTTTGATAAAGCTCTTTGCTGTAGTAACATTTCACCTCTTTCATTAAAAATGAAAACACTGAAAGCCCTGTGCAGTAAAGCTTTTTCGTGTGCCTCCATCTTTTCCATCAATCCTGACTCACGATCATGTTCATCTACTAAGATCACTTGTTCCATACAATACGATTAGAAGAAATAAATTATAAAAAATTGAATTGTCTTCTGATACCTGCTTTTGCAAGGATCAACAATTTACCGTAATCAGGAATACGTATTCTTTGCTGCAAAATTTTTTGTGGTCTTATCTTTTTGATCTTCCTGAATAATGAAAGATAATACTTGTATGCAACGTACACACCAAACCTTGCCTTCAAAGGCAATTGCAAAATACCATTGTAGGCTGCTTCAAAATCTTTTTGAATATCCGCTTCAATTGCCTGCTTTTCTTTGTAGCTGAAATTTTTAAAATCACAACCGGGAAAATATATTCTGTCCAATCCTTCAAAATCTGCTTTTACATCACGCAAAAAATTTACTTTCTGAAATGCCGCACCCAGGCTTCTTGCCGCAGGTTTTAATTTTTCATAGAGCTCTTTATTACCCTCACAAAACACAAATAAACACATCAGTCCAACCACTTCAGCACTTCCGTAAATGTATTGTTCATAGCCTGATTTATCATAACTGCGTTTGCTGAGGTCCATTTCCATGCTGTATAAAAATGCATCGATTAAACTTCGGTCAATATGATATGCATTCACGGTTATTTGAAAGCTGTTCAAAATCGGGTTCATGCTGATTCCGCGATCCAATGCTTCATAGGTGGATTTCTTAAACTCTGCTAACAGCAAAGATTTATCATAGTCATGAAAGCTGTCAACGATCTCATCGGCAAAACGAACAAACCCATAAATATTATGAATGGGTGTGCGCAGGTCTTTATGCAACAGATGGATGGCACTCGAAAAAGAAGTGCTGTATCTTTCTGTTGTAATGCGGCTGCATTCCTGACTTACCTGATGAAACAATTGCATCATATTGATAAAAAATATTTTTATGTTACCTACTCTTGATTAAATATGCGATTTTCTTCTCATCACGAAAATGCTTTCACCACTTCTTTTGCCACCACTTCTCCACTGATCAAACTCGGCGGAACCCCCGGTCCCGGAACGGTTAACTGTCCGGCGTAAAAAAGATTTTTTACTTTCTTACTTCTGCAACTTGGTTTTAAAATGGCAGTTTGTAATAAAGTATTCGCCAGACCATAGGCATTTCCCTTAAATGCATTGTATTCACTTACAAAATCACTATGCGCAAAAGATCTTTTGTAAACCACCGCATCTTTAATAGAAACACCCAATTGTTTTTCCATCCTGTTCATCACCATTTCAAAATAATCGTCCCGCAGATCTTCCGTATCATTTTCCAATCCCGCTGCCACAGGGATCAAAATGAACAAATTTTCGCAACCTTCCGGTGCAACTGAATCATCCGTCACTGAAGTTGCACTTACATAGAATAAAGGATCAGTCGGCCATTCTTTGGTCTCATAAATTTCCTTTCCATGTACTGCAAATGATGTATCAAAAAACAAAGAATGATGTAAAATGTTCGGGATTTTTTTATTTAATCCGATATAAAAGATCAAACAGCTCGGCGCCATCACTCTTTCATTCCAGTATTCCTCCGAATAGCTTCTGTATTCAGGTTGCAATAATTTTGTTTCCACGTGATGATAATCCGCCGCACCAATGACCACGTCTGCATCAAACTCACTTGATTCGGTCATTACTTTTTTGGCAACACCATTTTCGATCCGGATAGATCTTACCTGTTGAGCAAAATGAAATTTCACGCCCAACTCAATCGCTACATCATACATGGACTGAACAACTGAATAAAATCCTCCTTGAGGATACCAGGTGCCACCCTTGATATCGGCATAATTCATCAAACTGTATAACGCCGGTGTTTTTTCAGGTAATGCTCCCAAAAATAAAACAGGAAATTCCATCAACTCTTTCAACTTCGTGTTGCGGAAATGTTTTGCCACATGGGCTTTCATCGAATTAAACACATCCAACCTCAATAACCCTTTTATCAGATCCCAATCAAAGAATTCTGAGAGCGATTGCCCGGGCTTATGCACTAATTTATTTATGCCCACACTGTATTTATATTCTGCTTCTTTTAAAAAAGCGTCTAATTTTTCAGCAGAACCCGCTTCAATGTAATCAAATAATTTTTTCAGTGCTGTGTAATTGGCAGGAATATCAACCGGACCATCATTCCAATACACACGATAGGAAGGGTCCAATCTTTTTAATGGATAGAGCTCATCAACAGATTTTCCGAATTGAGCAAAATATCTTTCAAAAACATCAGGCATCCAGTACCAGCTCGGTCCCATATCAAAAGTAAATCCATCTGCTTTTAATTGTCTGGCTCTGCCTCCCGGTATATCATGTTTTTCCAAAACAGTCACATCCCATCCTGCTTTCGCCATAAAAGATGCAGCCGATAATCCTGCAAAACCCGAACCGATAATTACAATTTTTTTATTCAATATATTGGATAGAAGTGATAAAAATTTAATGTCTGTCGATCTGTACCTTCAATAATTTTCTGGCGAAGTGAATACGGCTTTTAACCGTACCCAGCGGCTCATGCAGCATCTCGGCAATTTCATTATACCTGAATCCGTCAAAATATAATAAAAAAGGATTGCGGAAAATTTCCGGAAGATCATGGATGGCTTCCTGCATTTCTTTGATGTTCATTTTTGAGATGGCATCATTGGTTACTGCACCTTGATTGTTGTTGATCAGGAATTCATTGGGTGTATTGTCGAATATGGTCTGCTGTTTAGCAATGCGACGATAATTGTTGATGAAAATATTTCGCATGATGGTGTATAACCATGCTTTGATATTCGTTCCCACATGGTATTTGTCCTTATTGGCCAATGCCCTGTATAATGTTTCCTGTATCAGGTCCTTTGCCTGTTCCTGATCGCGTGTTAACGTGATCGCAAAAGGTTTGAGGAACTCGGTATTGTTGAGAAGCATTTGATTGAATTCGAGGGCTGCCATATATTTTGTTTAACTAATTATGATGCAAATTTAAACAAAATATATGCAGACAAACAAATTTTTGTTTAATAATTTGATATAAAAGGTAAAACAAAGTAAACCAATGGATTATCGGTTCGGTAAGGATGTTGGCTGTCAGGAAAGAGAAGCAATATATTCCATCACTTCCTGTAAGGAGCGTTTCAATTCGATATGGGAAGGCAGTTTCTTTTTATAGGATTGTGTAAGTTGACCGGAGACGAAGACTTGATAACCGGGAAGTTTTGAATGCAGATTGGATAAAAATTTTTCAAAATTAAAATTGTGTGCCACAGAAGTGAGATGCGTGTATAAGAAATCGGGTCTTTTTAATTTTGCTATATATTCCATATCACGCATAGGTACATTGGCACCGAGATATAAAATTTGAACACCATTGCTTTTTAATAAAAAACTCGTAAACAAAAGACCCAGTTCATGATACTCCCCTTCCGGCAGAAAAAGTAAAGCAGTTTTTTTAGGATGCGGATGGTGTTTAATTCCATCAATACCTACAATTAATTTTTGGCGGATGATATTGGTGACCAAATGTTCTTGTGCAGGGTTGATATGATTCGTTACCCATAAAATACCGATGCATTCCAAAAAAGGAAAGATGATCTGTATAATGCTTTTCTGAATGCCTTTTGCTTTAATATAATCATCTATTATCTTTTCGAATTTGTTAAGATCCAGATCCACCAAGTGTTTGATGAGATCGTTCACGATCTTTTCCTGTTGCGCCTGTATCTGCGTAAGTGACACGATCTTATCGTGCATTTCAACCTCACTCATCTTATCGATATGTGATATCTTGTACCCGTATTTATTCAATAAGGAAATATTGAGTATCGTTTTCAGTTCGTTGTTACTGTAATACCTGATATTGGTATCGGAACGTTCCGGTTTCAGAAATGAATACCGTTGCTCCCAGATACGAATGGTATGAGCTTTAATACCGGAAAGGTTCTCCAGATCTTTTATCGTGAATGCATTCATGCCTTTACTACAATCCTGTTTGTGAAAAGTTTAAAAAATAAATAAATAGTAGCCTATTCTCATGCAAGGCTGCCGATTAAAAATAAAGCCCATGTCTATAAACAAACATGAGCTTCATCATAAAAAGATAGCGAGGGATTATAATTTTATTCCACGCAGATATTCACCATAACCGCTTTTGGAATACCTGTCTGCCAATTGCAACAGTTGTTGTTGATCGATAAAACCCATCCTGTATGCCACTTCCTCGATGCAACCGATCTTCTGACTTTGTCTTTTTTCGATCACGCGAACAAATTCGCAGGCATCATGCAGTGAATCGAAAGTGCCGGTGTCTAACCAGGCTGTTCCGCGATTCATCACACCCACTTTTAAATTTCCTTTTTGCAGATACTCCCGATTTACATCAGTGATCTCATATTCACCACGTGGAGAAGGTGCAATGTTTTTTGCGATGTTCACCACACTGTTATCATAAAAATACAGGCCGGGAACTGCGTAATTGGATTTGGGCTGTTTTGGTTTTTCTTCAATGGAAAGCGCATTGAATTTTTCGTCAAACTCAACCACACCATATCTTTCAGGGTCACTCACTTCATAAGCAAAAATAGCGGCACCATTAATATCATTAAAAGATTGTACCAATTTAGAAAAGCCTGCGCCGTAAAAAATATTATCGCCCAATACCAATGCCACTTTATCGTTACCGATAAATTTTTCACCTATTACAAATGCCTGTGCCAATCCGTTCGGCACCGCCTGCACTGCATAAGAAAATGTACAACCTAGCTCAGCGCCGTCCCCCAACAATTTTTGAAACTGCGAAGAATCTTCCGGTGTTGTAATGATCAATACTTCATGGATACCCGCTAACATTAAAACAGATAAGGGATAATAGATCATCGGCTTATCATAGATCGGCATCAGCTGTTTACTGATCCCTTTTGTGATGGGGTACAATCTTGTACCGCTGCCGCCTGCTAAAATAATTCCTTTCATAAAAGAATAGTGAATGATGAATAATTAATTTCAATGTCAAGCATGACAATCCTATATTGAATTAAAAGTTAATCGAATTTTTTATTTCATTAAAAGTTGGAAGTGTCTTGTCTTTATCAGATAATAATACTTCGCTTGTATTTATTTTCCAGTCAATATTCAGATCAGGGTCATTATAAATGATCCCTCCTTCAGATGCTTTATTATAAAAATTATCACATTTATAAAAGAACACAGCCACTTCACTTAATACCACAAAACCATGACCGAATCCCCGCGGTACAAAAAATTGCAGATGATTATCGCCTGTTAATACTACAGATTCCCATTGACCGAAAGTGGGAGAATCTTTACGCAGATCAACAGCAATATCCAATACGCTTCCTTCCAGCACACGAACTAATTTTGCCTGTGCATATTCACCTTGCTGAAAATGAATGCCACGTAACACACCACGTGTTGATTTCGATTGATTGTCCTGCACAAAGGATACATTCAATCCCATATTACTTGCAAACCTTTGCTGGTTAAAACTTTCAAAAAAATAACCACGCGGATCTTCAAACACGGTATCGTGAATGATAAAACAGTCTTTGAGTTTTGTTGCTTCTACTTTCATTTTTTAAAGGTTGAAGGGTTAGGGTGTAAGGCGTAAGGTGGGCGTAAGGTTTAAGGCAGGGTTTCAATTATATTTCATCTTCTTCCTTCCACCTTCTTCCTTATACCTTCTACCTTCGGCCTTACACCCTATTACTGTACATCGAATCGTAATATTTTTCGTATGCGCCGCTGGTAATATGATCTAACCATTCTGTGTTTTGCAGGAACCAATCAATCGTTTCACTTAATCCCTGTTCAAAAGTTACCGTTGGTTTCCAGCCCAATTCTTTATTGATCTTGGTTGCATCGATAGCATATCTTCTGTCGTGCCCCGGCCTGTCTTTCACATACGTGATCAATTGTTCACTCTCCCCTTTTGCGCGGCCTAATTTTTCATCCATCAGTTTGCATAACAATTTGATGAGATCGATATTTCTCCATTCGTTGAATCCGCCGATATTATAGGTTTCATCAGCTTTGCCTTTATGAAAGATCAGATCGATCGCCAATGCATGGTCTTTTACATACAGCCAATCTCTTGTATACAATCCATCGCCATAAACAGGCAAAGGTTTTTTGGTGATGATATTATTGATGAAGAGCGGAATTAGTTTTTCAGGAAAATGGAATGGTCCGTAATTATTAGAACAGTTGGATACCACTGTTTTCATGTGATAAGTTTCAGCATACGCCCTTACAAAATGATCGGAAGATGCTTTACTGGCTGAGTAAGGAGAGTTGGGATGATAAGGCGTTGTTTCGGTGAATAATCCTGTATCGCCCAATGCACCATATACTTCATCCGTTGAAATATGATAGAATAGATGTTTACTGTAATCATCTTTCCATTTTGTTCTGGCAACATTCAACAGATTAACCGTGCCGATAATATTGGTATACACGAAATCAAGCGGTGATACTATGGATCGATCCACATGCGATTCTGCAGCCAAATGGATCACATCGGTGATCTGATGTTTATCGAAAACCGATTCAATCGCCGGAGCATCCAATAAATTGGCTTTCTCAAAAAAATAATTCGAAGAATGATCAATGTCTTTCAGGTTTTCTAAATTACCTGCATAGGTCAGTGCATCAAGATTGACTATTTTATACTGCGGATATTTTGTGACGAATAAACGAACAACATGCGAACCGATAAAACCGGCACCACCTGTAATTAAAATGTTTTTCATAAGTTATACTTTATATAATAGGATGACCATATATAAAATGAATGGCTTGTATAAAGGTCATTAACTTTATTGGTATATGTACAAATTAAATATCTTAAAATTTTGCTCCACGCAATATCAATAAATGAAGATTGTCACGCCGAGGCGCTCGAAGCCTGCCCGGCCGGATCATTCAGGCGGGGTGATTATTAATAAACGACTTATTACATCATAGTCTAAAATTATTGGTTAGAACTCAACTCCACACCGTATCCTTAATTTCATTATACACCCTTGTGATCCCCTCTTCCAAACCAATAGAAGCTTTCCATCCCAAATTGGAAAGTTTGGAAACATCCATTAATTTTTGCGGTGTGCCATCGGGTTTCGATGCATTGAATTGTAAGTCACCTTCATACCCTACAATCTTTTTAATGAGTTGCGCCAATTCCAAAATGGTGATATCGGTTCCCTGTCCCACATTCACCAACCCCTTTCCATTGTAATGGTTCATTAAGAATAAAGTGGCTTCTCCCAGATCATCCACATGCAAAAATTCTCTTCGCGGAGAACCCGTTCCCCATAGTTCAACATACGGATCATTATTCCTTTTTGCGGTGATGAATTTTCTTAATAAGGCAGGTAATACATGCGATTTTTCCAGATCGTAATTATCATTCGGTCCGTACAAATTAGTCGGCATCGCAGAAATAAAATTGCATCCATATTGCGCCCTATATGAATCACACAATTCTATACCCGCAATTTTTGCGATCGCATAAGGTTGATTGGTTTGCTCCAGATACCCCGATAATAAATATTCTTCTTTCAATGGTTGCGGCGCCAAAGCAGGATAAATACAGGATGAACCTAAGAACAATAATTTTTTTACTTTATTCACATAAGACTCATGAATGATATTGGATTCAATCATCAGATTATCATAAATGAAGTCTGCACGATACGTATTATTGGCTACAATGCCACCCACTTTTGCTGCGGCCAGAAAAACATGATCCGGCTTTTCTTTTGCAAAAAATTCTTTCACTGCTTGTTGATTACGCAAGTCTAATTCAGCAGATGTTCTTGTTACAATATTCGAATAACCTTCCTTCAATAATTTTCTGACTATTGAACTCCCCACCATGCCGCGATGGCCTGCAACGTATATTTTTGAATTTTTTTCCATACCCCCAATCCCCTAAAGGGGAGTTATTTATTGTTGTGAATAGTATTGTATCAGTTCTTATTATTCGTTGACCATAACTGTTCGGTGCTGTTAACAGAGATGCTATTTATTAATAATCCCCAAAACGAACGTCATAATGTAACGAAAAGATCATCGTTAAAAAGCTATCGTACATGCTGTGGCTATCTGTTTATTAATTGACAGATCACCACGCCATGAATGATTTTTCGTTTCAATTATCAACCACCCACTCATGGCT
>CAIVCF010000210.1 GCA_903904335.1 uncultured Chitinophagaceae bacterium | reverse complement strand
TGAAATCTTTTTGTGAAGAAATTCATAGTGGCAATTGGAAAGGATATACCGGTAAAAAAATAAAATACATCGTCAATATTGGAATCGGCGGAAGCGACCTTGGCCCTGTAATGGTTACAGAAGCCTTAAAACCATATTGGATAGATGGTATTCAAGCTTATTTTGTAAGTAATGTTGACGGAACACATATTGCCGAAACTTTAAAGAAAGTGACGCCTGATGAAACGTTATTCTTAGTTGCTTCCAAAACTTTTACCACACAGGAAACAATGACCAATGCGCACACAGCAAGAAATTGGTTTTTAGAACATGCAAAAGATGAAAAAAATATTGCCAAACATTTTGCAGCACTCAGCACGAATGAAAAAGAGGTAGTGAAATTCGGGATTGATAAAGCAAATATGTTTGAATTGTGGGATTGGGTTGGTGGAAGATATTCTTTGTGGAGTGCCATCGGTCTATCAATTGCACTAACCATCGGTTTCGGCAACTTTGAAAAATTATTGCGAGGCGCTTATGCTGCTGACGAACATTTTCAGCAAGAAAAATTTGAAAAAAATATTCCTGTATTGATGGCATTGATCGGCATTTGGTACACCAATTTCTTCGGTGCACAAAGTGAAGCCATTCTTCCCTATGATCAGTACATGCATCGCTTTGCCGCTTATTTTCAGCAGGGCAATATGGAAAGTAATGGTAAGAGTGTTGACAGAAACGGTAATCCGGTTAATTATGCAACCGGTCCGGTTATTTGGGGCGAACCGGGAACCAATGGCCAACATGCGTTCTATCAATTGATACACCAGGGAACATTATTAATTCCGGCAGATTTTATAGCACCTGCCAAGAGCCATAACCCTATCGGCGATCATCATGTTAAACTGCTTTCCAACTTCTTTGCACAAACAGAAGCTTTAATGAATGGCAAGAGTGAAAATGAAGTAAAAGTTGAATTGATGAAAGCCGGCAAGACAGAAGATGAAATTAAAAAGCTCACGCCATTCAAAGTATTTGCAGGCAATAAACCCACTAATTCTATTTTGGTAAAAAAGATCACACCATATACTTTAGGAACCTTGATCGCATTGTACGAACATAAGATCTTTGTACAGGGTGTGATCTGGAATATTTTCAGTTTTGATCAATGGGGTGTTGAACTGGGAAAACAATTAGCCAGTAAAATTTTACCTGAATTAGAAAATAATGATAAAGTGATTGCGCATGATTCCTCTACCAATGGATTGATCAACGCGTATAAATATTTCAGGGAAGATTAGACAACGGTAATCGTGAGTCGAGAATCGCAAGTTTGGAATGATGATGTCATGGTGAGGCACTCGAACCATGATTTTATAACGAACTATTAGTCATCGCTCTTCGAGAGCCTCAGAGTGACAATCTTTCGTAGCTGGTTGGGTGATTATTAGTATGTACTCGCAATTTACGTTAATGAAACAAAACTATAAAATGGAAGAAGTATTAATACGAAATATTGAATTAAAAGATAATGCTTCATTGGCAGCAATTATCAGAAAAAGTCTGGAAGAATTCAACGCTGCCAAACCCGGAACTGTTTATTTTGATACCACTACAGATCATCTTTTTGAATTGTTCCAATCAACACCCAACAGCAAATATTTTGTTGCTGAATTAAATGGTACAGTGATCGGCGGCGCAGGAATATTTCCCACTGAGAATTTACCGAAAGGATATTGTGAATTGGTAAAAATGTATCTTTCGAAAGATGCACGTGGATCAGGTTTGGGAAGAATGATGATCAGCAAATGTTTAGATACTGCCAAAGAAATGGGCTTTACAAATGTGTACCTTGAATCAATGCCTGAATTAAGTAAAGCGGTGAAAGTGTATGAGAAATTCGGATTTAGTTATTTAAAAGGACCGCTTGGCAACAGTGGGCATTGCGGTTGTGATATATGGATGATGAAAGAAATATAAAAGCCGTTCTTTTGAGAACGGCTCGAATTATTTAAAAGTGATAATTACCATTTGTCAACTTCTTCATGTGAACCATTGTCTGCCGGAGGAGCAGGTGTTTCAATAACAGGGGCTACTGATTGTTCTGCCGGTTTTATTACTTCCTGTTCAGGTTCTGCAGCAACAGAAGTTGTTTCACTGCCCTCTGCATCATTATACTCATGGTTGAATGCATCAAAATCAAAATCAGGCATCAAATCGGTTTTTACATAATCAACAGCCTCTATCAATGCTTTAATGAATTTGTTGAAATCTTCTTTATACAAAAAGATCTTGTGTCTGTCATACCCATTATCATCAAAACGTTTTCTACTTTCTGTAATGGTTAGATAATAATCATTACCACGGGTTGCCCTTACATCAAAAAAGTAAGTCCTTCTTTTTCCGGCTCTGATTCTTTTACTGTAAACACTTTCTAATTTCTTGTCGTTATTCTCGTACGCCACTGCTGATTTGATTTTAGTGAACTATTTAATTTAAAAAAAATGTGTAGCAAATATAGGATTGTTTCGGAATTGCCAAAACTTTAGAAATCTAGTTTGTTTATTTTCTCAAATAGATTAAAGAATAATAGTATCTGCATTTGAAGTGGCGGCCGACTCCGTCAGCTGTAACCGGTATAATTCGGCATAATATCCGTTTTGTCCCATCAGCGTTTCATGGGTGCCTTCTTCACTGATCATGCCGTCTTCCAGCACAACAATCTTGTTGAAACGGAAAGAAGAAAAGATCCTGTGGGTAATGATGATGGCAGTTTTATCGTGCAGGAATTTATCCAGATTATTCACGATGGTGTTTTCGGTTTTTGCATCTACCGCGCTAAGGCAATCATCAAACACCACGATCTCCGGGTTTTTGATCAGTGCTCTTGCAATGGATATTCTTTGTTTCTGGCCACCGCTTAATGTTACCCCACGCTCTCCTATCATCGTTTCGTATTGCTTTTCAAACCCGAGAATTTCTTTATGAACACTGGCAAAGGAAGCAGCCTGTTCGACTTTTTCATGAGGCGTATCTCCATGCAAACCGAAGCTGATATTATGTTCTACGCTGTCGCTGAATAAAAAAACATCCTGCGGAACATAACTGATCTGCTCGCGTAATTCTTGTAAAGCGATCGTTTGAATATCTTTTCCTCCGATCGTTATTTTACCTTTTGAAGGATTATAAAAATGAAGCAAGAGTTGCGCAATCGTGGATTTACCGCTTCCGGTTCTTCCCAATAATAAAATCTTTTCGCCTTCTTTAACGGTTAGATTAAAGTTTTGCAAAGCTGTTATTCCTGTATGAGGATAGGTGAATGTTATATCGTCAAAAACAATATCGCCACTCAGTTTCGATATGCCTTCAGCATGAATGTCTTTTATTTCAGGAACGGTTTGTAAAAATTGATTCAATCTTTTTTGCGATGCTGCAGCACGTTGAATCATGCTGGCAGTCCATCCGATGGCGCTTACCGGAAATGTCAACATATTAATATAGATCACAAACTCAAGGATGGTTCCGTAAGTAACGCTGTATTGGTTATGAACTTGATACCAACAACCGATTCCAATAGTTAAGATATTACTAAGCCCGATCAATAATGCCATCGCAGGAAAATAAATGGCTTCCACTTTTGCCAATCCGATGGCATTGCGTTTGTAATCTTCACTGTTCTTATCAAAAAAACCGAGCATGGCTTTTTCCTGAACAAAAGATTTGATCACCCGTATCCCTGAGTAAGATTCCTGCGCTGTGGTTGTAAGATCAGATAATAATGCCTGGATCTTTTCACTCTTTTTGTGAATGATGGTATTCACCATATAAATAGTGATGGCAAGAATGGGTAAGGGTGAAAGCACATAAACAGTCAATCGCCAGTTTTCACCAAACATAAAATATAAACTAAAACCGATAGTCGCAGCTAAGTTGATGATATACATAATGGCGGGACCTGTAAACATTCTTACACGACTTACATCTTCGGTAATTCTGTTCATCAGATCACCTGTACTATGCGTTCTATAAAAATTAGTATCGAGTTTTTGATAATGTTTAAAAACTTCATTCTTCTGATCAAATTCAATGTGGCGGCTCATTACAATGATGGTTTGTCTCATCAGGAACATAAAGAATCCACTCAGTAATGCTAACACGAGCAATGTAATTCCGCATAAAATAACATTCTCGCCAAAACTTGTATTGGCCGATTCAATGGTATTGATGAATTGAACAACCAATACATTGTATTTAGCTTTTCTGTCTTTTACCTGAACATTTTTATTACCGGTATGCTCGCTGATGGAATGTTCCACTTTATCAACTACATAACCTGATATTTGCGGCGTAAGTATCCGAAAATAATTGGACAGAATGATAAACAGAAACCCAAGGAATAAGCGGGTTCTGTACTTCCAGAAATATTTATTGATTGATTGTAGATGACGCATCAGTCGTCAAAGATAATGATTGGATGTTTCCGTTGCAGCCATAAGTTTTTATGAGTGAATATAATTATGCAGCTGATCGATCATGTCTTTTTGTGAAAGGATGGTTTCATTCACAATATCACCGATGGAAATGATACCGCAGAAATTATCCTGCTTATCAAATACAGGTAAATACCGAAGATTTTTATCCCCCAGAATATGCATACAGACTTCAATGGAAAAATCAGGGGCTATATGCGGCAGATCAGTGCTCATGATCTCTGAAACACTTGTCTCACTGGAAAGCTTACCCATTAAAATAACTTTGCGAGCATAGTCTCTTTCAGTAAGAAGTCCTGCATATTTTCCTTTTTCTGTAATTACCACCGATCCGATATTTTTTTCAGCCATTAATTTTAAAGTGTCTAATACAGTTGTTGATGCATCAACAGAAATAATATTATTTCCTTTGCGGGCAAGAATTTGCGATACCTTTTTCATTGGGAGCTATTATGCAGAAAAATTACGACATTCTCCCGAAACAGCCGTTAAATCAAATATTCTTTTTTATATTTTTTGGGTCGTTATAGCTGAGGATGTATTTTTGCGCCGGAGAGATGGCAGAGCGGTCTAATGCGGCGGTCTTGAAAACCGTTGACTGTCAAAGGTCCGGGGGTTCGAATCCCTCTCTCTCCGCTTTATCACTGAAACGCAATACAGGAAAGGGTTTGCGTTTTTTTGTGCCCAGAAGTAAATAAAAAAATAAGTACATTACCAGTTACAATAATATTTGAAATTTTGTGAACAATTTGTTGTTTTAAAATTTGATTATTAAATAACTTTATGCTGCATATATAACATACTGCTGCGAATATCCATTCTTAGTGTATCGTATGTGGAAACACAGTGCAAGCCCCGTTCTTTTTGAATGGGGTTTTTATTAATATCAGCTTAAAGATGCTTAAAAAGAATATTAAAATTGATGTGACTGATGTCTGTTGAAAAATATAAGCCCTATGATTGTATTCTTGTCAATGACCTATTGAAAAACCAAAAATCCTAGATCCAAAAATGGATTAAGCCTCATTCTTTCGAATGGGGCTTTGATTTTAAAAGAGCTTCCATGTTAACCGTCAAACCTGCCTTTGAGATTACTTAATATTTTTTGAACGGTAGAGAAAAACATCGCGGTTGACCATCCGAACAACAGTATTCCATTCATGGCTTCAAAGCCGCTCATAATACGCCAATGAGGTCCCAATACAATATCGCCATATCCTAAAGTGGCATAAGTAACCATTGAAAAATAGATAGCTTCTTCAACACCAGCAACCTGGGTGATATCCGGTATGATTAAATAAACAAATGCCCATACTGCAATTTCAACAAAATGAAGTACCATCAAAAACAAAGCAGTAGAAGATAAAACGAATAAGGAATTTCTGATGCCCCAATCCTGTTCTTTCTTCCAATGTTTGCGATATAAATAAACAACCAAATAGGTAGTTCCCAATCCATGTATCAAAATAGTAAAAACAATTATAGCAAGACTTATAATAACAGATACCAGCATCGGATATTTAATTTAAGCAGATACAATTATATTCAGCAATGTAATACTTTTTCTCCTTGTATTTTTTGATACTATACGTTTTTAAATAGACAAGATTATTGAAGAAAGCTTCTGCAAAAGTCCAGAAATTTTTCACAATCTTCATAATTAGACATGAGGCCTAAAGATATGCGGATGGCACCTCTCATCCTTCCTAAGAAATGTATCTTGTCGTAATGCGCATCGTCACGTGATGAATAAAAAACAGAAAGTTCTTCGGATGTGATGCAATTCGTGATCTCATCAATACCCGGATTGCAGAAACAACCGATACGAATAGATATTTTTTTTAGATTGGCTTTATATTCGATCTCATCCACATTTATTTTATTCTCTAACTTATCAAAAAAGTTCATGATGATGGTTGAACCTCTTTTCACATTATTCTCGGGTCCGAAAATATGTATCAATGATTTTCCATTACTGTGTTTCAGCTGATGCAGTTCATCGATCAAATAACCTGTTAATGATGCTAATCTTTTTTGAATGTTATCCATTCCGATTTCTTGGATCCAGTCCAATCCTATTTTCACCGCAGGTATCGATAAATAATTCAAAGTACCTTCTTCGAATCTTTCCTGATTCTCCACTAAGAAAAATTCAGGCATCGTAACAGACGCATAAGAAACTGTTCCGCCTGCAAACCATGGCTTATCTAATTTTTCAAACGCTTTTTTCTGAATCAACAATGCTCCTATTCCTGTAGGATAACCGAAAATCTTGTAAAAAGAAAGTGAAACATAATCAGGTTTGATCTGCTGCAGATCCAAAGTATTTGTTGGAACGAATGCTGCTGCATCCAATAAAACATCCCAACCGTTTTCATGCGCCAGTTCTATCCATTTCAAATCATGCTTTACACCTGTCACATTCGATTGTGCAGGGTAGGCAAATAATTTATTGTGTTTGTATTTATTGGAAGTGAGTTTCTGATGAAGTTTTATCTCATCAATTCTCAGATCTTCCAAATAAACAGGATTGTATTCAAAACTTGCCCCTTTTCTTTTGGCATATTCCCTAATTCCATTCACCGAATTATGATTATCGAATAATAATAAAAAATGGCTTTTGTGATCAAAGGGATAAGACTCTCCCACTATCTTTAAAGCCTGTGTGGCATTGGCAGTAAACACACAGTAATAATCATCTCCTGCATTAAAATAGTCCAGTACAGCCTTTCTTGTTTCTTCAGCATATTTTGTGGACAGCAAGGATGTTGGATTGGTGGAATGCGGATTGCCGAAAACATGTTGTTGTAAAAAATCTAGATGCTTTACTACCTGCGATCTTGAAAAAAGATTGCCGCCCGTATAATCCAGATAAACATGACCTTCTTTATCCAACTGTGCGTATTCGCTATGGCGGATATCATCAAATGTTTTTGCTGAATGATGATATTCAATATTTTTTTGACAAAAAGATGTATAGTCCATGTTAACTGCTATTTGAAATGTTGAAGATAAAATATCTCTCATAAAATAAGTTAAAAGATATGAGAACTGCAATACGAATTATGTTCAGGCATATCAGATTTTAAAGATTCTCTGCCATTATAAAATATGAATACCTTTTATGCAATAAGATTCTTATTCACATCACATGAATAAATAAGCAATTGCATTCAACCATTCACTGTTTACTTTTGCTGCAAATGATGAACATGAGAAATATTTATTTAGCAGGATGCAGCGCACTGCTGTTATTACTCGCTGCCTGCAACAATGCAGAACAAAAAACTGTGAATGCAGATTCATTGAAAGTAATTGCTAAACCGATTCCCGGCACACCCATCAAATATGACAGTTCAAAACGCTATATTTTCTTAACATGGGATGATTCTCCGCAACCACCCGGAACCGTGAATTGCAAACAGGTGTTTAAAGAACAGAATGTGAAAGCTACTTTTTTTTCTGTAGGGTTTAATCAGGTTGGTCCTTTCAAAAAAAGATTGATCGATTCTATCCGCAATGAATATCCTCAGTTTTTATTGGCCAATCATAGCTTCAGTCATGGTTTCAATGACAAGTATGCAAAATTTTATTCCATGCCCGATAGTGCATACAGTGATTTTATGCGCAATGAAAAAGAATTACAGATCGGTGTAAAGATCATTCGCTTACCCGGCAACAATACCTGGGCTTCTAATGGTGTAATTCACGGACAAAAAGCAGAAAATAAGTTGGTGAAACGTTTAGATTCTACAGGCTACAAAATTATCGGTTGGGATATTGAATGGGGGCAAAACGGGAAACAAAAACAACCGAAAGAAAGTGCCACTGAAATGGCAAAAAGAGTGAATCAGAAATTTGATGACGGTTCTACTTTCGAGCAGAATGCAATTGTGATCTTATCTCATGACAGGTTATTCGAAAAGAAACAATTTGCCGATTCATTAAACAGGTTCATTTCTATTTTGAAACAGGATCCGCGTAATGTGTTTGAAACAATTGATCATTATCCTTTGGTACAGCGCAAATAGATTATGACAAAGGAAGAATTGCTCAAAGACCTGAGAGACGAAACGTATGTTACGCTGAAAGCCTCTCCCATTCATGGTATCGGCGTATTTGCCATTCGTGATATTCCGAAAGGATGCAATACTTTCTTTTCAAAGAACATGGGTGAATGGATAAAATTACCCATCAGTGAAGTGGAAATGTTGCCTGCTCATTCAAAGGATTTGATCGAGACTTATTGTCTGTATGATGATGAAAATTATTTTGTTCCTGATTACGGTTTTAAAGTGATGGACCTGGTGAATTATCTCAATCATTCCAATACACCTAATATTATTTCAGTGAATGATGGAATCTATTTTGAAACGCTTCGTGATATTAAATGCGGTGAAGAATTGTTGATTGACTACGGTGAGATCGTTGATGGAGTAGATGATTATAAATAAGACAGGCGTATGTACAAATTATAACTGTGCAGATGTGCAAATAAATTTGACTGTTCAAATTTGCACATCCGCACAGTTTACATATCCGCACATTTACTAAGCTTCTTCCAATACAGATTCATTGCGATAGGTTTCCGCCAATTTCTTTTGCAGGTCAAAAGGAACGGCAGCATAATGATCAAACTTCATTCTGAATCTTGCCCTTCCCTGTGATAAAGACCGCAAAGTAGATGCGTATTGATACATTTCTGCATAAGGCACTTTTGCTTTCACAACCGTAAAATGCCCTTCGGCATCAAAACCTTCAACGATTGCTCTGCGTGTTTGCAGATCGCCCATGATATTTCCGGTTAATTCATCAGGACAAAGCACTTCCAGCATATACATCGGTTCCAATAATTGCGGATCGGCATGTTGAAATGCATCTTTGAATGCCATGATACCGGCTAATTTGAAAGCCATATCATTACTATCAACAGGATGCATCTTTCCGTCAAACACACTTACCCTTATATCTCTTACATGAGAGCCTGTTAATGGACCCTCCTGCATTTTTTCCATCACGCCTTTCATGATGGATGGAAGAAAACGAAGATCGATCACACCGCCAACAATGCAATTAAAGTAAACTAATTTACCGCCCCATGGCAATGGATATTCATCCCTGCCGCGAACATTCAATCCAACGGGATCAGGCATGCCTTCATACCAGGGTTCTATGCGCATGGTCACTTCACCAAATTGTCCTGCACCCCCTGATTGTTTTTTATGACGATAACTGGCATCGGCAGATCTGCGGATCGTTTCTCTGTATGCAATTTTTGGTTTAAAGAACTGAACATCCAATTTATACTGATGTTCCAATTTCCATTTGATCACGTTCAAATGCATATCACCCTGACAATGCAATAATGTTTGTTTTAATTCTCCAGACACTTCTACCTGTACTGTTGGGTCTTCTTCTTTTAACTGATGTAATGCTGTTGCTAATTTATCTTCTTCACCGCGTTTTGCATTGGCAATGGCAATACTCATTTTAGGAGCAGGGAAAACGATCGGTTTTAATTCTATTTGCTTGCCCTTTTCGTGCAATGTATTATTTACATGCGTATTTTTTAATTTTAAAGTGGCACCAATATCACCTGCTACCAATTCAGTTACATTTGTTCTTTTATTTCCTTCCACCACAAATAACTGATTCAGCTTTTCAAATGTTCCTGTGGTTTCATTCACTAATTCCATTCCGCTTTTTACAGTACCTGAATACACTTTAAAGAAACTCAGATCTCCGATATGCGGTTCTGAAATTGTTTTATAAATAAAAATGCAGGCCGGCCCGTTAGCATCACATGGTAATTTTTTTCCGTCACTGGTTATCTGATCGGGCATTTCATTAGCAGGCGGACAAACATTATCAATAAAACCCATCAATCTTCCTGCACCCATATTTAGTTTAGCTGAAATACAGAACACCGGAAATAAATCATGACGAAGCATAGATAAATGCAAACCTTCTTTCATTTCATCTTCACTCAATTCACCTTTATCAAAATATTTTTCCATCAACGCTTCATCATTTCCTGCAATGGCTTCAATTAATTCTTTGTGTAGATTTTCTGCTTTTGCTTTTTCAATATCGGGTATCGGAAGCTTTTGTGGCTTGCCTCCTTCAGGTGGATATTGATACAAGACCATATTCAACACATCAACAATTTGATTAAATCCTTCATCTTGATTTAACGGATATTGCACAACCACTATATGACTGCCGAAATGATCTTTTGCTTCCCGAACTGTTTTATCAAAATCAGCTTTGCTATGATCCAATTGATTCACCGCAAGAATGGTAGGCGTTTTAAATTCGTCTGTATATTCTAAAATGATATCAGTGCCAACTTCCACACCCATGGCTGCATTCAATAAAACGATCCCTGTATCGGCCACACGCAAAGCACTGAGCACTTCGCTGGCAAAATCATCATACCCCGGTGTATCAATGATGTTTATTTTATAACCGCGCCAACGCGTATGTAATAATTTTGAAAAAATGGAATTACCCCTTTCCTGTTCCAGCTCTGTGTAATCGCTGACTGTATTTTTTTCTTCGATCGTTCCGCGGCGATTGATCAACCCTGCTTCAAATAACATGCTCTCTGCTAAGGTTGTTTTTCCGCTGCCGGAATGTCCAAGCAGCGCAATGTTTTTGACGTGAGCGGTATCAAACTCTGGCATAGCAAATGTTTTTTATGGTGAATAGTAAAATAACCTTTCCGTTATTTTGAAATACAAGTTAAACGCATAAAAAGCTGTGAAAAATGAGTAAAATCATCTTCCGTAAATTTTAAAAATCGTATTTGCTTTACAAGTAAGAACTGATATTTGCAACATGACCGGATCTTATCAAATATTGCCATCGCTGCCGGAAGATATTACTGCCTTGGTAAAATTAGTAAATAGTGCTTATCGGGGAAACATTTCGAAAAAAGGATGGACAACCGAAGCAGATTTATTGGATGGAACAAGAACGGATGCTTTAGCATTAGCAAGCATCTTTCAAAGTCCATCTGATACCATACTAAAATGTTGTGATACAAATAACAGGATTGTTGCTTGTGTACATCTGCAACAGCAGGATAAAAAAATTTACCTTCAGATGTTGACAGTTTCCCCTGAAATGCAGACAGCAGGCATCGGGAAAAAATTATTGATTGCAGCTGAGGAATATGCAACGGATCATGCTTGCCATACGATCGTGATGACTGTTATTTCTGTAAGGCATGAATTGATCGAATGGTATGAACGCAGAGGTTTTACAAGAACGGGACAAACCAAACCTTTTCCCAAGGATTCAAGGTTCGGCATTCCGAAACAGGAATTAGAATTTATTTTGATGGAAAAAATAATAACAGGCATCCATTCAACTGCAAATAACATTTAAATCTTATTAACGAACGATTGATTAATTTGTAATTGATTTATTCCAATAAAAAAAGTAAAGTGCAGGCAAGACGGTGTTTCTTTATAAAGTGCGGTTCATTCATTGTTTGTATGTTTTTCATCCTGTCCTTTGTAAAAGCGCAGGATAAAAAGGATAGCAGTGATGAATTCTTTCTTGCAAAGAAAAAAGGTTTATTGGGAAAATTGGGGCAAAGTGTTTCTGTGAGTGCTGCCAACCATTCTGATTCTGCATTATTGGATGTTGTAAAAAATATCGATCCGTATATTCTTTATAAAGGAAATATCATCAGGAAAATAATCATTAAAAAAGTCAATTATGGCCAATCTGTTAATGATACTTCCAAATCCTTCAGTGGTTTCTTTACTAATCTCGGCAACAAATTGCACGTAAGCACATCTGAAAAAACGATCAGAAACAATTTATTTTTCAGATCAGGCGATTCCCTTCTTCCTTACCTGATGGCGGATAATGATCGTTTTTTAAGAACCATCCCTTACTTGCAGGATGCAAGAATTGCGGTTCATGAAGTGATGGGTGAGAATTTGAATGTTGATTCTGTTGACATTGTAGTTTTTTATAAAGATGTATTTCCAATCAGTGGTGCGATCACTACTGAAAGCTCAAGCAGTTTATACCTGCAGGGAACAGATGATAATTTCAGAGGCCGCGGTGACAGAATAGTGGTACAAACCGTTTTTGATTATACCCGTGAACCGAAAACCGGATTTGGATTAGAATACACCAAACGAAACATCAAAGGAAGTTTCATTGATTTTACAGCCGGTTATCAAAACATGAACCCTGCTTTTAACAATGGCTACCGTCAGGAAAATACGCTTTACACCAATCTGACACTTCCTTTGGTGAGTCCCTATCATTTATGGACAGGCCAAATACAAACATCGCTTCATTTTACACGCAACAATTATCTATACGATACCGTAGCTTACTATTTATCCGATTATAATTATCGTTATACTTCAACTGATGCATGGGCAGGTTATAATATCTCTGCAAAAAATCTATTACATGAAACCGTTAAACGAAAAAACAGAGAATTCATTGCGCTGAGATTGATCAATACAAACTTTACTGAGATACCCTTAAGATATAAAGTAACTTATAACTATTTATATGCAAACCAAACAAGCGTTTTAACTGCTTATACTATTTTTAAACAGGATTATTACAAAACTTCATTTATTTACGGATTCGGAAGAAATGAAGATGTACCCGAAGGCTTTAATTATTCTGCCATTGCAGGATGGACCAATAAAAATCAGTACGTCAGGCCCTATCTTGGTGCTGATCTGCAACGTAACTATTTTACAAAACGTAAAGACTATTACAATTTCGAATTAAAGGCGGGAGGATATCTCAATAAAGGAAGTTTACAGGATATTAGCCTGTTGGCAAGCTTAGAATCATTTACCAGACTGAGAAGAATTCGCAATACCAAATGGTTAACCAGACATTTCATTAACGGAAGTATCACACAGCAGATCAATACTTTTTTAAATGAGCCATTGTTACTGAACAGCAGTTATGGCATTCAGCAATTTTCAAATCCTGATACGACTGCATCAACGCGGATGACAATCAATTCACAATCTGTTTTCTATAATACCAAGAGTTTTTTCGGTTTCCGTTTTGCACCTTTCACTTTTGCAAGCTTTTGTTTTTTAAAACCGGCAGGCCAACCTATTTCACAGGGCGATGGTTATCTAAGTGTGGGCGGAGGTGTACGAACAAGAAACGAGAATCTTGTTTTCGGCACCATTGAATTGAAAGTTTTTTATTTTCCACGTATCACCAATGATATGAGCCACTTTAATATCACATTGACCAGCGATCTAAGTTTTAAATACAACAGCCAGTTTATCAAGCGTCCTGATTTTGTAGTGGTAAACTAAACAAAGCTTGTTGCTCATTGTTATTATACTAAAATAACCGTTCATAAAAAATACAACTTTAATACACAAATCGAATTAACTTTTAGGATTAGGCATAATGTTCGCAAAGAATAATAAAAGGTTTGGATGCGACTAAATATATTAGTAATTTGAAGTCTA
>CAIVCF010000209.1 GCA_903904335.1 uncultured Chitinophagaceae bacterium | reverse complement strand
TAAACATAACTAAATAATTTAGACTTCAAATTACTAATATATTTAGTTATAACCAAACCTTTTATTATTCTTTGCGTACATTCTACCTAATCCTATAAACTTATTTCAGGTCCGCATAGTATAGAAACTGTGAAGGAAAGAGGCCTACGATATACTGATATGGTTTGGTATGAAGGATTAACTGATTGGACTCCTGCAGATCAGATAGAAATATTTAAAGAAAATCTAAAAGAGTCTTCAAGAATTCAAAGATCTATTTTCGATAAATTCTTCGGCTTTCTCAAGTAATTTCATTTATCATTTTCATCGTATTTCAAAAAAAAGCAGCCAGGATAATGAAACCCTGACTGCGAACACCATGAAAATAAACCTCAGTAAAAGGCTTTTCGCCTTGATCATTTATGAAGTGTCAAATCAAATTTTAAATTTACTTCATCACCTACTTTAAACATGCCGCCCATAAAAGTAGAAGGCTCCATATTGTAATAAAGCATGTTAATCTTTTTATTCCCGTTAATAGAGATGCTTTTGTCCGGATTCATTTTGTAATTCGCAAGCAACTCAGCATCATGCGTTACTCCTGCAATGGTTAATTTGCCGATACAGTTAATGGTTCCGTCAGCATTTACTTTACCTGACGAGAAAACAAATGTGATGTTCTTATGTTTATCGGTCTTTAAAGATTTGTAAGCATTTTTATCCATACCGCTGTGCCCGCTTTTTAAAGCTTCTGCAGGTGTAACCAAGGAAAGTTCGGAGATGGAAGTCAGTTGACCGTCTTTATCAAAATTAAATGTGGCTTTACAATCACCTTTGGCTGCTTTCAGATCCCAATCATGTAAAGTAGAAGTGCCGCTGACCAAAAGATTCAGATCGTCTTTTGCAAAATAAGAAACTTGTGCAGAGGCCAAAAAAAATGTGAATTGCATTAATAGGAAAAATGTAATTGCTTTTTTTGCACGTAATAAAAATGCACTTTTCATGGTCGTTAGTTTCTTTTTACACACCCCTGATTACTGTGCTAAGTTAGCGACACACACTTTAAAAAAACATGATTTACATCAGGCTTTTCATTAATAAAACAACATTTTTATAACATTGGTTTAACCCCTTGTTTTATTAGAATCAGGGCTTTTATGTGAAAAGATTATTTTTGCTGCAATTAGGACTGAAATTATTAAAGAATTACAATGAATCTGAAGCTTCAGCAACTGTTTCATCAATTAGACGGTGATTTATATTTTGATGATACGATACGCACTTTATATGCAACAGACGCTTCAGCTTACCGCGAAATGCCTTTGGCTGTTGCTATTCCGAAAACCAATGAGGATATCAGAAAATTAATTGATTTTGCAAACAAAGAAAATACTTCTCTTATTCCGAGAACAGCAGGCACATCTTTGGCAGGTCAGGTAGTTGGAAAAGGGATCGTGGTTGATGTATCAAAAAATTTTACGCAAATACTTGAATTCAATAAAGAAGAACATTGGGTTCGCGTGCAACCGGGTGTGATACGCGATGAGTTGAATATGTTTCTTAAACCGCATGGTTTATTTTTCGGCCCTGAAACTTCCACTGCCAACCGTGCGATGATGGGAGGTATGGTAGGCAATAATTCCTGCGGATCAAACTCAGTTGTGTACAGAAGCACCAGAGAACATTTGCTCGAAGTGAAAGCTTTTTTGAGCGATGGTTCTGAAGCTGTTTTTCATACTTTATCCCTCGATGACTTTCATGCAAAATGTGAGCTCAATAATTTGGAAGGGAATATTTATAAAAACATAAGAAGCATATTAAGCAACTACGATAATCAGGTGGAGATCAGAAAAGAATATCCGAAAAAAACGGTTGAAAGAAGGAATACCGGTTATGCTGTTGACTTATTGTTGGATACGGCTCCCTTCACCGCAGGAACTGAAGATTTTAATTTCTGTAAACTCATTGCAGGCTCTGAAGGAACTTTGGCTTTTATCACTGAAATAAAATTGAATGTCGTTCCGCTACCTCCGAGAGAGGTTGGGTTGTTATGTGTGCATTTTCATACCATCGATGAATCATTGCGTGCCAACCTCATCGGATTAAAATATCATCCGAGCGCAAGCGAATTAATTGATCACTATATTTTAGAATGCACCAAAGAAAATATTGAACAAAGAAAGAACCGCTTTTTTGTACAGGGTGACCCCGGTGCTATCCTGGTGATTGAATTTGCAAAACAAACACGTGAAGAGATATTGGAAATAACAAAACAGGTGGAAGCAGAAATGCGTGCTGCGAATCTCGGCTATCATTTTCCTGTTTTGTTCGGCGATGATTCTAAAAAAATATGGTCATTGCGTAAAGCAGGATTGGGTTTATTGGGCAATCTTCCAGGCGATGAGAAAGCAGTACCTGTTATCGAAGATACTGCTGTTGATGTAAATGATCTTCCTGCATATATCCGCGATTTCAATGAATTATTGAAGAAGCATGGTTTGCATTCTGTGCATTATGCACATGCAGGTTCGGGAGAAATTCATTTACGTCCCATCATCAATTTAAAAACAAAAGAAGGCAATCAATTATTCAGAACGATCGCAGAAGAAGTGGCAACACTTGTAAAAAAATATCAAGGCTCTTTAAGTGGTGAACATGGCGACGGAAGATTACGCGGAGAATTTTTGGAACAAATGGTAGGGAAGAAGAATTATCAGTTATTGAAGGAGATCAAACGCAGTTGGGATCCTCATTATATTTTCAATCCAAATAAAATAGTGGATACACCGCCGATGAATACCATGCTGCGTTACACACCCGGACAATTCACACCTGAATTCAAAACGATCTTTCGGTATCATCAGCAAAATATTCTGCAGCATGCGGAACAATGCAACGGCAGCGGTGATTGCAGGAAGACACATTTATCCGGCGGAACGATGTGCCCTTCATTCATGGCAACAAAGAATGAGAAGGATACAACAAGGGCAAGGGCGAATATTTTGCGTGAATTTTTAACCAACTCTGATAAGATCAATCGATTTGATCATAAAGAGATATATGAAGTGATGGAACTTTGTTTGAGTTGTAAAGCCTGTAAAAGTGAATGCCCGTCCAATGTGGATATGGCCAAACTGAAAGCAGAATTTTTACAACAGTATTATGATGCCAATGGTGTCCCGTTCCGTTCTTTAATGATCGCTAATTTTTCTTTGAGTGCAAGGCTTGGATCGATCGCACCATCCATCTATAATTTTTTTATGACAAATGCTGTCACCGGAAACATCATAAAAAGAGCAGTGGGATTTGCTGTCAAACGTTCCATGCCTACTTTATCAAAAGTAACTTTGAAAACATGGTATGATAAACACAATTATTACAAGCGACCTGTTTTCGATAATAAAAAAGTGTATTTGTTTTGTGATGAGTTTACCAATTATAACGATGCGCATATTGGTAGAACTGCAATTTTATTATTGGAGCATCTGGGATATGAAGTGATCATTCCGAAGCACGAAGAAAGCGGTCGAACATGGCTTTCCAAAGGATTGGTTCGTAAAGCTAAGATCATCGCGAATAAAAATATTGAATTATTAAGCGGTATCATTTCAGATCAAACACCGATGATCGGCATTGAGCCTTCTGCTATTTTAACTTTCAGGGATGAGTATCCTGATCTGGCAACGGATGAAAATTTGGAAGCAGCCGAACAATTGGCGAAGAACATTTTTTTCATTGATGAGTTTATCGCCGGTGAAATAGATAAAGGAAATATCAGCAAAGAACAATTCACTGCAGAGAAAAAGAATATTCAGTTGCATGGTCACTGTCAGCAAAAATCAGTATCCTCTGTTGCAGCATCTGTAAAAATATTATCACTGCCGGAAAATTATAGTGTGCAAACGATTCCATCGGGTTGTTGCGGTATGGCAGGATCATTTGGTTTTGAGAAAGAACATTATGATCTGTCCATGCAGATAGGAGAGTTGGTGCTGTTGCCCACTGTCCGGAAACAAAGCGAAGACACTATCATTGCTGCACCGGGCACCAGTTGCCGTCATCAGATCAAAGACGGAACAGGAAGAGAAGCTTTACACACTGTTGAAGTTTTGTATGATGCATTGCTGCATGCGGAATAATAAAACTGCGCAGCATTTTCTATTGTAAAAGTGAAGCACCGGCTGAATAAAATTCAATAACTGAAAGACTATCTCCAACTGTAAGGCTTGCTGTATAATCATCATCAATAAAAAAACTATTTACTTGCAGGCCCGTTTTTATACCGCATACATTATTTTCATGGATCAGATGTTTACCATCACACACCGGTATATCTGCAATTGAATCACTGATGCCCTTTGCGGTTGCTTTTGCAACAGATTCTTTTCTCGTAAAATAAGTATAGAACATTGGATAGGGGTCAGCTGCATCAATGATCATCTCTTTTTCATGGTCAGTAAACAGAGTTGCGAGCAGATCAGAATACTGAATTGTTCGGTTTATTTTTTCAGTATCAATACCGATCTCTTGTTCAGAAATTGCGATCAATACAAGATCATCTGAATGCGATAGATTAAAAAACAGCGGAGTATCTGTTATTTGTTGCAGCAGTAAGGGCTTATTATTTTCTCCTTTGATCAATCTGATATCCGATGGATCTTTTTGTACATATTTTGCGAGCAGCAATTTCAGTATTCCCCATCTGATGATATATGCTTTTTTATCTTTCTCAAATTTAAAAAGAGACGCTTTGTTTTTTTCTTCCTGGTGCAATAATGAAAATAAATGATCAACTGAAGATATTAATTCATTGATCCGCAATTTCCATACGGAGGAATCTTTTATGCGAAATAAACAATCATCGGGATTTTTCCAAACAATAGGAGGGAGTGTATTACAGGTTAACTGATACATTATTTTATTGCATTGAATAATGCTTTATCCATTTCTCCGGCAAGTACTTTACAATTGGGTTCGAAGAACATCGTTTGATGATCGCCGGGTATATCATGCACTTCCACACCTCCTTCTTCATATTGCGTCCAACCAAGAAATTCAAAATCATCAACAAAATAAGGCCTTTCCATGGCTTTGAATAAAACCACTTTTCCTTGATATGGTTTCAGGTGATATTTAAACAATGCCCTGTCATGTCGTTTGTTGATCTTATCCATCAGAAAATAATAGGATTCCATTCCGGGATTTACATGCTTGGTGCCTTTATCCATCCATGACCTGATCCTTCCGTTAAAACTTTCTACCTGATAATCAAAAGCTTTTTTCGGGTCTTCTGCAAAAGACCGGATCAACCATAAAAATTTGGGAAACTGGCGCATTATTTTTTTGAATATTTTTTTATGCAGACTCAAATTATTCTCTGCATTCAAAACATTGGTGTCAAACATGCCGAGCATTAAAACAGGTTTGCCCATTTGTTTTAATTGGTTGATCATTTCAATGGCAACATAACCGCCGAATGAATAACCTACTATTGCGTAAGGGCCTGTTTGATTTTGTTCCAATATCGCTTCTAAATAATACGAAGCAATGGCTTCAATGGTATCCAATGCTTCTGCTTTACCATCCAAACCTTTCGGCTGCAGACCATATACCGGCTGCTCAGGATGAATATGTTTTGCTATGCCGTTAAAATTTACAACATTCAGACTGTCGCCGTGGATCAAATAAACCGGCGGTCTGTTCCCGGATGCTTTAATAGCAACCAATGGTGAGAATTCTGAATCACTATTGTCTTCTTCAATAAGCTTCGCTAATTTTTTTATGTTGGAATAATTAAAAACAGAGACCAAAGGCAATTGTTTTCCTTTGTCTTTTTCTATTCTCACCATCATCTGAATGGCAGGCAATCAGTGAATTGCCGCCCAATTCAAAAAAATCATCTGTGGTGCCGACATTTTTTATATGTAACAGGTCTTCCCATAAAAGTTTCAGATATTCTTCTAAATCATTTACAGGTTCTTCAAAATAATAAGAATCGGAAGAACTGACTATCTCCGGTGCAGGCAATGCATGCTTGTCTATTTTGCCGCTGACCGTTAAAGGGAACTCCGATAAAATAACAATGGATGATGGGATCATGTAATCGGGCAAATGTTTTGCGATCTCATCTTTGATGCTGTCTGTTGTAAGGGAAGAATCTGAAAGAATAATGTATGCAACAATTCTTTTTTGATCAGGTGTATCTTCTCTTGCTATTACAACCACCTGACTGATGCCTGTAATATTGCCGATCACTACTTCTATCTCACCCAACTCAACCCTGTTGCCGCCTCTTATTTTTACCTGCTCATCACGGCGTCCGTTAAACTGTAAAGTTCCATCTGCATGATATGCAGCCATATCACCTGTTCTATATACGCTTAGTAAACCTTTCTGCGGATGTTGCCATTCAATAAAACGTTCGGCAGTTTGTTCGGGTTTATTCAAATAATACAATGCAATGCAATCACCATGAATTAATATTTCTCCCACTTCACCTTCAGATAATAATTGTAATTGCGCATCAACAATAAAGATCTCTGCGCCTGCTATCGGTTTACCAAGTGATGGGATAGCCGGCCAATTCACTGCATTGCCTTTTAATTTTAATTCTGTCACCCATACACTCGCTTCTGTTGGCCCATAAACATTCATCAATACGCAATCAGAAAGCACGGTAAAAAAATGAGCTATCTGCGGAGTGATCTTGAGTAATTCCCCACCGGTGATGATCTCTTGTATGGAAGCAGGATACAACTCATACATCTGCGCTGTTTCTGCTAAATATTGTACCACAGCATAAGGAAGGAATAAGCGGTTGATCTGCTGTTCATCAATATAGCGTAATAAATTTCCGGTATTTAAGCGGTAAGTATCATTGATGATATATAAAGTGCCGCCTGTAAGTAACGGAACAAATATTTCCTGAAAAGCAGCATCAAAACTAAGATGGCAAAACTGCAGTGTTTTTACACCGGGCTTTGCAATACCGTTTGCTTTTTGCCATTCGATCAGGTTGATCAAGCCTTGATAGCCCAAACACACACCTTTTGGTTTACCGGTAGAACCCGAAGTGTATAATACACATACCACATCAGTTTGAAAAGGAACTGCAATATCCGGTAAATGATATGCTTGATCTGTTGGAACAGTCGATAATCCCAATCCTTCAAAAAGATCATGCTCTTGCTGTAAACATAAACAGTAATGGATGTTTGAATCTTCGATCAATTGCTGTAAACGTAAGGAAGGATAATTGCTGTCGAGTGGCAAATATGTTTTTCCTGCTTTTAAGATCGCCAGCACACCCACGATCATTTCAATTGACCTTGTTGCACTGATACCGATAAACTTTTCTTTTGTTGCATGATGCAGGATGGCGTTGGACAGATCCGAAACTTTTGCTGCCAATTCTTTGTAGCTCAAAGATGCATCTTCATACACAATAGCTGTGCTGTCCCTGTATTGTAAAGCAGCTTCTTCAAACAATGGGTATAATAACATCGCTCAGTTTGTGTTTCGGTTTGAAAGTGTAAAGCAGCTTACAGGAATCGGGTGTAGTAGAAAACAGCTTCACGTATTTGTATGATTAAAGATAAACAAAAAACCAAAATGATGGTGGATGATCAATGATGCCATGAATTTCAATTTCATTTCGTGTTTTATTTTATGACAAACGGGGCAGTTGTGAATGACTTCTGTCATAGAATATCACCTCGAATCTGCTTTGATTTTGTAGCATACTTCACCCGTTTTAAGGACTCTTAAAAAAAATAATATGAAAAATATTTTATCAATGCTTGGGCTGCTTGCATTTACCGCCACCATGCTTTCATTGATACATCCGCAACAGGATCCCTGGAAAGTTCCTGACAGTTATGAAAAGATGAAGAATCCTGTTCCATCCGATCCTTCCTCTATCAAATTGGGAAGCGAATTGTATGTTGAACATTGCAAAAGTTGTCATGGTGTAAGCGGGAAGGGAGATGGCGTTAAAGCGGTGAATTTGAATCCGGCACCAAGCGACCTTTCAACAGATAAATTTCAAAAACAAACGGATGGAGCGATCTTGTATAAAATTTATTTTGGTCACAAAGAAATGCCCGGATTCAAGAAAAGGATCCCTGATAATGAAGATGTGATCGAAGGAAGTTTTGGGAAAACTCGCAGTCCCGGTGACTTGATCAATTATCTGCGCACATTGGCTAAAAAATAGATCACAGACTGTACTGATTTAAATAAGGTATGACAGATTCGCGAAGTAAAAGGTCAGACCAAAACGGTCTGACTTTTTTGTTAGCAAAGAACTATTTGTCACCAATGTACTAAGGTGCACAATCATAAAGACCCATTTTGAAAATTCCGGATTCCTGATTACAAAAATTGCACAATCATTTTCATTCCTTACAACATTCACGCTTTCCGATCTTGTTGATACAAATGCAGTTCATATAAGTTTACCTTGTATAAAAATGTTATGGAAAAACGTGTATTGGGAATTATTTTATCACTGTTAGGAATAGTTGGATTGATCTATGCCGGTATCAGTTTCCTGAATGGCGGTGCAGGTGAAAAGAATATAAAGCTTATTATTTTCGCAGGCCTGTTGGGAGCTATTTTCTTTTTTGCAGGGATACGTTTGGTAAGTAATACAAAAGATAAAGAAACATAGATCAATCTTTAAATGAAGCCAACAGAAATAATCTCGTAACATAAATTTATATAGCCAATGTGCACTGTATGTAATGCCATTAAGTTAAGGGATGTCACAACTCTGAGGCTCTCGAAGAGTGATGAATAGAATGCTAATTCTGAAATCATGTTTCGAGAACCTAACATGACATCGGATTCCTTAACTTAATGACATTGCCCGAATGAATTGCTTTGGAACGAAGTACCAGATAATGCTATTTCCGAAGGACTCTGTTGAAGAAAAATTTAGTTGATGAAATGAAAATCTATCCTCTTGCCTGTGTAATGATCTTTGAATGCGAAGCATAATATTTATCAGGACTGTAAATAAACAAACAGGTACCGTTGCGTATTGTTTCAATGACTTGTTTATATACATTGGAAGGAATGGCGGGACAGCCTAAACTTCTGCCGATAAAACCCTGCCCTTCAATAATTTTTTCATCCACATAAGAAGCGCTATGCATTACAATGCCTCTGTTCAGTGCATTGTCGTTAATACCTTTTTCTTCACCCAGTAATCTCAATGAATAACCGTGATGCCCGTTATAGGTTTCACCCGTTACATAAAATCCCAGACTGCTTTTATTGCTTTCCATTTTATTGGAGAATTGAGTAGCTGTTTTTTGACCTGATCTTTTTCCATGTGCCACAAAAGTGTTGTACACCAATTCGCCCTCTTTCAGATCGATCACAAACAATCTTTTTTTGTCAGATGGTAAACTGAAATCAATGATGGAAATGATATCCTGGTTGATGATCTTACCGGAAGCCAATAAATAATGATATCCCTGCATCGCTTTTTCAAATGCTTCACGTGATAAGCCCAATGTTTCTAATTGTAACGTATCGTACATCGCAAACATATTATTTGCTTTGCTTGCTGTATTATCTACTGTTAATGCGATAATATTCTTATCTCTTTCCGGAGCAGCGACTACTATGCCTGCAACAAAAAAGATCAATACAGTTGAAAATAAAATGAGAATATTTTTTTTGATCATTTTTAGGGTTAAATGAATTGCAAAATTACCTTAAACAGATCCAAATACAGCGATCATGCAAAAGACTTAACAGTTTGAATAGTTTTTGTTCTTCAAACAACTAACCAATAGTTATTTACAGAAACATTGTTTTACTAATATCAGATCACTAAAAATGTCCAATCATTTTATTTTTCGTGAAGAATAAAATACATTCACCATAAATAATTCAAGCCATCATGAAAATATTCAAAGTATTTCTGAAACTGTTGGGTGTTCTCATTCTTCTTCTAGTGATAGCAGGCAGCATTTTTATCTATCATCTAAAACCAAATTACAGCGGTGATATCAAACTCAAAAACATAGACAAAGAAACAACCGTCTATTTTGATGAGTATGGTATTCCGCATATTTATGCGCAGAATAAAAAAGATGCCATGATCGCATTGGGTTATTTACATGCGCAGGACAGATTATGGCAAATGGAATTGATGCGCAGAATTGCACCCGGAAGATTATCCGAACTATTTGGTTCACTGGCATTGAAGAATGATAAATTCTTTGCAGGATTGGGAATTGAAGAAGCATCTGCAAAAGCAATTGCACAATTAGATAAGAACAGTGAAGCCTATCAATTGGCAATGGCATATTTGGATGGCGTGAATCAATACATCGAAAATGGTGTAACACCCATTGAATTTTATTTAGTGGGGGTGAAGAAAGAAAAATATGAGCTGAAAGATATTTATAATGTTTTCGGATACATGTCTTTCAGTTTCGCCATGGCACAAAAGACAGATCCTTTATTATCAGAGATCAGAGAAAAGTTGGGTGATCATTATATCAAAGAATTAGGCATCGATCCCGATCCTTCCAAAACATTAATTAAAAACGCAAAAGGAACAGCAAGTAATTATGGCGAAGTTTCTGCAGCAGTTAATTCTATTTTAGAAAGATCACCCATCCCGCCATTCATTGGCAGCAACAGTTGGATAGTGGGACCGGCAAAAACAAAGAATGGTAAAGTGATCTTTGCGAACGATCCGCATATTGCCTTCTCGCAACCTTCCGTCTGGTACGAAGCACATATTCAAACACCCGATTATGAAATGTATGGTTATCATCTGGCAGGTGTTCCTTTTCCATTGTTAGGTCATAACAGAAATTACGCTTATGGTTTAACGATGTTTGAAAATGATGATCTTGATTTTTATAAAGAAGAAAATAATCCGGCTAATAATAATCAATACAAAACACCGGAGGGTTGGAAAGATTATGAAACCATCAAGAATACCATCAAAGTAAAAAATGAAAAAGATGTGGTGATAGAAGTAAAGATCAGCAGGCATGGACCTGTTGTGAATGATCTGCTTGAAGGACTTACACAAAAAGAACCCTTGGCCATGTCTTGGATATATACACAGCAACCTATTAAAACATTAGAAGCGGTGTATCAGATCTCTCATGCCAATAATGAAGATGAATTTAAAAATGGTGTTGCATTAATTGCATCACCGGGATTGAATGTGATGTATGGCGATGCCAAAGGAAATATTGCCTGGTGGGCAACAGGAAAACTATATAAGAATAAAAGTGGAGCTAACAGAAATTTTATCTTGGATGGTGCAAGTGGTAAAGATGATATTTCAACATTCCTCGATTTTTCTCAAAACCCATCTGCACAAAACCCCAAATGGAATTATGTCTATTCTGCCAATAACCAGCCCGACAGTATTGCAGGGTTTTTATATCCCGGTTATTATGTTCCCGAAGACAGGGCAAAAAGAATTGTTCAGTTATTGGAGCCAAAGAATGATTGGGATAAAACAAGTATCAGCAATATGCAGAATGATATCACCGATCCGGTAGTTCCTGAAAACATTAAAGAACTGCTTTCGGTGATGGATGCAAAAAAATTGTCAGCCAATGAACAAAAAGCATTGGATATTTTAAAAGACTGGAATGGTGCTGCTGAATTAAACAGCATAGCACCAACCATCTATAACAGATTCATCAATCGGTTCTTAAAAAATACTTTTGAAGATGAATTGGGAGAAACAAACTTTAATAGATTGCTCACCACACATTTGATAAAAACCTTGATCTCCAAACAAATAAAAAAAGAAAATTCTATTTGGTGGGATGATGTGCATACAAAAGACATTGTTGAAACAAGAACAGATATATTCACAAGATCATTCAAAGAGTCCGTTGCATTTTTAGAAAAGCAATTAGGTGCCGACATTAATACATGGACATGGAACAGAGTAAGCAGTTTAGAACATCAACATCCTTTAGGTAAAGTTGCCGCATTGCGTAAGTATTTTAATGTAGGGCCTTTTGAAATGAGAGGCAGCAATGAAGTGATCAATAATATGATCAGCAATTTTACAGATAATGGAGAATATCATGTATTAGCCGGACCCTCTACCAGACGAGTGATTGATTTTTCTGATGTTGAGAACAGTGTAAGTATTCTGCCTACCGGCGAATCCGGTAATGTATTTAGTAAACATTATAAAGATCAGGCAGAAATGTATAATAAAGGCGAATACAGAAAAATGAAACTCAATAAAGAAGAGATCATAAGATCATCTGGAAAACCCAGTTAAATTGACCCCCTGATTCCAGAGTAAAGTAAGCTAAGTCGTAAGGAAGTTTGTACCAAAATATTTGGAGCTGAGTTTTATCAATTCATATTATCGGTATCAAAAAAGGATTTAGGCTATGAGATAAGGAAGGATAAAAATCTATCTTTTTTATTACAGAGAACCGAATCAAAATTTATATCAATCGTTACTGATCGGCTAATAAAAGGGGATATCAAATATCTACCATTATATGACTCATTAATTGTAAAAAAGAGTCAAGCTTTAATAGTAAAATCTGTTTTTACTGAGGTAATTAAAGAGCAAGAGTTAGCGCATATTTTACGGGTAAAATAGTTGTAAAAAAGTAGCAAAAATATTTGGTAAATTAAGTGTTTTTGCTTAGCTATGTGTTTTAAAGAATCTGTGAGGTTGTTTTCTTAGGTTCGTAAAAATAGTTTACCAAATGATTTAAAAAAAGGAATACT
>CAIVCF010000208.1 GCA_903904335.1 uncultured Chitinophagaceae bacterium | reverse complement strand
CTTCTCCATCGTCATTGTTGGCATCCTCATCCATTTCTAATGCAGGATTTTCTTCCAGCTCTTCTTTGATGCGTTCTTCCAAATTGGCAGTAGGCACCTGCAGCAATTTCATCAACTGAATTTGCTGTGGTGATAATTTTTGCAACAAGCGCTGCTGTAATGATTGACCTAATGACATTTTCTTCTTCCTGAATTTTAAAAACTATTTTGTTACATTCTTTTGTACAATGCCATTAAGTTAAGGAGTATGATGTCATGTTGAGCCCGCCCGGATGAACATCCGTTCGGACGGGGCTCTCGAAACATGATTTATAAAGAACGTTCTATTCATTACTCTTAGAGAGCCTCAGAGTGACAATCCTTAACTTAATGATATTGCTCTTTGCTTATTAACTTTCTTCTTTTCAAATAACGCTGTAAATTTACATACAAATGAAAGCAACAATATTGTGAAAAGAATTTGTTTGTTTGTAAATTTATTGCTAATACTTGCAACAGCTGCTAAAGCGCAGTTATTGCAACAGCCTGCTATGCCAAAAACAAAAATTGATAGTTTGAAAATGTACCCACTGCATCCTTTAGCCGGCAATTATTACAACAGCACACTCGGGTTTTTCTGTATCAAAGAATTACAAATGGAAAAAGCTACCAAGATACCGTTGCGCATTCGATTGGGAAGTTTGGATTATGTAAATAAAATGGAAGGAAAGAAAAATTAGATCAATAAAAAAGCCGTAACAAATATTACGGCTTTTATTTTTTAAATCCCTACGGTTGATCTTTCTAATGCTTTTTTAATGGCACCCACCATCTTCTCTCCTTTTTCTTTTATCTGTTCTTCAGTCCATAATAAACTGATCGCTGTAGAAACACAACGACTGATAATGGCATCGCTTGCTGACAGATCTTTTGTCTGCAATGCTATCAACGCATCGTATTGATCTTTGTTCAGATTATTTAATGCAGCAGCATTTTTTAAATGTCCCCATTTGCGGATATAATGCCAGTTATTATCGAACCAATAAAAATTACCGGGCAATATTCCTGCTGCTTTCATTTCTGCAACTGCAGCTCTCGTAATTTCTTCTGTTGGCAAAAACCAACTTAAGAAAGTACAACTGTCACCATTCTCATCCGGTATCACTCTGAAAGAAATTTCAGGGATTTGTTTCAACATATTTTTTAATGCAGTTTGATTTTTTTTCTGAATACTTAAGAATGTATTTAATTTTCTTATCTGCGCCAATCCAACTGCCGCATGCAATTCGCTGATGCGGAAATTATATCCGATAAACGGATGCAAGTCTGCGCCACGGTCAACACCTTGATGATCATGCCCATGATCGGTATAACCATCACACTTAATATAAACATCTTCATTGTTGGTCATTACAACTCCACCCTCGGCACATGTAATTGTTTTTACAAAATCGAAAGAGAAAGTTCCTGCATGACCGATCGTTCCCAATGCTCTTCCTTTATAAGTGCCGCCGATACTCTGACAAGCATCTTCCAATAAGATCAAATGATGTTCTTTGCAGATATGCACCAATGCATCGAGGTCAGCCATGCTTCCGCACATATGCACCGGCATCACACATTTTGTTTTTCGTGTGATGGCATTCAATACTGCCTGAGGATTTAATGTGAGTGTTTCATCCACATCCACCAAAACGGGAACAGCACCCACACTTAACACAGCTTCGAAACTTGCCACAAAAGTGAAAGATGGCATGATCACTTCATCACCGGCGCCAATACCCAATGCAGCTAACGCAGTGGTTAATGCTGCAGTACCGCTTGAAGTAAGTTGTGCATATCTACTGCCGAAAGTTTTACATATTTCTTTTTCCAGTTCAACAGATTTCCAGATGCCTTTACGCGGACCATCAAATCCGTAACGCATCATGATCCCTGTTTCCAGTACATCATTTACTTCTTTTCTTTCTTCATCACCAAAAAATTCAAAACCTGGCATATTGATAAGTTTAAAAGGTTTAAGGTTCGAGGTTTAACGTTGCAAAAGTAGAGAATTATCGATTGTAGTAAATTTTTGTTGATGAGTGAACTGTTAAAATGTGTCAGCCACTTGACAAGTGCCTGACACATTTTGTTATTAATTAAATTTTAATTATATTGTTTTATGCAGTTTGCCGAAGGAAATATCTACCATATTTATAACCGGGGGAATTATAAACAGCAGGTTTTTCTGTCTGATGAAAATTATATTCACTTTTTAAGACTTACAAATAAATACATAATACCGTCATCGGATATATTAGCATGGTGTTTAATGCCCAATCATTTTCATTTCCTGATCCATGCAAATGAACAAAGTTTAATTCCTGTTCAAAGCTCTCCTTTACCTGTATCAGCACTTTCTTTCGGTATCCGAATGTTGTTAAGTTCAT
>CAIVCF010000207.1 GCA_903904335.1 uncultured Chitinophagaceae bacterium | reverse complement strand
TTCTGAATATCCCTCACTTCGCCGCGCAAATGCAATCCCGTTTCAAATGGATCTGTCCTTGTAAAATTTCCTTTGCCGTCATTCATTAATACTTCACCACTGTTGGCATCTAATCGTTGGTATTGCGGCAAGAATCCGAATTGGTTTCCGCCGTCAATAATATCCACAAAACCATCATGATTGATATCGGTGCAATAAAACGAATTGATACAGCTCATCTGGCTCATCAACGGAAGTTTTTGTATTTCAAAATTTCCATTACCCTTATTAATTGCTACAATTGATGAACAATAATTGAGTTTTTTTACCCCACTTTTTTCGATCAATTCTTTGGAGAACAATTCCTGAATAGAACGCTTGGCATAATCAACATGCTTTAAATTATTTTTCTTGATAGATGGGAGCTGTTCTTCCAGATCATGTTTCACTACAACGGGTTTGTCTTTGCCATCGATCGTATATGTGATCACTTTATCTAAGATCCCATTCTGATCAAAATCATTCAACCATAATTTCACGGGATTTTTTTCATCAGGCTGCAAATAAAAATTTTCGCCGATATTCCCGATGATCAGATCCTCTTTGCCGTCATTATTAACATCAGCAACAGCAATGGTTTGCCACCATCCGAATAAATTATTCAAATTTGTTTTTACTTCTTCGAAATGATCTTTTTTAAACGAGAATATCCTTGGTGTCATCCATTCACCAACAATGATCAATTCTTTTGCGGCATCGCCCACCACATCTGCCCATACAGCATTGGTGACCATCCCTATTTTTGAAATATCAGGATTTTTTGTTGCTGCGATATCTGTAAAATGCCCGTTGCCGTCATTCACAAAAAGAAAACTTGTGGGATCTGCTCCGTACACTTTCGGATAATTTCTTGCGCCGATGAACAGATCGGGAAATCCATCACCATTAAAATCATTCACTGCTGCCACGGCAATATTCATAGATGTGTTTGGAAATGCATTTGCATCAATGGTGAAATTGCCTTTGCCATCATTTTTAAATAAGCGCAATTGCAATTCTCTTGTATTAATATCATTGTTATTACCACCCGGACAAACCAATAGATCCAGATCACCATCATGATCACAATCAAACATGATAACAGCTACATCTTCGAAGGATGCAAATTGCTGAAATGCTTTTTCTTCTTTCTTGGTAAAAGAACCATCGGCATTTTGCAAATAAAGCTGACCAATATGACCGGGTGTTCCGCCAATAAAAACATCTTCGAGTCCGTCGCCATTCACATCGCCCACTGCCGCTTTCGGACCTTCGCGTGACAACAGTCTCGGAATATTTCTTTCTGTATAAAAATCGATCACATCATTTTCTTCGTGTTTATCGAAAGATGATTTTATTTGAGTGAATAATGTTGAAGATGGGATTGTTTCTTTTTCAATCATCTTTTCCTTTTCATCATCCTGCTGAATAGTGAGTACCTGATTGATATTAGGATGAATGATTTTTTTGATTGTTCTGTTTGGCCATGTGATAACCACTGAATCAATATCTTTTATGGTGCCTAATCCAATGATCTGTTTGTAATCAACCGATGATTGAAAGCCACGACTCGGAATAACTTCTCTTGTGAACATCTGCTGATTGGCATAAACCTGAACTTTACTTCCAATTGCAAAAGTGTTTTTGCCTTTCCCTTTTAAGAAAACGCCGAGATAATTATTCTTATTCAATTCCCTTGCATTGTTCTTATAAACAAATGCAGGTTGATTTTCATTATTGATAATAAGATCCAGATCGCCGTCATTATCCAGATCACCATAAGCTGCGCCGTTTGAAAAGGAAGGTTGCGTAAAGCCCCATTGATCGCCAATATCTGTAAACTTTAACTGATGATCATTTCTGTACACTTTATTCTTTAAAGCATTTCGCGGAATTTCTTTCAAGACCTGATCCACTTCATCTTTTTTGCCCGTCAATACCATTTTCTGAATAACATCATTGGCGAAGAAATTCATAAAATCAAGATCGGTAACATCGCGGTTTACACCGTTACAAACATAGATATCATTCCATCCGTCATTATCCATATCAAACATCAATGCACCCCAGCTCCAGTCAGTCGCACTAACACCTGCATAATTTCCTATCTCAGTAAAATTTCCCGACTTACTGTTTAACTGCAAACAATTTTTTACATAATGATAATAAAATCCTGCCTTTATTTTTCTGTTAAACATGTCGATATCATCAAAGGCACCTGTTGTTTTTATTCGGTAATCCGATAGAGGTAACATGTCTGTATTGAAAATATCCGGATAACCATCATTATTGATATCCGCAATATCAGCACCCATCGAAGAGAAACTGGTGTGCTGGATTTTATCTTCTAACTCATCTTTAAATGTTCCGTTCTTCTGGTTGATGTATAAATAATCTCTTTCGTATGAATCGTTAGATACATATACATCGGGCCATCCATCGCCGTTAATATCGCCAACAGAAACACCCATTCCGAAACTGATCAATGTTCCGTGAATTCCTGCTGCTTGTGTTACTTCAACAAAATGGCCGTTATCATTCCTGAATAAATGATCGCCACCGCCTTTCAAAAAATCGCCAACAGGCCATTTGCTTTCCAACAGATCTCTTTTATTGGCAAACTCTAATTGGTTCACAGGAATAGGGCTATTGTTGATCATGAAACAATCAAGGTCCCCATCACCATCATAATCAAAGAATGAAACCTGTGTGGTGTAAGCAGAAATATCCAAACCGTATTGTGCAGCAGATTCAGTAAAAGTGTTATTATGATTATTGATGTATAATTTATTTTTTCTATTACCTGTAGGCATATGCCCTGATGAGCAAACATAAATATCCAACCACCCATCACCATTCACATCTGCAAATACAACACCTGTATTCCATTTATCATCTTCAATGATGCCGGCAGATTTTGAAATATCTTCAAATTTGAAATCTCCTTTATTGAGATACAGTTTATTATTGCCCATGTTTGAGGTAAGAAACACATCCGGCAATCCGTCGTTATTGATATCACCGATTGCAACACCGCCACCGTTATAGAAATTCCGGAATAAAAAGCTGTTTTCTTTTTTACCATCATTCACTTCATTATTAAAGTTGATACCTGAATTATCCACTAACTCAAACAATGTCTTTTCCTGTTTTGATTTACAGGAAAAGAAAAAAACAAATGCGGATAAAAAAATATATCTGTTAAACAAGCGCATCAAAAAACGTTTAGGTATTATAAGAAAAAAGCAAGGTCAATAATTATATTGACCTTGCTTCAAAATTAGAATATAAAATAACAGATTGCGCTAAAATTAATAACCAGGATTTTGAGTTAAATTAGGGTTAGCTGCCAATGCCTGATTAGGAATCGGGAATAATAAATATTTAGGATCGTCGGTTGGTTTGTATTGCCAAAGCTGACCAAACACTCCAAAACGTATTAAATCTGTTCTTCTACCTCTTTCCCAATATAATTCTCTTCCTCTTTCAGTTAATAATGCATTTGGATCGTACAATGTTTGTTGCACTGTACCTGAACCCACTAATTTAATAGAAGGTAATGCAGTGGCACCTCTTGCAGTTCTTAAAGCGTTTACTAAAGATAAAGCTTGTCCGGCGTTTGGAGTAGCCTGGCGCAGATAAGCTTCTGCAACCATCAATACTACATCAGAATAACGCATGAGCACAATACCGTTACCGGCAGGTCCTTCATAATATTTTGTACCATTTGAAAAATCAGGAGGATATTTTACTACACGGATACCTGTAAGTTCCAAGTTAGGACCAGTTTCCTGCATGGTAGAAGCAATAGCCGGATCGAAAGCCAATGGATTTCCTTTTCTGTCTAATTCTGCAACACCTTTTTCATTGTATTGTTGACCAACCTGGAAACCAACTCTTTGTCCGGATATATTGGTAACACCGGGATAAAATCTTCCGCCTAATCTTGTATCAATTGCAGTATCAGGGTTATTAGTTGCACCTACACCTGTAAAGAAACCAGCTACTCTGTTAGCTGCGTTTGTAGCTGTTGTACTTTTGGTTGCTGTACTGAAACTGTTATAGAAATCACTGATAGTAGAGAAACCATTCCATCCTGCATTAGGATTGTAATCTGTTTCCTGATTATAATGTTCAGTCATTAACCAAAGAGCCTGAGGTCCGCTATTATTAGCAGGTACACCTGAAGCATTTGGATAAATTAAGATATCTTCTTTAGATGAAATATTATTTACTCCAAAAGCGCTGAAATAATCAGTTCCATAGCTGTAATTGCCGCTATTGATGATACTGTTACCGAGTGTTATTACTTGTTGCATATCAGCATCAGAGAAGGTTGGAGCTGCTCTGTTAGCCCATGCCCCTTTGTTCAAATATACTTTCATCAATAGTGCTTTACCGGCAGCCTGTGTTGCCTGAGATGAAGGACCAGTAGCAGCCATAGCCGGAATAGCGGCTGTTAATTCAGTGATGAGGAATTGTGCTGCTGCTGCGCCTGTCATTACAGTTGGCGCATTCAATAAATTGTCTCCCGGATTCCTAACAGGGAACTGGCCGTAAATATCTAACAGATAATACAAAGAAAATGCTCTTAAGAACCTTGCTTCAGCTGCCTGTTGTGCTGAAGGACTAAATCCTAACACATTGGTTGCATCGAAGTTGAGCTTATTTAAGTTGTTAAACACTGTCAAAACCTGACCGTGGTCTGCATTCCAGGTATGGTTATGAATAACACGCCATACACCGTTATCATCCCAGTCACCGCCTCTTGTAGGCACTAAAGATTCATCTGAAGAGTTCTCTTCCAAAGAGAATACTTGATCCTGACCTGTAAAAGGGCCACCTAAATCTAAGTAGGCTCCACTTAACAATAAGCCTACACCAGCACTACCTAAGGCATTCGCTGTTTGACTGTTGGTCAAAGTGCTGTTTAAATGCTCATCTAATTTTGTACAGCTCACAGCCGTAACCAGAAGAAGAGCGTATAGTTTAAGATTTTTATACTTTATCATACGTTTAAATTTTATATTGAATTATAAAGAAAAGTTTAGACCGAATGAAACTGTTCTGCCGGTTGGATAAGGAATGTACTCAATTGATCTTGAAGGATAATTGTTATTGCTCTTATCAATATTTACTTCCGGATCAAATCCTGAGAACTTAGTGATCACCAATAAATTGTTAGCAGTTACAAAAGCATTCAGGTTCTTCACATATTTTCCTGCATTGCCGAAATGATATGAGAAAGAAACGTTTCTTATTTTAAAGAAGTTGCCGCTTTCTAAGAATCTTGTAGAAGCACCCACAGCACTTGTTGCAGGATTTTCTGCAGAGTTGTAAGCATTCTTATCAATATTTCTTCCGTTTGCGATACCGGCAATATTGGTTACGCTGGTTGCTGTGTTATTATATATTAAATATCCGCCTGCACCACCACCGTTAATAACTAAACTCATCTTCTTGTATTTTAAAGTAGTGCTGATACCGTAGTTATTGTGTGGGTTAGGATCGCCTGCAAAACCCGGATTTGCTCCGATTATCTGAGCGCCTGTAGCGTCAAATCCACCGAATTTTTTCAGATAATACACATCAACAGGTTGGTTGTTGGTGATTGCCTGAGCCAAGGTACCTGATACACCCTGACCATTGATCTGACCTGTTTGGATCAGGATATTTTGTCCGTTTTGAGTGAAGTTCTTCAAATTATTCTTATTGTAAGAATAGTTCAAATTCAAATCCCATGTGAAATCTTTATGATCCACCAAATTCATTCCCAAACTTAATTCAACACCGCTGTTCATTAAGTTAGCAGGAAGGTTGATGAAGTAGATAGAAGCAGGAGCCGGTTGTATGGCTGTGCTTTGGAAAAGTATATTTGTTGTGTTCTTGCTATAGTAATCTACACTACCCCAGAATTTACCGCTCTTTGTAGAGAAGTCCAAACCGATATTGTATGAATTGGTTTGTTCCCATTTCAAATTAGGGTTAGCAACATTACTTTGCTGTGCATTGTTAAATGAGTTGAAATAAAATTGTTCCTGAGAAGCACCGGCAGGAAATTCCTGGTTACCGGTGATACCCCATGAAGCTCTTAAATCCAAATTAGAGAAGACCTTACTGTTCTTCATGAAATCTTCATTGATGATGGCCCATTTAGCACCCACTGAAGGAAAGTAACCATATTTATTGTTAGCACCGAATTTACTTGAACCATCAGCTCTGATGGTAGCAGTCAAAATATATTTGTCAGAATAGTTCAATACTGCTCTGCCGAAATAAGATTGTAATTCTACTGTTGGATCAACATAAGTAGAAGGTACGTTTTGAGTATTACCATCTTGCAGCATATTAGTATAAGGAATTCCGATAAATGTAGCCTGAGTCAGGTTGGTATTAAATCCTGAAGCAGAGAATGAATTATTAGAATAATCAGATTTCCAGTACTCAAAGCCTGCGATCGCATCTAAATGCAATTTATTAGTAAGGTTAGCTTTGTAATTTAAAGTATGTGTAAATGTTTGAGAACTTAAACGTGCATTTGAAATAGCACCGTATCCCAAACCGGATAAACCCGAAACACCCTGAACAAAACCATAGTCATTGGTCAATCTGCTACCAACACTATTATTAACTGCATAGAGGAATTTGTATTCCAAGTTATCCAAAATTTTGTATGAAGCAGACATGCTTCCTAATACACTATTCACAGATGCTATATCAGAAACGGAAGCCAACATAGCCAAAGGATTACCAGAACCGTTTGCAGGATAAACATAGTTACCGCTCGCATCTGTCATTTTAGTGGTAGGATTCCATTGTAAAATAGAACTGATCAAGTTACCAACAGAACCCGGTGTGTTTGAAACAGGTACTAAACTTTCAGTAGTGTGACCTGTAGTTACATTAAAACCTAAGGTCAATCTCTTATCTAAGAATTTGTATGTACCGCTCATATTAGCCACATACTTATCTAAGCTTGAATTTTTAATGATTCCGTTTGTAGAAGATCCCATGAATGAAGCACGGAATTTTCCATTTTCATTACCACCGCTGAAAGCAAGGTTGTAGTTCTGAGACATTTTTGAATTTTCCAATTCTTTAAATGCATCAACACTGGCGCCATTATCTTGACCGGTCACTTTATATTTAGCCAAAGCACTTCTGAAATCGCCGGCGTTTAATACATCAAATTTTTTCATATAACCTGCATTCACACCCCAGCTTGTACCAAATTCCAATTTAGCAGGACCAGAAGAGCCGGTTTTTGTAGTGATCACAATTACACCATTTGCACCGCGAGAACCGTAGATAGCAGCTGAAGACGCATCTTTCAATACATCAATGCTCGCAATATCGTTAGGGTTAATATAAGTTAAAGGGTTTCCATCAGGAGTAGCACCACCGTATGCAGGGTTTCCCGGATTCGGTCTTGCAGATCTTCCATCTAAAGGAACACCATCAACAACATATAAAGGATTGTTTACTGCACGGATAGAGTTGTTACCTCTGATCTTAACGGTAGTTGCAGCACCGGGCTGACCATTGGTTTGTGTGATTTCCACGCCCGCTACCTTATTTTGAAGTAATTGGTCAGGAGCCGCAGCGATGCCCTGATTAAAATCTTTTGCCTGGACAGAAGCAACCGCACCGGTTACATCTTTTTTACGTGCTGTACCGTAACCGATTACAACAACATCGCCTAATTGATCGCTTGTTGCTTTTAAACCTACCTCTACAGAAGTTTTTCCCTGGATACTTACCGTTTGGGTACCGAATCCTAAGGAAGAAATAACAATTGTAGTTGCATCTGAAGGAACTGACAATTTAAAAGTTCCGTCCTGTGCAGTTTGAGTGCCCAATTTGGCACCTTTAACAAGCACCGACGCACTTTGAACGGCCGATCCATCCTTTGCATCTGTAACTTTACCGGTAATTACTTTGTTTTGGGCTAATGCCGTTGTGGAGAGGAATGCCAAGCATAGGTATAGCATACCTTTGGCAAGTGTCGTTAAGTTCATAAACAAACGTTTAGTGTTAAGATGATAAACAAACAACAAAAATTTTTACTAAAAAATGTAGTTCATCCCGAAAGTTCAAAAACGAGATAAACAGTATATTATTTCTCAGTTAAAAATTTAAGTTTGATTTATGGCATTAAATCTATCCTAAAAGCTGCATCAATCGTTAATTTGTTTAACAATTTAGTACTGCAAACGTTTGCGAAAATGGTTGCGGTGGAAAAGTTTTAGCTCTTTTTTTAAAAAATGGGTTACCTCTAATACTAACACCCTTGAGCAGGAGTCTTTTACAGGCAATTTTTAAATATTTGTTTCCTATTCATTTATCAAGTAAAAGATGAATTATAGCTTATAGTAACCTATAATCTAATGCCCAACTGTCAATTCTTATAGAGGTTTCTCCATTTTCAGAGATAAGATAGAATGGATATATTTTCTTAGATAAGCTACCTTTAAGCTACCCATAAGCCACCTATAAGCTACCCTAATAAAGGTAGTTTAAAGGTAGCTTATCAATGGTTTATAGGTACTTTATATTTGGATTATATATTCATTCATCTGCCTTTAATCCCGGTTCAACTATCTCTTTTGTATCCTTCAAAACCTTGCAACATGACAAATCTTGCAGAAAATCTCTTATTTATTGGTAAACTGGAAATAGCGCAGTAATAGATTAAAAGTACAGATAAGACTGTAAGTACCTCCTTCTTCAAAACAAAACGGAGATTATAAGCTATCATTTCGGTAACCTAAGAAGGATGACTGAATAAGTATCGAACTGGTATTGAATAAAACTATTAAGATTAAAAAGAATTGCGGTTCAATTCTGTTTCTAAATTTTCTTGTTGTTTTCTTAAACTCACGTAAATTATCCTCAATTTCATGGAACATGACCACTATTACCCTTAAAAAAATATCTCAAGTTCTTGGTTTAAGTATTTCAACGGTATCGAGGGCTTTAAAAGATCATCCTGATATTTCTGTAAAAACAAAACAAAGGGTAATGGATTTGGCCAAAACACTTGATTATGAGCCAAACGCAAACGCTATTAATTTAAGAACAAGTAAAAGCAAAATTTTTGGATTGATCGTGCCGCATATTTCAAATTATTTCTACGAAAGTTTTATTTCGGCAGTAGAAGAAGAAAGTCGGCTGCACGGATATTCATTAATGATCTTACAATCCGGTGATGACCCTCAGATTGAAATGGATAATTTTAAATTATGCCGTCAAAACAGAGTAATGGGGTTATTCATTTGCATTTCTCCAAAAACAAAAGACATAGAACACTTTATCCGCTTCAGTGAATTTAATACTTCTGTTGTTTTTTTTGATAAGGTTCCTTCCAACCTTTTATGCAATAAAGTATGTTTTGCTGATGCAGATGCCGCTATCATTGCAGCAAAGAAAATCATTCAGAAAAAAAAGAAAAATGTGTTGGCCATTTTCGGTGACAAGGATCATTCCATCACCCAAAAAAGAGAAGCTGCATTTAAGTCTGAATTTAAGAATAAAAATGATGACACAAAACTCATTATTGAGCATGTATCTTCAGCCGAAGAGGCAAGGAATGTCTGTTACAAATATTGCCGATCAAAGAACAAACCCGATACTGTTTTTTGCATGAGCGATGAAACGCTGACCGGAGTTATGAAAACCTTGCAGGAAATGCATTTAAAAGTGCCGAACGATATTGCTGTGATTGCTATCAGCAATGGTTTCTTTCCTAAACTTTTCTTTCCAGAGATTACTTATATTGAAACAAACGGCTATAAATTAGGTAAACTTGCTTTCGGCAGGATGCTTTCCTGCCTTGCAGGAGATACTACAACATCGGAATTAATTCAGGAATCTCTTTTGGTTGAAGGCGGCAGCATTTAAAAATCGATGCCGATCCATTTCCTTTTGTTCTTCTCGTATTTATCAAAATTGAATTTGTATAATTTACCGGGACGATGCGGCACATCTTCTTCCATCTCTCCTACATCGATCAGCAGATCCATTGATGCGAATTTTTTACGGAAATTTCTTCTGTCTAAACTAACACCCAATATGGCTTCATATAAATTTTGTAATTCGCGCAAAGAAAATTTATCGGGCAACAAATTAAATCCCAAAGGATGTTCCTGTATTCTTTTTTGTAACCAAGTGTGACAAGTATCTAAAATTTCTTTATGATCAAATGCCATTTCTTTAATAGAAGAAAAACTATGCCAATGCAATTCGTTTGCATAGATCTTTAATTCATGATGCTGAATATTTAATAACGAACAATACGCTAATGTAATTACTCTGCCGCCGGGATGCCGTTTTGGATGACTGAAAGCTCGCACCTGGTCAAGATACACATCATTCATCCCTGTTCTTTCTTTTAAAATCCGATACGCGGCAGTATCTAACTCTTCATTGTCTTTTACATTATCGCCTAATAAAGACCAAAAGCCTTTATACATTTCCAGATCACTTCTGATCAATAATACTTTCAACTCGCTTTCTTCAAAACCGAAGATCACACAATCAACTGTAATGGGCATTTTAGGGTAAGAAGCAATCAGTTTTACAGCGTCTTTGATAAGGTGCGGAGCATGCGTTGCAAATACGCTATTCGTAACTTTTTTCGTCATGGCAGCAAATTAAATAATATCCTTTCGTAAAAACAAAAGACTTAATCGTAATGTTAAGGTACAGCTTTTATTTAATTGTGTATATTTTACACAATAATAAAAATTTTGAAAGTCGGTGATGGTATTAATTTTATAGCCTAATATTTCTTATGTACACGCAGGAGCAAACTTTACAAATAAAAAAATTATCAGAACAGTTATTACAATCAACTGAAAAAAAGAATATTTCTGTTGCTATTGAATCGCTGAGAAAAGTTTTACGATTTCACGAATACAGATATTATGTAATGAATGATCCATTGGTAAGCGATTTTGAATACGACCAATTATATAAATTATTAGAAAAGATCGAAGAAGAAAATCCGCAACTCATCACCAAAGATTCTCCCACACAACGCGTAGGAAGCAGCCTGAATGCAGGTTTTGAAACAGTGCAACATTTGGTGCCCATGTTGAGTTTGGAGAATAGTTATAATGCTGATGATTTAATTGATTGGGACAGAAAAGCTAAAGAGTTAACAGGTTTGGATAAGATCGAATATTGCATTGAACCAAAGTTTGACGGTGCCAGCATTTCATTGATCTATGAAAATGATATTTTAATATGTGCAGCAACAAGAGGTGATGGTGTAGAAGGTGAAGACATTACCAACAACATCAAGCAGATCCGTTCCATTCCTTTGTCAGCACCTTTTGCAGAATACGGTATTCAGCAAATTGAGATACGTGGTGAAGTGATCATGAGTAAAAAATCATTTACAAAATATAATGATTGGTTAGCCGAACAAGGGCAATCTGCTTTAGCCAATCCACGTAACGCAGCCAGCGGAAGTTTGAGAATGAAAGATCCGAAAGAAGTTGCCAAAAGAAATTTAGAAGCGTTTTTGTATCATGTTAGTTATTATATAAAAGATGATAGAATAAAGATGACAGATGACAGTAAGAATGTGCATTCTGTCAACCGTCAACCGTCAACCGTCAATCTCTTAAACACTCATGCAGGAACATTGCAACTCCTTTGGGAATGCGGCTTCCGTTCTCCTCAAAAAGAAAAATTAGTTGTACATGGAATCGATGAAGTAATTAAACATGTGCACGATTTTGAAGAGATGCGTGATACATTACCTTATGAAATTGATGGTATGGTAGTGAAGGTGAATGACTTTGCATTGCAGGATAAAATGGGCATGACCACCCATCATCCTCGTTGGGCCATTGCATTCAAATTCAAAGCAAGACAAGCAACAACAAAATTAATTAATGTAGAATTTCAGGTAGGAAGAACCGGAGCTGTTACCCCTGTTGCAAAATTGAATCCTGTATATATTGGCGGTGTAACTGTTTCAAGTATTTCTGTTCATAATGAAGAATATATCAAAGAAAAAGATTTAAAACTCGGTGATCATGTTTTAATTGAACGTGCCGGTGATGTGATACCCCAAATTGTTAAATCATTACCGGAGCTGCGTGATGGAACTGAAACAGAGATTGAGTTCCCAACACATTGCCCTGTTTGCAACAGTAAATTATTCAAAGAAGAAACTGAAGCTGTTTGGCGTTGCATCAATATTGAATGTGAAGCGCAGGTTGTTGAACGTATCATTCATTTTGTGAGTAAAGATGCAATGGATATTAAAAGTTTTGGTGAAGCCAATGTTCGCAAATTTTATGAATTGAAATTATTAAAAGATATTCCCGGTATTTATCATTTAGACTTTAATGCCTTCAATAGTATTGAAGGCTTTGGAAAAAAATCTATTGACAATTTACAAGCGGCGATTGAAGCATCCAAACAACAACCTTTGCATCGCTTAATCTATGCATTGGGCATTCGTTTTGTTGGCGAAACCACTGCAAAAACTTTGGCAAACGCGATTGAAAACTTATTTGATCTTCAACATAAATCAGAAGAAGAATTAAAACAATTAGAAGATGTTGGTGTGAAAGTAGCACAAAGTATTTTTCAATTTTTTCATAATGAACAGAACATTGAAATGCTGTATGAATTGCAGAAAGCAGGATTGCAATTTAAAAATGAAAAACGTGAAGCCATTGCTGCAGGAGGATTATCAGGACAAACATTTTTATTTACCGGAACACTCGCCAAGTTAAAACGCAGCGAAGCAGAAGCAATGGCCGAACAACATGGCGGAAAAATTGTTACAGGTGTCAGTGCAAAATTAAATTATCTGGTGGTGGGTGAAGATGCCGGAAGCAAATTAGAAAAAGCAAAAAAAATAAATACCATAAAAATTATTACGGAAGATGAATTTCTTCAATTAGTCAATCAATAAAAAAATTATGTTACAAGCAACAACAATTAAATTCTTAAAAGATTTAAAGAAGAATAACAGCAAAGAATGGTTTGATAAAAACAGAAAACTGTATGAAGCAGCAAAAGAAGATTTTGCTCAATTGGTAAATAATGTAATTCAGCAATTCGGAAAGAAAGATGAAACCATTGCAACGTTAACAGCAAAGGATTGTATGTTTAGAATCAATCGTGATGTGCGTTTCAGTAAAGACAAGAGTCCGTACAAAACCAATCTGGGTGCGAGTTTTAGCAAAGGCGGCAAGAAAGCAATTGTTGCGGGATATTATTTTCATTGTGAACCCGGCCGTGCTTTTGTTGGGGGTGGACTATGGATGCCCGATGTTGATGTGGTGAAAAAAGTAAGACAGGAGATCGATTATTGTTTTGATGAATTCTCGAAGATCATCAAGAATAAAAAATTTGTGGCGCAGTATAAAGGTTTGGAAATATCTGATGAAACATCTTTGACCCGCGAACCAAAGGGTTACGAAAAAGATAATCCTGCCATTCAATATATCAAATTAAAAAGCTGGTTAGCAACAGCGTCATTAACTGATGCCGATCTTACAGATAAAAATTTAAACAAGAAAATTGTTGCAGCATTTGAAGCTTTACAACCTTTCATTGAATTTTTGAACAGGGGAATTGAAGGATGATCAATCTCTCAAATAATTAAACGCTTTGCCAATCGCAGCAATAACATCGGTTGCCAATAAACTTTCAATTGATTGATTTTCCAAAGCAAGATCAGCAGCCAATCCGTGTAAATAAACACCGATCAATGCAGCGTGTAGCGGTTGATAGTTTTGTGCAAGTAAAGAACTGATCATTCCTGTTAACATATCACCGCTGCCGCCTTTTGCTAATCCTGCATTTCCTGTGTTGTTGAAATAACCTTTGCCGTTTTCAGCAATCAAAGTATAGTGACCTTTTAAAATAACGATAAAAGGATATTGAGTTGTTAATTCAATTGCTTTGTTCAATCTGTCAAAATCATTTTCACATTCTCCAACCAATCTTTCAAATTCTTTTGGATGCGGCGTTAGAATAGAACCTGCAGGTATCAGTTCCAATAATTTTTTATTTTCTGAAATGATGTTCAATGCATCCGCATCAATGACCATTGGTTTTTTATACTCCTGCAAGACCTGCAGTAATAATTTTTGTGCCTCATTATTTGTTCCCAATCCCGGGCCGATACCGATTGTGGAAAATTGATCGAATGTATTTTTAATATTTCTCTCTGCAGTCATGGCCTCTGGCAAAAAAGTGTTAACTGTTGATTGGTCTTCTTTCTGAATATTTACGGTAACCAATCCAGCTCCGGTACACAAACAAGCTTTTGCAGCCAATAATGCAGCACCGGTTTTTCCTTTGCTTCCTGCAATCAACAAAGCATGACCGTAATTTCCTTTGTGGCTGAAATCCTTTCTTGACTTGATATATGAAGCTATCGCCTTTTGAGAAACAATTTCGAAAAGAGTTAAAGTTTTATGTATAAAATCAGGGAGCAAACCAATATTCAGCACATACACTTCTCCGAAATAGTCTGCATTTTCTGCAACCAAAAAACAAAGTTTTAATAATTGAAATGTCAATGTATGTTTAGCACGAATGATCGAATTGCCTTTCGAACTTTTATCAATACTCATTCCGCTCGGCACATCAATAGAGATAATTTCAGCTTTTGATATATTGATATGTTCAACAATTTCTTTACTCAGTAATTGCAGAGGCCTGTTTAATCCGGAACCATACAATGCATCAATAACAATTTCATTTGCATCAATAGCAGGAATAAATTCTGATGATTGAATAAAATGAATCTCTGTAGTGACCTGATGCAGCAAATGAAGATTGATCTGAAAATCATCAGTTCCCTTTGCCCCGAATTCTAAAATATAAACCTGAACATCATAATTCTTACGAAGCAATAATCTGGCAATGGCTAATCCATCACCACCATTATTTCCTTTACCGCAAAATATTTTTATTTTTTTATCAGAAAAATTATTGGCGGATATCCAATCCACACAACGTTCTGCAGCCCTTTCCATCAAATCTATTGACTGAATCGGTTCGTGCTGCATGTTGAATGCATCCCATTCCTCAATTTGCTGTGCGGATAATAAAAGCATTGAATATTAATTGCGCACAAAGTTATCATGCTTTTAGACAGAAATTACTATTTTTGAATAAACAGATTGTAAAATGGAAATCATTACCATTAACAAAAAAAAATATGTTGTTGTGGAACAAACAGCATTTGAAAAAATACAGGCTGTCGCTGCTTCTAAAACAATTCCACAAAAAAAACTCTCCCTCAAAGCCGGAAAAAAATTGGCTTATCGGCTAATTGATACATGGGCAAAAGGAAAATAAATATTTTACAGGAAGCTGCAACAGCAGTTGCAGAAATTTCATTTTTTATTGAAAGTAAGGGGATGCCTGAAACAGCAAAGAAATTTGTTGATGAAGTATTTGAATTTTTCGAAACAATATCCATCGATACAGCAACCCATAAAGCCTGTGCTTATCATCCTTGGAAAAATCTTGGCTACAGATGTGTTCATTATAAAAAGAAATATGTCATAGCGTATTTAAACCTCAAAAATGAAATCATTATCTGCGATTTTGTAAATGCAAAATTATTGAAAGAATAATTTTTATTTAATCCTTCACCAATTCACGTTGCAGTTCTTCTAACGAAACGCCCTTTGTTTCAGGTACACTCGTTAAAACCCAAACCAATTGAAGAAACATCATAAAAGCAAAGAATGCAAAAATTGGCCAAGGATTTTCTTTGAAGATGCCTTCATTTTTATCTAAAAAAATCGGAGTAATTAAAGTGATGATCGCCGCAAACACCCAATGCACACTACTCCCGAATGCCTGACCAAATGCTCGTATTTTATTCGGGAATATTTCGGAAATGAATACCCAGATAACTGCACCTTGTCCGATAGCATGTGATGCAATAAAAAACAAAAGGAAACACATCAACAGCAATGAACTTGCGTGTGTATGAAAACACCATGCAACCATAGAAAGGCTGATGATATAACCGATAGAACCCAATATCAATAATTGTTTTCTTCCAACGCGATCTATCAAATACAAACCCATAAAAGTAAAAATGAGATTAATGCCGCCGATGGCTATTGAATTAAACAAAGATTCTTTAGACGCCAATCCTGCTTTTTCTAAAATCTCAGGAGCATAATACAAAATGAAATTAATACCCGAAGCCTGATTAAAAAATGCAACGAGAAATGCGAGCCACAATATTTTTTTGTATTTGATCTGAAAGAATGATTGCGATCCTGAGTTCTCAACAGCTTTATTATTGGTTTTAATCAATTCAATTTCTTCATCTACATTTTCTTCGCCAAGCATCAATAAAATTTCTTTTGCTTTAGAAGTTTCATTTTTTCTGGTGATCAACCAACGCGGACTTTCAGGAACTGTCATTACCAATAAAGTGTAGAGTAAAGAAGGAATGGCGAGAATTCCCAGCATCCATCGCCAATCATTGGCACCGCCGATTCCTTTCAAAAAATAATTGGAAAGAAATGCAACCAAAATCCCGAACACGATATTGAATTGATAAAGCCCCACTAATTTGCCTCTGTTCTTTGAAGTGGATATTTCAGAAATATAAGTTGGTATGGCAACAGAAGATGCACCGATTGCCAAACCGCCGATAAAACGAAAGAATGAAAATGTATAAGGATCCGGTGCGATACCTGTTATCAAAGAAGAAACGGTAAATAAGATACCGATCCATATCAACATTTTTTTTCTGCCGAAAATTTGTGTGGGAATACCGCCAAATAAAGCCCCAACAACAGTTCCCCATAATGCCATTGACATAATAAAAAATCCATGAAACAAAGGTGATGTATGCCACAACTCTTTAATGGGAAGATTGGCACCTGAAATTACTACGGTATCCAATCCGAAAAGAAGTCCGCCCAAACCAACGGCGATCGACCACAAGGCAAGTTTTTTATTCATGATATTTTCGTTAGGTGATGAAAAGAAAAGTAATTTATGATTTTATTTCTAATGCAGTTCATATACCACTGCTTCGTACGGTTTCAGTTCTTTATTTTTGGATGCATTTGAATAATTGGATAGCAATATTTTTGAATGACTGATATCAAGTGTTGTTGCGAATGAAGTGTTTTCTTTTGTGAAGTTTAAAACAATCAACAATTTTTTATCGTTCAATTCACGTGTATATGCATACACTTTTGAATTGTCTTTATCAATCAACTCATATTTTCCATATACCAATACATTATTTTGTTTGCGCAGTTGAATTGCTTTTCTGAAATAATTCAAACAGGAATTTGCATTTTTCTCTTCTGCTTCAACATTAATCGTTTTATAATTTCGATTTACAGACAACCAGGGATTACCATTACTGAAACCAGCATTAACATTGGCATTCCATTGATACGGCGTACGACCGTTATCTCTTCCGTTTTCTTTTAAAAAAGTGATATAATTACCGGTATCGCCGTTAATACTTTGCGCATATTTATAACCATTTAATGCAGCAATGTCTTTGTAGTCTTCAATTTTATTGAATCGAATATTCGTCATTCCCAACTCATCTCCATTATAATAAAAAGGTGTGCCGCGCATGGTTAATAAAAATGTAGTCAACATTTTTGAAGATACTTCTCTGTATTGAGGATCATCATTACCAAATCGGCTCACCAATCTTGCATTATCGTGATTTGCCAGAAAAATACTTAGCCATCCTTTATTTTCAAAAACACTGTCCCATTTAGAAAATATTTTTTTCATCTGGAGCATACTGTAATCCTTCGACCAACGTGCATCGATCGGATCAAATGCATACGCTAAATTCAACTCGTTACGATCTGCATCCACCAGATCATGTGCGTCTTGAAAATTCCTGCCGGCGCCTTCAGCAACACTCATCACATCATACTTACTAAAAACATTATCATACATTTCTTTCAGATAACTGTGAATGGGTTCAACCATTGCATGATATTTTATAAAATCTTTTGGGTAATCTTCTTTTGGAAAAACAGGCCATGTTGTGTCTTTACAAGCAAATTGAAATGCATCCAACCTGAAACCATCAACACCTTTTTTTGCCCAGAAATTCATCATATCAAAAACTTCTTTTCTTACCTGCGGATTTTCCCAATTCAAATCGGGTTGCTTGATAGAAAAATAATGCAGATAATACGCATTGGTCAATGAATCGTATTTCCATGCATTGCGATGAACATCGAATTGACTGAAACGATATGGTGGTTCGCCTTTTTCTGCGGGCCACCAATGATAATAATTTCTATATGGATTTGTTCTTGAACTGCGTGATTGTTTAAACCATTCATGTTCGTCGCTGCTGTGATTGACCACCACATCCATCACGAATTTAATTCCGCGTTCATGCATTCCTTTTAATAATGCATCAAAGTCTTCCATCGTTCCAAACTCTTTCATGATGTTACGGTAATCGCTGATGTCGTAACCGTTATCATCGTTTGGTGAACTGTAAATAGGATTCAACCAAACAACATCTACTCCTAAACTTTTGATATAATCTAATTTTGAGATGATACCTTTCAAATCACCCACACCATCACCATCGCTGTCTTTAAAACTGCGGGGATATATCTGATATACTACAGCTTCCTTCCACCATTTTTGATTAGAGGAATTGCTTTGACTGAATACGTTTGAAGCAAACAAACTGAGGCAAAAAATTAAAAAAAGCAACCGGATTTTCATACTGTTATTTTAGAAATTTGAACGCGAATTAAAACCCTGAATAAGAATATAATTTATGAATGAATCCATTCTTCAACATTCATCACATCGGCCTGGCGAATAAAAATCTTAGTGATTAGTACACGATGCACTTCTTCATCCCTGTCTGCACAACAATCAGAAAGGACTGTTATTACATAATCTTTATCTGCCGCTTCACGCAAGGTGGAGAGCACAACACCGCTGGTTGCGATACCAGTCAATACAATATGTTTTACCTCCAGCGAACGTAATATCACTTCCAGGTCGCTGCCTGTAAATGCACTTACTCTTTTTTTGGTAATAATAATATCTCCTTTTTGAGGTGCTATAGATTCATGAATTTTGTATGACTCTTCATTATCAAGATTCATCGTGCCGCCTTTCAATACAGTAAAAGATTTATTATTCCGGCTCACTTCCGGATATCCTTTCCTGAATCCCACCACTATATAAATAACAGGGATATTATTGGCACGTGCATGATTGATTGCTTTGTTAACTGAATGAAGAAAGCTTGTTTCGTCATTTAACATTTTTACGGTAGCGCCCTGAACATCCATTATTAAGAGTGCTGTCTGCTGATTGTTATTTTTTTCCATTTCATTTACTATTCAATGATGACAGATGAATCTTCTAATTCTATCAATTCTATTTTATCCTTTTCTTTCAAAATATCTTTTCGAAGAAAAGGCAAAAATATAAAAGCAATGCATATCGCTGCAATACCTTCTGCAAGTATAGTATAAGGTGCTCCTGCATAATGCGAAACTGTTCCGATCAATAATCCTCCGATAGGCTGCATTCCGAAAAAAGCCATTGCATAATAACTGATAACCCTTCCCCTCATTTCTTTAGAAACACTTGTTTGAATGATCGTGTTGCTCACCGTTGTTTGCGACATCATTCCGAAACCCGCTATCATCGCAAAAAATAAAGCGATTGGCAGATTGTTCATGTGTGAAAACAAAATCAATCCTCCGCCGAAGATCAAAAGATTAATGAATAATATTTTTTTCAAGTCAGTGCCTGTTTTTATGGAAGCTAAGAAAAAAGCACCGCTCACTGCTCCAAGTCCGATAGCACTGTTGAGATACCCAAATGTTGCTGCATTCCCCTTGAATATAACTTTAGCATAGATCGGAAGCAGGGTGATGAAAGGCAGCACCAATAAACTCACACATGCCAGCATTAAAATAATGAAGCCGATAGAAGGAGTTTGTCTTAAATATTTCAATCCCTCTTTAAATTCATGTATTATTTTTTTGGAATGCTGTTGCGGAATAAATTTCGGAAGATTCATTAATAACAGTGATATAATGACTGCCGTAAAACTAAAAGCATTGATCAGAAAACAGGTTCCTGCGCCAAGTTTCTCTAACACAATCCCGGAAATTGCAGGACCGATCAATCTTGCCAGATTCACCATAGATGAATTAAGTGCAATAGCATTAGGAAGATCATCTTTATTATCTATCATCTCATTCACCATCGATTGACGGGCAGGAACATCAAAAGCATTAATAATACCGAGCAGTATACTCAGCGATAATATTTCCCAAACAGTATATTGAAAAAATAGGACCAACACCGTTAATAAAACAGCCTGAATTAAAGAAGCTGTTTGTGTAATAAGCATTACCCTGTATCGGTTATATCTGTCGGATACAACACCGCCCAAAGGAGAAAATAAAAAGGAAGGGAATTGTGCTGCAAATACTGCAACACCCAGCATAAATGGAGAATGCGTTTTTGCATATATCAGCCAGTACACAGCAGTTCTCTGCATCCATGTTCCTATCAGGGATATACATTGTCCTGAAAAATATAAGCGGTAATTGCGGCTGCTGAGTGCTTTAAAAGTATGGATGTTCATTTATTTAAAATCACCAACAAAGTTGGCTGTTCGAAGCGGATTGAGATAAAAATTATTTTGCAAATAAAAAGGAGATGATCGTACTCATCTCCTTTATTCACTAACCCAAATTTAAAAATTATAATAATCCTTCGCTCAACATATATTCTGCTATCTGCACAGCATTGGTAGCAGCGCCTTTGCGAAGGTTATCACTCACGATCCACATGTTCAAAGTCTTTTCCTGAGTTTCATCTCTGCGCAATCTTCCCACAAACACTTCATCTTTTTCGTGTGCCCATAATGGCATCGGATATAACTGAGAAGTATCATCATTCTGCACGATAACTCCCGGTGCTTTGCTAAGCAGATCCTTCACTTCGCTCAGGACAAATTCATTTTCAAATTCAACATTCACACTTTCGCTGTGACCGCCAACAACAGGAATACGAACGGTTGTTGCAGTAACACGAATGGAATCATCTTTCATGATCTTGCATGTTTCTTTCACCATTTTAATCTCTTCTTTGGTGTAACCATTGTCCAAGAAGACATCAATCTGCGGAATCACATTCAGATCAATTTGATATTTATACGCCATCTCTCCTTCTATCCCCTTTCTTTCATTGAATAATTGATCAACTGCTTTCTTTCCTGTTCCTGTAACACTTTGATAAGTACTTACCACCACTCTTTTAATTTTATATTTCAGATGCAAAGGCATCAATGCAACCACCATCTGAATAGTTGAACAATTGGGATTGGCAATAATAAAATCGTCTGCCGTCAATACATCAGCATTCACTTCAGGAACCACTAATTTTTTTGTTGGATCCATTCTCCATGCAGAAGAATTATCGATCACTTTAATACCTGCTGCTGCAAATTGCGGTGCCCATTCCAACGATGTACCACCACCTGCTGAAAATATGGCTACGGCCGGTTTTGCTGCAATGCCATCTTTCATTCCAACTACCTTATATTTCTTTCCCTTAAATTCTACTTCCTTACCCACTGATCTTTCAGATGCAACGGGAATTAATTCCGTTACCGGAAAATTTCTTTCTGCCAATACCTGTAACATTTTTGAGCCAACTAAACCGGTAGCTCCAACTACGGCCACTTTCATTTTGTTTTGTTTTTAATGATGAAATAATTTTTATGTTTCAAACTTTTGTGTTTCAATTTTGCCAAGTTGCGTCGCACACTTGTACTCCATCTCATCAAGCAACAAAAAAGCCTCCTCGTTTCGGAGAAGGCCTTCAGTTAGTTATGGTTGTTATACATAAAACATTAAGCGTCTTCTCCGTTTGAGATGATCTTCTTTATGTTTTTTGTATGTTTCATTGACTTATTCATTGCGTTGCGAAAATAGAATCAATTTGAATTGGTGCAAAATTTATTTCTATTCGCTCAGGTCAATATCAAAATTCACCAATTGAACAAATTCTTTCAAACGTTCGTCCATATCGGCTTTGGTGATCTCTCTCAAACGTTCTGTCCCGAATTTTTCTACGCAAAAACTTGCCATCGCACTTCCCACGATGATAGCTGTTTTCATGTTCTCGAAAGAAATGTCTTTTGTTTTTGCAATATGACCGATAAAGCCGCCGGCAAAAGTATCTCCTGCACCGGTTGGATCAAATACTTCTTCCAAAGGCAATGCAGGCGCAAAGAAAACTTTACCATCATGAAACAACAATGCACCATGTTCTCCTTTTTTGATGATGAGGTATTTGGGGCCCATCTTCAAAATAGTTTTTGCTGCACGCACTAAAGAAAAATCACCGCTTAATTGTCTGGCTTCACTATCATTCACCATCAACACATCTACTTTTTTCAAGAGTTCTTTCAGATCGTCCATGGCAATGTCCATCCACAAATTCATAGTATCCATTACAATTAATTTAGGGCGAACTTTCATTTGATTGATCACACTTAACTGAACAGAAGGTGTTAAATTTCCCAGCATCAAAAACTCACTGTCCTGATAACTATCCGGCACAACAGGTTTAAAATGTTCCAACACATTTAATTCTGTAACCAAAGTATCCCGTGAATTCATGTCCATGTGATAACGGCCGCTCCAGAAAAAAGATTTCTCATCTTTCTTGATCTCCACACCATCCAATGACACACCACGTGCTGTTAAAGCATCTAATTCTTCTTGCGGGAAATCGCCGCCGATCACAGATATCTGATTAACAGAAGTAAAATTAGAAGCGCACCATGCAATATAAGTAGCTGCACCACCAACGATCTTATCGCTTTTACCAAACGGGGTTTCAATCGCATCAAATGCCATTGAACCAACAACAATCAAAGACATAGTTTATGTTTTAGTATCGGTCGCGAAACTAAAGCATTACAAGCAAAAAAGTAGCTTTATGTTGCCTGCTTAAGTTTTTCATGGCATCACCTCTTGCCACGCTCGGTTCATCGTTCCGAGCTTTGTATTTTTTTTCATACTAACAAAAATCTTCTTTTGTACTAACATTTGTTAGCGTAAATTTGAAAAATCATGGGACGAATAAAAACTGAAAACAACAGCACCCGCAAAGATGTGATCATTAAAAAAGCAGCGGAACTGTTTAAAGAAAAAGGATTTAAAGCTGCCAGTATGAGAGAGCTGGCAGAAGTAGTTGGCGTGGAAGCCGCCAGTTTATACAACCATATCCGCAGCAAAAGTGAATTACTGCATTTGATATGTTTCAATGTTGCCAACCGTTACAATTTAATGATGGATGAAGTGGAGGCTGAAAAAACAACAAGCCTTCAAAAGATCGAAAAAATAGTACGCTTTTTGATTGGCGGCATGGTACACAATTTTGAAGAAGTATATGTTAGCGATCGTGAGTGGAAATATTTATCTGAACCATACTTATCGAATTTTCAGGCACAGCGCCGTGCTTATCGCAAACGCTTTGCAGCTATTGTTGAAGATGGTATCAAGAAAAAAGAAATCAAGAAAATCGATTCCACAACAGCAGTGTTGATCATGTTGCACGCCATCAGCGGTATTGAGAGCTGGCACCGCAGCAAACAAAAGATCAACGGCAAAGAATTAGAAGAAAATATGATCACTATTTTGGTTGGTGGATTGAAGAAATAAGATTTGAATTAAACGATTGCAAACATGTCATTGCACTTTCATTCGCTTTTCATTAAAGAGATAAGAAAAGAAACCGTCGATTGTCTTTCTGTTTCATTTGATATCCCTGATGAATTAAAACATACTTTCCAATACCAGGCGGGGCAATATCTCACGCTTCGCAAAATAATCAATGGTGAAGAAATTCGTCGTTCTTATTCTTTATGTTCATCTCCATTACATAACGAGTGGCGGGTTGCTATTAAAAAAAACGAAGGCGGGGTTTTTTCAACTTTTGCAAATGAAGTATTACAAGTTGGTGATTGCATTGATGTGATGCCTCCTGTAGGAAAATTCTCAACCTCGATCGATGCAACACATCAAAAAAGTTACTTGGCCATTGCTGCAGGGAGCGGCATCACGCCTGTATTTTCCATCATCCAAACTATTTTACAAGCAGAGCCGAACAGTCATGTGACTTTAGTGTACGGAAACAAAAACCGTTCCTCCATTATTTTTAAAGAAGCATTGGATGCGTTGAAAAATAAATATATCAATCGTTTTCAACTCATTCATATTTTAAGCAGGGAAAAAACAGATGCCGCCATTCATTACGGAAGAATTGATGACCAGAAATTGCAGGAATTAATTAAGTTGATCGGATTAAAAAATAAGGATGAATTTTTTATTTGCGGTCCTGAACAAATGATCCGTAATACAAAGGAATTTTTAATTGCACAGCATGTTGATGCGAAGAAGATTCATATTGAATTGTTTGCTTCAACGAAAAGCCAACCGTCCATCGTCAACCGTCAACAGTCAGTGCAAGACAGCTCACCAAAAAGCAAAATCACCATTAAACTCGATGGTATCAGTTTCAATTTTGATCTGGCATTCAACAGCAACTGCATTTTAGATGCCGCTTTGCAACAAGGTGCCGACTTGCCTTATTCCTGCAAAGGCGGTGTTTGCTGCACCTGCAAAGCAAAACTCATCGAAGGAAAAGTAAAGATGGATGTAAACTATTCTTTAGAACCCGAAGAAATTGCAGCAGGTTATATTTTAACCTGTCAATCACATCCAACAACAGAAAGAGTGGTAGTGGATTATGATGTTAAATAATATTGCTGCATGGAATGCAACTATTTTGAAGATAAAAAAATCGAGAAATTAAATTTCATTGAAAAGACGCTTCCTTTTGGCGTGTATGAAAATTGCATTTTTTTGAATTGTGATTTTTCAAATGCGGATCTATCGAATTTCAGTTTCGCTGAATGTAGATTTTCAGATTGTAATATCAGCATGGCAAAATTGATAAAAGTCACTTTCAATGACGTGGCTTTTACAGGTTGTAAATTATTAGGATTACATTTTGAGGATTGCAATAAAACGCCATTCATTATTTCTTTTGAAAATTGTATTTTAAATTTTTCTTCTTTCTACAAACAAAAGCTGAAGAAAATAGTTTTCAAGAATTCAGAAATTCGCGAAGCTGATTTTACAGATGCAGATCTAAGTGCCGCGATTTTCGATCATTGTGATCTAACAAAAACAAAGTTTGAAAATACGATATTGGAAAAAGCAGATTTTAGAACTTCCTTTAATTATTCCATAAACCCGGAATTGAATAAAATAAAAAAGGCAAAATTTTCAATGCCCGGAATTATTGGTTTGTTAGATAAATATGATATTGAAATAGAAAATTAAAAGCTTTATTTCTTCAAATACGGCTCTATAATTTTTTGCCAGATAGCATAGCCTTTCTCATTCATGTGCAAATTGTCCTGTACAAAAATTTCCTGCTTGATCGTTCCATCTTCATTCAGCATCGCATCAAATACATTGATGAATTTGGCGTGTTTTTGTTGGGCAATAAAATCTTTGATGAGTTGATTGGATCTTTCAACAGTTGCTCTGAATTTTATGCGGCTCGGGCTTGGCTTAATGGAAACAAAATCAATCTCCACCCTTTTCATCTTTGAACGGATAAGAAAAAATAATTGCTGATAACGCTTCAACATGATGTCTGCAGTGATCGTATCAGAAGATGCAATATCATTCTCGCCACAATAAATAACGATCTGCTTAGGATGATACGGAAAAATAATATCATCAGCATAATAGATCACATCAGGCAAGGTTGAGCCGCCAAATCCGCGATTGATTATTTTATGACCTGGAAATGCTTCCTGCACATTGGTCCATTTTCTGAAAGAAGAGCTTCCTTCGAACAATATCTGCTTCTTCGCAGGAAATGCAGCACTGTCAAGTTTTTTAAACGCGTTTATTTCATCCTTGAATGGTTGTGCAACAACTGTCACCGAAATAATTGATGCACATAAAAACGAGAGGATCAGTAAGATTTTATTTTTCATAAGCAGAATAAGTAAATAGAAGTGTAAGTTATCAAATCTTATTTTCCTTTTTCGAACTAACAATTGTTAGCAAACAAGAAAAAAGATTTTATATTTACTGCAAACGAATTGCAAGTACATGAATCTGGAAGAAAATTTTCAACAAAAAGTTGATGATGAAATAAAGATCGAACCGAAGGATTGGATGCCCGAGAAATATCGGCAAACATTGATCCGTCAGATCTCTCAACATGCACACAGCGAAATCGTTGGTATGTTACCCGAAGGAAATTGGATAACACGTGCGCCATCATTACGCAGAAAAGCAATTTTGATTGCAAAGGTTCAGGATGAAGCCGGGCATGGATTGTATTTATACTCCGCTGCAGAAACACTCGGCATTTCCAGGGATGAAATGTATGATCAACTGCACACCGGCAAAGCAAAATATTCATCCATCTTTAATTATCCCACTTTAACATGGGCCGATATTGGTGCTATCGGTTGGTTGGTGGATGGTGCCGCTATTTTAAATCAGATACCGTTATGCAGAACATCATTCGGCCCGTATGCAAGGGCCATGGTGCGTGTTTGCAAAGAAGAAAGTTTTCATCAACGGCAGGGATTTGAATTATTGCTCACTCTGTCGCAGGGAACAGAAGCGCAAAAAAAAATGTGTCAGGATGCGATCAATCGTTGGTGGTGGCCGAGTTTGATGATGTTCGGACCGAATGATGATGCATCACCGCATACTGCGCAAAGCATGAAATGGAAGATCAAGCGTTTTACCAATGATGAGTTAAGGCAAAAGTTCATTGATATGATCGCCGAACAAGTAAAAGTTTTGAACATGACTTTGCCTGATGACGAATTAAAATGGAATGAAGAAAGAAAGCATTATGATTTCGGAAAAATAAATTGGGAAGAATTTTGGCAAGTGGTTGGCGGCAACGGCCCCTGCAATAAACAAAGATTAGATGCCAGAAAAAATGCCTGGGCTGATGGCGAATGGGTAAGAGAAGCTGCAACAGCTTATGCTGAAAAGAAATTGGCGAAGCAAACTACAAATGCAGCATAATTATTTTAATTCAATTAATTTTTATGATAACGATCAGAAAATTTTATTATGGCGATTACGGTGAAAGCAAATTAGACTCTTCATCTGATAACGAAACTTCTTCCTCCCCTTCAGGGGTTGGGGGTGAATGGCCTTTGTGGGAAGTGTTCATCAGAAGTAAGCAGGGACTTGATCACAAGCATGCCGGAAGTTTACATGCTGCAGATGCAACCATGGCCATCGAAAATGCAAGAGACGTATATACCAGAAGAATGGAAGGCATAAGTATCTGGGTAGTGGAGAGTAAACACATTCATGCATCAAATCCTGATGATGCAGATGCATTGTATGATCCCGCAAATGATAAAGCTTATCGTCATCCAACATTTTACAATTTACCGGATGCAGTAAAACATATGTAATGGATCAACTCATTAATTATACATTATTCTTAGCCGACAATGCACTGATCATGGGTCATCGCAACAGCGAATGGTGCGGACATGGGCCGATATTAGAACAGGATATTGCTATTTCAAATATTGCATTGGACTTGATCGGACAGGCAAGAAATTTTTATCAATACGCTGCAACATTAATTGGGAATAATGCCACTGAAGATTCATTAGCTTATTTACGTGATGTAAAAGAATATAAAAATTGTTTACTCGTTGAACAACCCAATGCCGATTGGGCACAAACTGTTTTGAAACAATTTTTCTTTTCCACCTTTCAATATTATTTGTATCAGCAATTACAAAATAATAATGATGAGCAATTGAAAGCCATTGCTGCCAAAGCTTTGAAAGAAGTAACTTATCACGTAAGATGGAGCAGCGAATGGGTGATACGCTTAGGTGATGGTACAGAAGAAAGCAAAAAAAGAATAGTAAAAGCGGTTGATGAATTGTGGATGTTCACCGGAGAGTTATTTGAACCCGCTTCTTACGAACTGAACACAAACATTGATTTTATTTTCCTCAAAGAAAACTGGAATAAAAGAATCAGATCGATTTTTGCAGAAGCAACCATTGATGTTCCCGCAGAAACATCATGGCATCAATCAGGCGGAAAAATTGGAAATCATTCAGAACATTTAGGTTTCATTTTGGCAGAAATGCAATTCTTACAAAGAGCTTACCCCAACAGCGAATGGTAGAGACAACAAACATATCAGTTGAGAAAATTTGGAAAATACTTGAAACAGTTACAGATCCCGAAGTGCCTGTCTTATCAATTATTGATTTAGGTATCATCAGAGATGTGAAGTCGAAAAGAGATGAAATAGAAATCTTCCTTACGCCCACTTATTCAGGCTGTCCCGCAACAGATGCCATCAACATGAACATAAGAATGGGTTTATTGGAAAATGGTTTTTCTAAAATAAAGATCACACAACAACTATCTCCTCCATGGACAACAGATTGGATGACAGAAAAAGGAAAACAAAAATTAAAGGCTTACGGTATTGCACCTCCTCATTCAAAACAAATAGTTTGCTCACCGGATAGTTTTCAAAAAGAAGAAGCCATTCAATGTCCGCAATGCAATTCTTACAGCACCAGATTGATTTCACACTTTGGTTCTACTGCATGCAAAGCATTATACCAATGTAACGATTGCAAAGAACCATTTGATTATTTTAAATGCCATTAATTATTTTTTCAAATCGTACATTGTAATTCATAAATCATCAAATCATGTCTTCTATTTTATTTGAAATAAAAAATAATATCGGTTTCATTACATTGAATCGCCCGGATAAACTCAATGCTTTCAACAAAGAAATGGCTTTGTTGCTGCAAAATAAATTGGATGAATGTGCATCGCTGAAAGAAGTTCGTTGTGTTTATATCATAGGTGCAGGCAAAGGTTTTTCAGCAGGACAAGATCTCGCAGAAGTGATTGATCCCGCCGGACCTGGCATGGAAAAAATTTTGAGCGAACATTATAATCCCATCATCACAAGAATCAGAAATATCCCAAAACCTGTTGTTGCAGCAGTAAACGGAGTTGCAGCAGGCGCAGGTGCAAATATTGCTCTGGCTTGTGATGTAGTGTTAGCAAGTGTTTCTGCATCTTTTATTCAGGCATTCAGCAAGATCGCATTGATACCGGATAGCGGCGGCACCTATACTTTACCCAGATTGATCGGCTGGCAAAAAGCAAGTGCATTGATGTTGTTAGGTGATAAAATTGCTGCTACAGATGCAGAAAGAATGGGGATGATCTACAAAGTTTTTGAAGATGAATCATTTGAAGATGAATCAAAAAAAATTGCTGTAACATTAGCGCAGCTACCTACAAAAAGTTTGAGTTATATCAAACATGTTTTAAATTATTCTGCAACAAATAATTTAGAAGAACAATTATTATTGGAAGATCAATTTCAACAAAAAGCTGCTGCTACAAAAGATTTTACTGAAGGTGTAAATGCATTTTTGGAAAAAAGAAAATCAAATTTTACAGGAGAATAAAATCATAGATTTGAAATATCAAAATACTATTGATGAATACTGAAAAAGATATCCTTGCAAAAAAAGTAGTGGAGAAAATGATGCAAACCGATCAATTCTCCAAATGGTTGGGCATTGAAATTTTAGAAATTAAAGATGGATACAGTAAACTTACGATGATCGTTCGCAAAGAAATGATCAACGGGTTTGGAACGGCTCATGGTGGCATCGCCTTTTCTTTGGCCGACAGTGCTTTTGCTTTTGCATGTAACAGCGATGGAAAAATGACAGTGGCATTAGATGTTTCTATTTCGTATCCTAAAGCAGTTAAAGAAAATGATATTTTGTTTGCCGAAGCAAAACAGATCAATAAAACCAATCGCACCGGTTTATATCTAATTGAAATAAAAAATCAGCACAACGAATTAGTAGCTTTATTCAAAGGCACATGTTATAAAACTGAAAAGAGTTTGTTGTAATTTTTTTGAATACCAACTGCATATTTTCATGGCATCGTTCCTTGAGTCGCTCTCTTGTACTTCAAAGCTTTATGCGACGGACTGCTTCGTCAATTGCACCAATGGCATCTATTAGCTTATCTTCGCAAACATTCAATTATTAAAAGTGGCAGAGAAAAATAACTTTATAGATTATATCCGCATTTTTTGTCGTAGCGGCCATGGTGGAGCAGGTCAAAGGCATTTTATGCGTAATAAATTAACAGCAATGGGTGGCCCTGATGGCGGCGATGGAGGTCGTGGCGGCCATATTATTTTAAAAGGCAGCTCGCAATTATGGACATTACTGCATTTGCGTTATTTTAAAAATGTGTTGGCTGAAGATGGAGAAGCAGGCAGTAAAAATAATTGCACGGGACATGACGGAAAAGATATCATCATTGAAGTACCCTTGGGAACGATTGCGAAAGATGAAGTAACGGGAAAAATAGAAGCAGAAATTTTAGAAGACGGACAAGAAATAATCTGGATGCGTGGCGGTCGCGGCGGATTGGGTAATTCTAATTTTGCTACACCCACCAATCAGGTTCCCGATCATGCGCAACCCGGTGAAGAAGGTGTGGAAGGTTATAAGTTCTTAGAGCTGAAGGTATTGGCTGACGTGGGTTTGGTAGGTTTCCCTAATGCAGGTAAATCAACTTTATTAAGTGTCATCACTGCTGCAAAACCAAAGATCGCCAACTATGCATTCACTACTTTAATTCCGCAATTGGGCATGGTTGAATATCGCGATGGAAAAAGTTTTTGCATTGCAGATCTTCCGGGAATCATTGAAGGTGCAGCTGAAGGAAAAGGATTAGGCCATCGTTTTTTACGACACATAGAACGCAATTCTGTTTTATTATTTTTAATTCCTGCTGATAGTGCAGATCATAAAAAAGAATTTGAAATTTTATTGAACGAACTGAAAGAGTACAATCCCGAAATGCTGCAAAAAGATTTTATCATCGCAGTAAGTAAAAGCGATATGCTGGATGATGAATTAAAAGAGGCGATTGTAAAAGAATTGCCTGCAAATATTCCGCACTTATTTATTTCATCACTTACCAATAAAGGTTTAATAGAATTAAAAGATCTTTTGTGGCAAACATTAAATAAGCCTGTGCAGGTTTAATATTCTTTTGCTGAATAGATATCGAATGTGTTAATAATTACTTAATACACAGTCTATAAAAATAGCAGGGTTACCTTTTTTAAGTTTTAGTATTAATGGTAACAAAAGCAGGCCCGCTCGTTACAATCTGATACGACACTGCTTGTCGAAATGAAATAATATCCTGATTGATTTGCAACTGACCATTTAATGAAAATTTACTGACGAACATGTGACAATTCATGTGACGCCTGTGCGTATGAAGCAACTATTTTTTTAATCATTAAAAAAGGAAAATCATGAAAAAGCAAACATTAAACAACATCGCAAGGAAATTTTTTGCAGGAAGTATTTTAGCAGCAGTATTATTTTTCTCAACACAAAACAAAGTTTACGCTGATTATACTAACCACAATAAAATTTCTACTGAAAAAAGTACCGGCAATGCTGCAATCAAGTATGTAGGATTGAGCCAGGAAAATTTATTGTTCAACGTTAAGTTTGACAATGCAAGTGCTGAAAGTTTTGTATTAACTGTAACCGACGAAGTGGGTGAAGTTATTTACAGAACAGTTTCAAAAGAAAAATCTTTCGCAAAAACATTTGCTTTACCTAAATCTGCAGAAGTAAGTAAAGTTACTTTCAGCATTCAATCCGGTAAAACAAATTACCGCGAAAGTTTTGATGTAAACATCAACACAAATGTTATTGAAGATGTTGTAGTAAGCAAAAGCTAATTAAATTAAGTACTGCAAATAAAAAGGAAGGCCGAAAAGTCTTCCGTTTTTTATACACTAATTTTTGCTTCAGTAATTAATTATCAGCGATGGGTGTTAAAGAAATCGTACCGCCGGGGAATCCTTTTAATACCAGCGTATAACTTTTTCCCGCAGTGGCATCGATAGAAGGTAAAGAAGTTATTACTACTGTAGTTCCTGCGATAACCGCTGAAACACTGAATGGGCCGGGATCAAAAGCTGTATATGCTGTTAAATTAGTGAATGTATTCTGATCGTTAAAACTGCGAGAGGAAAAAAGTTTTGTTGTTCCTGCCCGTAAAATATCAACAGTATTTCCCCCGCTTACAAAATTAAAGAATCGAATATTTACTTTTCCCGATGGTGGTGCCGTTCTATCATCAACAATCACAGTGCCTTGTACTTTTGCTACCGAATCAAACAAAAAAACAGAGTTATAAGAATCGGCATTTAAAGTAATATCACCACTGATGCTTGCTTTGGTAGAGCCTGTTGGTGCAATAGCAACATTAACATTGCCGCCGGTAGCTTTGATATAACTACTGTTAGCACCGTAACCAACGCCGCCAATAAGCAACGAATTATTTATATACAGATCGAACGTGGTAGAATTTGGAGAGAGGTTCACCAACCGAACATTAGCGGTTGTTCCTGAACTGCTTTTATTACAGGACCATAAACCAATTGCAATAATTGCAAAAAAGAAAACTGATATTTTTTTCATATTGATTGAATTAAACTGATTTGCAAATATCAATAAAAAACCTCCGAAAAGTCCGGAGGTTTCTAAAATAACGCGATTTAATACAAAATGAATTATCCTAATGCTTCTGCTTTCATGTTTCTCGAAGCTTTCTTTCTGTCTTCTTCATCCAGAATGGTTTTGCGCATCCTGATATTTTTTGGGGTCACTTCAATACATTCATCCTGCTGAATATATTCCATACATTCTTCCAAAGTGAACTGAACTTTTGGTGTAATTCTAACACTGTCATCACTACCGCTTGCACGGTGATTGGTTAGTTTTTTCATTTCAACAGCATTTACATTCAGATCTCCCGGTTTTATATGTTCAGCGATAATCTGACCTGCATACACTTCTTCTGCAGGATCAATAAAGAAGCTTCCTCTATCCTGTAATTTATCAATCGAATAAGCTGTTGTTACTCCTTGAAATTTAGCGATCAATACGCCGTTATTTCTTCCGGGAATCGGTCCTTTCCAAGGTTTGTATTCATTAAAACGATGAGCCATCACAGCTTCACCGGCAGTATTGGTCAACATTTGAGAACGCAGTCCTATCAAGCCTCTTGAAGGAATTTCAAATTCAAGGTGCTGCATTTCCCCTTTGCTTTCCATTACATGCATTTCGCCTTTGCGTTGTGTAACAAGATCGATTACTTTACCACTGAATTCAGCAGGAACATCCACCACTAATGTTTCAAAAGGTTCATGTCTCTTGCCTAATAATTCTTTTACTAAAACTTGCGGCTGACCAACAGTTAATTCATATCCTTCACGGCGCATGGTTTCAATCAAAATTCCCAAATGCAAAATACCACGACCAAATACCAAGAAACTATCTGCACTATCAGTATCCTCAACTCGTAATGCCAAATTCTTTTCTGTTTCTTTCATCAAACGATCACGCAAGTGACGTGATGTAACAAACTTCCCATCTCTACCATAAAAAGGAGAATTATTGATGGAAAACAACATGCTCATTGTTGGTTCATCTACACTAATAACAGGCAATCCTTCGGGTGTATCAAAATCACAAATCGTATCACCGATATTAAATTCTTCCAAACCAACTACTGCACACAAATCGCCGGATAATACTTCCGTTACTTTGCGTTTTCCCATTCCTTCAAACACATATAATTCTTTTACTTTCGATCTCTTTACTGAACCATCTGCCTGAACCAAAGCAATGGTCTGACCTTCTTTCACTGATCCGCGTGTTACTTTTCCGATCGCAATTCTTCCTAAGAAAGAAGAATAATCCAATGAAGTGATTTGCATTTGCAACGGTCCTTCATTAACTGTTGGGGGCGGAACAAATTTGATGATGCCGTTCATTAACGGAATAATATCTTCTGTTTGTTCTAAGCTATCATTGAACCAACCATTCTTTCCGCTGCCATAAAAAGTAGGGAAGTTTAATTGTTCTTCTGTTGCATCGAGATTAAAGAATAATTCAAAAACTGCATCATGCACTTCATCAGGACGGCAGTTTGCTTTATCAACTTTATTGATAACAACGATCGGATGCAAATTCAAATGCAATGCTTTTTGCAATACAAATCTTGTTTGAGGCATCGGTCCTTCAAAAGCATCAACCAATAATAAAACACCATCTGCCATCTTCAATACACGTTCAACTTCACCGCCAAAATCACTGTGACCCGGAGTATCAATCACATTAATTTTAACGCCATTATATTGTACAGAGGCGTTCTTGGAAAAAATGGTGATCCCTCTTTCTCTTTCAAGATCATTACTGTCCATGATCAGATCACCGGTTTCCTGGTTATCCCTGAACACTTTAGTAGTTTGTAAAATCCTGTCCACCAAAGTAGTTTTACCGTGGTCAACGTGAGCAATAATAGCGATGTTTCTTATTTCCATGTAAAAATTTGAGGCGGCGAAGGTACGCATTTACAGCGGGTTTCAAGCATTTTATTGGTTGTTTAATCATGAAATAACATATATTATAGTAAATTAGCTGTAAACCTGCCAAAATGAAAAAAATACTGCTGTTCATCTCCTTTGCTGTATTCTTTGGGTTTATAAGTGAGAAAAAATTTACAGCCGATAAATTTTCAGCCCCTCCCGGAACCGTTCAATTGATCGATAGTCTTTATATTGACAAATGCGAGGTAAGTAATATTGCGTGGCGGGAATTTGTGAATTATATTCTTAAAGTGCAGAATGACCCGGATCTCTACATCAAAATGTTGCCAGATACCACCGTTTGGAAAACGCAATTATTCAATAACTCTATTTTCATTGATTTTTATTTTCGTCATCCTGATTATAATGATTTTCCTGTCGTTGGCATCAGTTACGAACAGGCAAAAGCATTTTGCGAATGGCGCACAGATAGAGTGAATGAATTATTGGAAAGAACACCAAAAGCACCTTACAGAAAAATTTTGTATCGCCTACCTACCAAAAAAGAATGGGAAATGGCAGCAGGCGGAAAATTAGAGCTTGAAAAATTTCCTTTCGGATATGAAACAACCGAATTCAAATCGCATGGAAAAATTTACAACACATTCAATTGTTTATATGAAAGAGTAGATTCAACGGTTAATCTCAGAGAAACAGTTCTTCCCGTTCTTTCTTCAGAACCCAATAAATACGGCCTTTATAATATGATCGGTAATGTATCTGAAATGGTTGAAGAAAAAGGGATCTCAAAAGGCGGGCATTTTAATTTATACATCGAAGATTGTAAAATTCAGAAAGACCGAAAATATTATTTCCCTGAATGTTGGTTAGGTTTCAGATGTGTTTGCGAAATAGTTGATAATAGTCCGCCTCCTGAAAAAAAGAGTACAAAAAAACACAAAGGCTCAGATAAACGGGCAAAAGGATGATACAATTTTAAAATCATAGCTTTGCCGCAAGAATTTATTCATGAACCTCTGGAAAAATATTATTAAAAGTCCCACCTAGTTTTTTAGCGATTCATTTCGCTCAGTTATTTTTTTGATTCAGGCTGTAGGTTTTCTTGGCATCAGTAGTTGCGTCGCACACTTGTGCTGCATCAATTTTATGCAACACTGATCGTTTATTAAATCATCGGTCTTCTTCGTTCAATCATTTATTCAACTATCATTAAAATTTGATTATGCAGACAATCATAGAACCTTTTAAAATAAAATCGGTCGAGCCCATTCATTTCACTACAAAAGATCAACGCGTTAATATTCTCCGTGATGCTTTTTACAATCCTTTTTTAATTAAAGCAAAGGATGTGATCATTGATCTGCTGACCGACAGTGGCACCAGTGCCATGAGCAGCGAACAGTGGGCGGGCATCATGCGCGGTGATGAAAGTTATGCCGGCAGTAATAGTTTTTTTCGCTTTGAAGAAACCGTGAGCTCCATCACACACATGAAATATATTATTCCAACGCATCAGGGAAGAGCATCCGAAAAAATATTATTCAGCATTACCGGTGGCAAAGGGAAATATTTTATTAGCAATACTTTGTTTGATACGACCCGTGCCAATATTGAATTTGCCGGCGCTGAAGGAATCGACCTTTTATGTGAAGAAGGGAAACAACCTTCACTCATCTCTCCATTCAAAGGAAATATTGATCTCATTGCATTGGAAAAAACAATTCAGGAAAAAGGGGTAGAAAATATTCCCTTGGTTATTATTACTGTCACCAATAACTCCGGCGGGGGACAACCCGTAAGTATGGCAAACATCAAAGCCGCAAGTTTGATCTGCAAAAAATACAGCATCCCATTTTTTATTGATGCATGCCGTTTTGCAGAGAATTGTTATTTCATCAAACAAAGAGAAAAAGGATTTGAGAACAAAACGATTTTTGAAATTGCACAAGAATTATTTTCTTATGCAGATGGTTGTACGATGAGTGCCAAGAAAGATGCATTCGCTAACATTGGTGGATTCCTTGCAATGAATGATGAAGCTTTGGCAATGAAATGCAGAAATCTTTTAATCATCACCGAAGGATTTCCAACTTATGGAGGCCTTGCGGGGCGTGACTTAGAAGCGATCGCTATTGGCTTGAAAGAAGTAATGGAAGAAGATTATTTAAAGTATCGTATCAGAAGTATTGAATACATCGGTGATAAATTAGATACAGTTGGCGTACCTTATATTAAACCAACGGGTGGGCATGCGGTGTATTTAGATGCGAAAGCTTTTTTGCCTCACATTCCAGCAAATGAATATCCGGGGCAAGCATTATGCGGTGAATTGTTTTTGGAAGGCGGTGTTCGTGGTGTTGAGATCGGCACTGTGATGTTCGGAAAATATGATGCTGACGGAAAAACAATTTCGGCACCGATGGAATTAGTAAGATTAGCCATTCCGAGAAGAGTATACACGCAAAGTCATATTGATTATGTTGCTGAAGTGATCATTAAAGTATTTAAAAGACGAGAAACAATCAAAGGTTATAAAATCGTTTATGAAACACCGTTGCTGCGGCATTTTACAGCAAGGTTCGAGCAATTGTAATTTCTGAATAAAAAAGCTATTTGAAATCAAACAGCTTTTTTTATTTCATTTTATACTCTGATATAAATTTTCTTTTTGTCCATAAAATAACCAACGCTCCAACAAACCAGCATATATGTTACAGAAAATGCGAGTGAACCGAAATAATCTCCTGCATAACTGAAAATATTATCATAGATCCATTCGAATAAATTTTTATCACCAACCTTGATCATATAAAGAACTGTTGCCAATAATTCAGACAATAAATAAATGGTCAATGGATTTTTTCCGACCACTTCAAAAAAGTAAACGCCTTTTGTTTTATGCAGAAAATCAATGACATAAATGATGGCGGCTAAAATCATACAATCCAACCCTACTGTATGCAATACGAAAGAGCTTGTCCATAATTTTTTATTGATAGGAAAAGATAAGTTCCAGAAATAAGCGATCGCGAATAATGCAAAACCGGTTAATAATAATTTTGCCAAACCTTCATAAGATTTTCCTTTTTGTTGAATGAATTTCCCTGCAATATAACCGCCAATCACATTACCAATCGCAGGCATGGTACTTAACCAACCTTCAGGATCAAATGCAATACCCTCACCATGATACAAATGTTTTTCGCCCATTAACCAGAGATCGAATTTTAATCCTGCATTGCCTTCCAACGTATAATCACCAAATGCATACATTATAATCCAATACACAAATAATAATACAACACTTATTATAACAGAGAGTCTTGGTTTTAAATAATAGATCATCAATGCTGCAATACCATAACACAATGCTATACGTTGTAACACGCCGAGAATTCTTGTATTGCTGATAGGTGCCGCAATAATATGACCGGTTTCATCCAAACGGAAAAAAGGGAACCAATACATTAAATAACCTAATAAAAATATTAGTGCCGTACGTTTAAAAATTTTTGTGAGAACTTCAGCTTGTGTTTTTGTATCCCATTTTGACATCACAAAACTTAGGGCATTTCCCACTGCAAATAAGAATGATGGAAATACCAGATCCGTTGGAGTAAAGCCGTTCCACTTTGCATGATGCAATGGAGAAAAAGACATATCGTTTCCCGGAGTATTCACAATTATCATAAAACAAATGGTCATTCCGCGAAATACATCAAGTGCCTGAAAACGTTGAGAGGATGACATGGCAGCAATTTTTGGTTTTCCGAATATAAACAATATGCAAGATAAAATACCGTGGTTAATTAGATTTTAGTATCTGAGGTTTACGCTGCAAAAAATAATTCAGTATATTTAAGAAAACTCCCCACATGCGTTGGATCAGAAATATTATTTTTTTAACGATAATTTTATTGTTGATCTATATACTTGGTCCGCATCCTTCAACACCGAAATATGATAAAACCCTGCTCGATGTTCCAGCCGATGCGATTGCATTGCAGCAATATGTTGCAGCAAAGGAATCTGCACATAAGTTAAAACCCGACAATGAAGCAAGAATAGTGTGGGCAAATGACTCTCTCAAACAAAAAACAGAATACGCGATTGTATATCTGCATGGTTTCAGTGCATCGCAGGAAGAAGGTAATCCTGTTCACCGCAATATTGCCAAACAATTCGGATGTAATTTATATTTAGCAAGATTGGCAGAACATGGAATTGATACCACAGATGTATTAGTGAATTTTACAGCAGATAAATTATGGGAAAGTTCAAAAGAAGCATATAGTATCGGCAAACAATTAGGCAATAAAGTAATATTGATGGGTACTTCAACCGGTGCAACAGAAGCCTTGCAATTAGCAGCGGAATATCCGGATGTAGCAGGAATCATTTTATTATCGCCCAATATTGCCATCAATGATCCGAATGCCTGGTTACTGAATAATCACTGGGGATTACAGATTGCACAATTGGTAAAACAATCTAAGTTTAATACCATTCCAAATGCATCTGCTGCTTATAAAAAATACTGGAACGATGTATATCGGTTGGAAGCAACAGTTGAATTGGAAGAATTATTAGAAACTACCATGAATGAAAATACTTTCAGCAAAATAAAACAACCTGCCTTGGTTTTATATTATTACCGTGATGAAAAAAATCAAGATAAGGTTGTAAAAGTTTCTGCCATCAAAGAAATGTTTACACAATTGGGAACAGCCGATGATAAAAAGAAGATGATTGCAGTGCCAAACGCAGGTGACCATGTATTAGGCTCTCCCATTGTTTCGCATGATATTAAAACACCGCAACATGAAATTGCTGATTTTCTCTCATCGGTCATGCAATTACATGCTGTTAATTAGTTACTTTTTTCCAAAGCTGTTTATCATGTATCAAAATTAAATTCTCTTATCTTCACTTTTCATTTAAAACGATTGTTATGCCCCGCAGCAAAATTGCAGGAATAGGGAAGTATGTACCTGAAAATATTTTTACCAATCACGACCTGCTGAAGTTCATGGACACCAGTGATGAGTGGATACAGGAAAGAACCGGTATCAAAGAAAGAAGGTATGCCCATCGTACTGAAGAGACAACCACAACCATGGGCATTGAAGCAGCCAAGATCGCAATTGAAAGAGCAGGTATTACTGCACAGGATATAGATTTTATTGTGTTCGCAACCATTTGCCCTGATTATTATTTTCCCGGTTGCGGTGTGTTGGTGCAACGTGAATTAAAGATGAAAGAGATAGGTGCTTTGGATGTCCGCAATCAATGCAGTGGTTTTGTGTATGCATTAAGTGTGGCGGATCAATTTATCCGAACCGGAACATATAAAAATATTTTAGTGATCGGTGCTGAAAAACATTCATTTGGTTTGGATTTTTCAACAAGAGGAAGAAATGTTTCTGTGATATTCGGTGATGGTGCAGGCGCTGTTGTTTTACAACCAACGGAAAAAAATGATCAGGGACTTTTAAGTACACATTTGCACAGCGATGGGGAAAGTGCTGAAATATTGGCCATGTATAATCCCGGCACACATGCCAATCATTGGGGAACAAAAAATTATGCCGACTTTGATGATGCAGAAATTTCAGATATGTTCATGAGTCATGCGATGATCGACAAAGCGCAGAATTATCCGTTCATGGATGGCCCATCCGTATTTAAAAAAGCTGTGGTAAAATTTCCGGAAGTAATCATGGAAGCATTACATAAGAACGGGTATGAAACATCAGACCTGAATATTCTTATTCCGCATCAGGCAAATTTGCGAATCGCGCAATTTGTTCAGCAAAAATTAAAATTAAGAGATGACCAGGTGTATAACAACATTCAGCATTACGGTAACACCACAGCGGCTTCAGTGCCCATTGCATTATGTGAAGCATGGGAGTTGGGTAAAATAAAAGATGGCGATCTGGTTTGTCTTGCTGCGTTCGGCAGCGGATTCACATGGGCAAGTGCTTTGTTAAAATGGTAGTTACAATTATTTGTTAGAATATATTTGATGATGAAAGTATTTAAGTGATGGAAAGAAAAATAATTTATCTGATCAATCCCATCTCCGGCACATCGAAGAAGGAAGGAATAAAAAAATTGATCGAAAGAGAAACTTCCGCAAGAGAAATTCATTTTGAAATAGCTGCCACAGATCCTGATGGCGATTACGATTTTTTAAAAGAAAAAATTACAACAGAACATTTTACTGATGTTGTTATTATTGGCGGTGATGGAACTGTTAATCAGGTTACTAATGCGCTAAGGCATTTACCTGTAACATTCGGTATCATTCCTTTCGGATCAGGTAACGGTTTGGCATTTGCTGCCGATATTCCAAAGAAACCGGAGGCAGCCCTCTCAATCATTTTTTCGGGCAATACAAAACCGGTGGATGCATTTTATATCAATGAACATTATTCCTGCATGTTAAGCGGGTTGGGATTTGATGCGCAGGTGGCACACAATTTTGCAGCAAAAAGTACAAGGGGTTTATTTACATACACACAGGAAAGTTTGATCAATTTCTTTAAAGCGCATCCGTTTCAGTTTGAAGTATCGATGAATGATTTTTCTTTTTTTACGGATGCTTTCGCCATCAGTATCGCCAACAGTAACCAGTTCGGAAATAATTTGACCATTGCGCCAAAAGCCAGTTTGAATGATGGTTTGCTCGATATTGTGATTATCCAAAAAATGAGTAAGGCCAAATTACCTTTTGCGTTGTTACAACAAATTCGTGGCAATAATAAATTGCGTGAATTGGTGGACGATATGAGCAAGAAAAGTGTTCTGTATTTTCAAACATCATCTCTCACTATCAAAAATTTAAAATATGCGCCTTTGCATATTGATGGTGAACCAAGAGAAACAACAGAAGAATTCAAGATCGAAGTTTTAAAAGATGCTTTTAATTTATTGCAGCCTTAATTTCCCTTGCTGAATAGAATTTCGGAACGTACAAGTGTGCGACGCAACAACTGTTGATGAAAGCAATTGAGTCCGGCAAATAAAAAATTACTTATTCGATCTCAATAAATAAAAAACGGAAATCAATGACAGCAATAAAAGCATTCCTGTTAATTGATGCAGTTGTGCCAGCCATTCGAATGTTCCGAAATGCCCCAACACAATATTCGGACTGTTTAATAATGCAAAAATGCCGAGTACTATTTGAACGAATACAAAAACCACTGGCCAATGTTTTGCTTTGTTGAATGAAACAGAGTTTTGTTTTTTTGCTTTCAGCCACCAGATCAAAATCAAAACAAAAATGATATATGCCAATGAGCGATGTATAAAATGTATATTGATGATATTGAAAAAAAGATCTTTACTTAGATCGCCGCTGAAGAATGGGGTTGGCACCATCATACCGTTGATATCCGGCCATGTTGGCGCAGCAACAGCGCCTTTTATTCCTGCCATGAATGCACCATAAAATAATTGTATAATAACAACAACAAGAATAGCTGCTGTATATTTTTTTAATCCTGCGTCTTTAATAAAATCTTTTTGAGGAATAATTAATTTCAAACCGAATATCAACGCATAACAGATCAATACCATTGCCGAAACAAAATGAATGGCAAGGCGAATATGATTTACATACAGGTTCTCATCATTCAATCCGCTTTTTACCATGATCCAGCCGATAGCACCCTGCATGCCACCGAGTAAAAACAAAATGATCAATGGCATGATCATCCATTGCTTAAAATATTTTTTTACAATAAAATAAATGAACGGAATAAGAAATACAATACTGATCATTCTTGCCCACAAACGGTGAAACCATTCCCAAAAAAAAATGAATTTAAAATCACTGAGTGTAAAGTGATGGTTGAGGTATTTGTATTGTGCAATTTGCTGATACTGCTGAAATGATTGCTGCCATTGTGTTTCATTCAAAGGTGGCAAAGTTCCTACAATTGGTTTCCATTCAGTGATGGATAATCCGGAGCCTGTTAGTCTCGTGATGCCTCCCAACAATACCTGAACAATCAGCATAGCAACGCCGATGAAGATCCAGTTGGCAATTATTTTTGTAGATCGTTCTTCAGTCATACTTCTTTACATTTATTCCGTCGCAAAGGTATTGGCTCAACAATTCTGTTTTATCTTTTTTGCAGAAAGAATAAAGAATCTGTTTTCGCATAACGATATTTGTTGAACGAATGGCATCACTAAAAACATATTTTCAACAGGAACTAACAGAAGCAGGTTGTGATGAAGCGGGCCGTGGTTGTTATGCCGGTCCCGTATTTGCCGCAGCTGTTATTTTACCGGAAAATTTTTATCATCCGTTATTGAACGACAGCAAACAGGTTAAAGAAAAACAGCGAAATGAATTAAGAAAAGTGATTGAAGAGAATGCAATTGCTTTTGGTGTGGGAATGGTCTCGCATACAGAAATAGATCAGATCAATATTTTAAAATCATCTTTCAAAGCCATGCATCTGGCGATAGATCAATTAAAAATAAAACCCCAGTTTTTACTGGTGGATGGTAATCGTTTCATTCCTTATAAAAAAATAAAACATCAATGCATTGTAAAAGGCGATGCTATTTATGCAAGCATTGCTGCAGCAAGTATTCTTGCAAAAACATATCGTGATGATTGGATGATGAACCTGCACAATGAATTTCCACAATACAACTGGAAAAAAAATAAAGGATATGGTACTGCTGAACATCGCAAAGCCATTGAAGAATTCGGTTTATGCCAGTATCACAGAAAGAGTTTTAATATTTTACCGAATGAAATAAAATTATTCTGACCATTCACCCGCTCCCTGCCGTATCACTTCATACTCATCATTGGTACAATCAATAACAGTGGAAGGAATCATTCCGCCGATACCGCCATCCACAACAATATCAACAAGGTTTTTAAAGTTTTCATAGATCAATTCGGAATCAGTATATTCTTCCACCATTTCTCCCGGCATGGATGCACTTAATATCGGATGACCTAATTCCTGTAAAATAACTCTTGCGATATTATTGGAAGGAACACGCAAACCAATGGTGCTCTTTTTGCTTTGCAATAATTTTGGCACTTCCTTACTGGCAGGTAAAATAAAAGTATAAGGTCCGGGTAAATGGCTTTTGAGCATACGATACAGCGGTGTTGAAATACTTTTTGTGTATTTGCTCAGATCACTCAGATCATAACAAATAAAACTGAGTTGTGATTTGCGGTAATCCACATTTTTGATCCTCGAAATCCTTTCAATCGCTTTTATGTGAAAGATATCGCAGCCCAAACCATAAATGGTATCGGTTGGATAAATGATCACTCCACCATCTTTTAAACATTCAATGATCGTTTTAATATGGCGTGGATTGGGATTATCCGGATGAACTTGTAATAACATAATCAGGTACAAATTACAAAATAAGCGTAATGGGTTAGTTGTAAATGATAACGGCAGCCAAATGGCCGCCGTTTGTATTTGCTTTTACATAAAACCAAAAACCCCCTCGTTGAGTATGTTTAGTTACTATTGTCTTTTAAAAACAGCGATTAAAAAATCGCCGTTGTTTGCATATATAACCCCCAAAATGAATAAAAAAACAAAACACTTTAGAAAACCAAATAACTGTGTAAATGTAGTAGGAGTATATTTACTAAACAACGGGAAAAACACCCATTTTTTTAATGTTCCAACTTTTATTATCGGTTGAGTGAAAATAAATCTGCCATTCTGTTCTTCAGAATGGCAGATTAAAAACGATTTTATTTTGATTTTATATGATCTCCCAAACTTCATTTCCCCGAAGTAATTTATCGAGGTTACCTTTTCCCTTTGCTGTGATCACTTCTTCGATCTGCAAAGCCATCACTTCTTCATAACAAGGCCTTTCGGTTTCGTAGAACACACCAAATGGTCTTGGAAGATGATTCGCTTTTTTCGGATCATCAAACATTCTTACCAAAATCTGTGCTTTATAAAAATCTTTATCATCATGGATCCAGAGATCATCGGCCGTAACACCATTACCCAATTCAACTACAACAGGAGTAAATCCGTCCAACTTGATCCCTTTATTTTGAGTGGCACCAAATATCAATGGTTTGCCGCTTTCAAGGAATAATGTTTCTTCCTGTTTTGTTCCTTTCTCAGTAAATATTTCAAAAGCGCCATCATTAAAAATATTACAGTTTTGATAGATCTCTACAAATGAAGATCCCTTGTGTGCATTGGCACGTATTAATGTTTGCTGCAAATGTTTTGGATCTCTATCCATACTGCGTGCAACAAATGTTGCATCTGCACCCATGGCCAATGCCAATGGATTGAAAGGATGATCGATACTTCCGTAAGGTGAGGTCTTGGTAACCTTATGTTCTTCTGAAGTAGGAGAATATTGCCCTTTTGTCAAACCATAAATCTGGTTATTGAACACCAACATATTTACATCAAAATTCCTGCGCAGCAAATGAATGGTATGATTACCGCCAATGCTTAAACTGTCCCCATCACCGCTAACGATCCAAACACTTAATTCAGGTCTGGCAGCTTTTAAACCGCTGGCGACAGCAGTTGCACGTCCATGAATAGAGTGCATCCCGAATGTATTCATATAATACGGAAAACGGCTGCTGCAGCCGATACCTGAAATAACAACTACATTTTCTTTCGGGATACCTAATGTAGGCATCACTTTCTGCACTTGTGCAAGAATGGAATAATCACCGCAACCGGGACACCAACGAACTTCCTGATCGGTGGCAAAATCTTTGGCAGTGAGGGTTGGCGCAATCAATGTTTCACTCATAACTTGGATATATCCTGCAAATTTATTTGTTTAAACATCATCTAACAAGAAATATTGGATTATTGGGCTTTTATTAATTCTTCCCAATATTCTGCGGCTCTTCGGGTATGTGGAATCACAATTGTGCCGCCTACAATATTGGCTACCGCAAAAATTTCATATATCTGTTCTGTTGTTATGCCCAACTCATGACTTTTTCCCAGATGATATTTGATACAATCATCACAACGCAATACCATACTGGCAACCAATCCCAGCATTTCTTTTGTTTTTTTATCCAGTGCTCCGTCTTCATACGTATTCGTATCTAAATTCCATAAACGTTTCATCACCAGATTGTCTTTACTCAAAATCACTTCATTCATTCTAGCACGGTAATCATTGAATTCTTTTATTAATTCGCTCATAAAATAGTTTTAGGCATTAAAAATACAAAAGGCTTTTGGGTAGTTTATTTTTCATTCATCATTTTATTCATTTCGTAAATAGGGAATTTGTATTTTGAGGTTTCAATTAACTGCTATGAAGAAAATTATTCTTGTCCTGTCAACCACTTTATTTGTATTTTTTCTTTTTGCGCAAACCGCAAAAGAAAAAATAAAAGTGACCGATCTTTTAAATGTGAAAGCCATTAACGGGATTACATTAAATAATGATGGAAGTAAAGCTGTATTTACTGTTACGTCTATTGAAGCCGATACAGATAATAAAGGCGAGTTTAAATATGTGAATCAGATTTATGAAGTGACAACAGATGGCTCCTCATCGCCAAAACAATTAACCACTACAAAAGAAGGTTCTTCACAAGCTGCATGGAGCCCTGATGGAAAACAATTGGCCTTTGTCCGTTTGGCAGATGGCAAGCCGCAAATATTTTTACTGTCATTTGATGGTGGCGAAGCCATTCAGCTTACAAAATTCAGATATGGCGCAGGTACCCCCAAATGGGCTGCCGATGGAAAGAGAATTATTTTTTCATCTAACATTTCACTAAAAGATTTATTAAGAGACTCTGTTCTCAATCCTAAAAAAGAAGTTCCTAAATGGCCTTATGAAAAATCCGGATTTGATAAAAATGAAAATTTAAAATTAAATTCAGCAAAAGCTGATGCGGACGGAAACATCGAAGAAATAAGAGCTTATTTAGAAAATAACGAAAAAGAAAAAAAAGCCAAAGTGCTTACCAAGCTTCAGTTTCAGGAAGAATCAACTACTTCAAACGAGATCAGCTTCAATCATTTTTTTATTGTTGACGCAAAACAAAGTGCAATTCCTGCTGAATTAACACATGGATTTTATCGTTATGCTTCTGTTGATTTTACACCCGATGGAAAACAATTAATTATTTCGGGAGATATAGATTCAACAGAGCATCCAGATCGTTCTTTGGAAAATGAAATTTTTATTGCTGATGCTGATGGAAATAATCTGCATTTATTATTAGGCGCTGCAGGAAAAAGATTCAGTAACCCATCTCTTTCGCCATCAGGGAAATGGTTAGCATTTCAATCAGGACTTACTTCTTTTGTTGATGTCCCTTCATTAAATATCATGCCATTGAGTGGTTCTGCAAAAGATATGATCACCATTAATTTAGACAGGAACAAAGGCAATTTAATTTGGAGTGCTGATGAAAAATATTTGTACACCAATGCACAAAGTAACGGCGGTGCACCAGTTTATAAGATTAATGTACAAACAAAACAAGTAGAACGTTTATCAGATTATGATTTTGGCGCCAATAGTTTTGATGTAAAAGCAAATACTATTGTGTATGCAAAAACAGAAGCAGCAAATCCTTATGAATTATATGTAGCAGATGCACAAATGAAAAATGTAAAACGCATCAGCAGTTTTAATTACGATTGGTTGCAGGCAAAACAATTATCAGCTCCGGAAAAACATTCATTCACTAATAACAAAGGAATGGTGGTTGAATATTGGGTGATGAAACCAATTAATTATGAAGCAGGAAAAAAATATCCTTTGTTATTAGACATTCACGGCGGTCCATCTGCCATGTGGGGACCGGGCGAAAGCAGCATGTGGCATGAGTTTCAGTACTTCTGTGCAAAAGGTTATGGTGTGGTGTACTGCAATCCTCGTGGCAGCGGTGGTTATGGTGTTGATTTTTTACGCGGCAATATCAACGATTGGGGAACAGGGCCCACAAGCGATGTATTAACTGCATTGGATAAGACAGTTGCAGAAGGTTGGGCCGATACAAGTAAATTAGTTGTCAGCGGTGGTTCTTATGCCGGTTATTTAGTGAGTTGGATTGTTGGTCACGATCATCGCTTTAAAGCAGCCTGTTCGCAACGCGGTGTATACGATCTCAATACTTTTTTTGGCGAAGGGAATGCATGGCGATTAGTACCTAATTATTTTGGCGGTTACCCATGGGAAGAAAAAGTAAAACCAATTTTACAAAGAGAATCTCCCATCACTTATGTACAAAATATCACAACGCCTTATATTATTTTTCATGGTGAAAATGATTTGAGAACAGGAACTATTCAGGGTGAGATGCTATATAAAAGTTTAAAAGTTTTAGGAAGGCCTGTTGAGTATGTTCGTCATCCGGGTGGCACACATGAATTAACAAGAAGTGGAAATAATCGTCAACGCATCGATCAAACGCTGCGCACTTACGAATTTTTTGAAAGATGGTTGAAGAAATAATTCATAAATAAAAAAGCGACTTAATAAATAAGTCGCTTTTTTATTTTTATACCTATAATTTTATTTTTTTACATCCTTCAACCAATCATTCAATCCACTTAAGATTTGTCTTGCCACTGCTGCCTGAAATTTAGGATCAAGAATTTTTTTCTCGTCTGCTTCATTACTTAAAAATCCTATCTCCAACAAACAGTTTATAAAATCGGTTGGTGCATTCAACGTAAAATTAAAATTGCCCACATTGCCAAACTCGTTCATTTTTATTTCAAGCATCCGCTTCAAAATATTTTCAGTCAAAGGCCGGAAGCCTATATGTTTATAATAAGTGCTGCTGCCGTTTACCAAAACATTGGCAGATGAATTCAAATGCAAGCTGATCAATACATCAGGGTTCTCTTGTTGTAAAAACAATACCCTGTCCTTATTATCAAAAGTAGTATCTGTTTTTCTTGTCATTACCACATTTACTTTTTGTTTGCGTAATAATTTTTCAAGCTCTTTTGCAAACTTTAAAGTGATTATTTTTTCTGAAGCGTTTGTTTTTAAGCCGCTGGCGCCGGCATTGGTTCCGCCATGTCCTGCATCAATCGCAATTTTTAAATTCTTCAGCAATAATATTTGCGGTTGCCTTTTAACTTTTATCACCAAGTTCTTATTATTATACGCTACGCTGTAACCCCAATGCTGCTCATGCTTTAATTCTATTGTAACTCTTAATACATCATCTTCCACCTGATTGTAATAAACATTTTTTATTTCTTTTACAGAGGAAAGTTGCGTGATCCAGTTTGTATTGCTTTGTACGCCATAAATTTCAAAAATGATCTTTGATGGTTCTACTTCCATCCAACTTTTATAAGGAAGTCTTTCGTCTAAATTAATTGACAGAACATCATAACCAATACTGTCAACACCCTGTACTTTCCATGAATTGGATAAATAAAATAATTTCTCTTTTATGGTTGAATCTTTTTTAATAAAAGATTTTTCAATGAATGCAGTATGATTTTTAGAAAGCTGCACTTCATACATAGCACTGGTGCTATCGATAATCTTGAAAACAATATTCGTATCCACAAATCCCATTTTGGCACCGCCTAATCTGTCGTCTCCCAATCCATAAGCGAGTGATGGTAACTTCCCTGTTGATTTACCTAACCAATAAGTTGGTGTGGAATTCTGAGCAATCAGGCAGGATGAAATAGCAATACAGGCAATCAGCAATTTGATCTTCATACTATGAAAGTAATAAAAATCATTTTGATAGCATTCATCTAAAAAAATCAGGGAAACAAATTGAATTGCTTCCCTGATACGAATATGTTTTCACTTATTATTTTAATCGTAGCGTTTAATCTTCGTGTACCAAAAATCTCTGTAACTGATACCGATGGTGAATTGCACATAATTTTCTTTGATTAGTCCATTGGCTATTGTGCCCTTCTGGCCTACTTCCAAAGTTCCCATTAAAGAAAGGCCTTTCAATGAATTAAAGCCGCCTCCGATTGTTCCACCATAGCCGTTTATCTGTTGTGTGCTGAGGATCAGGTAAGAGTTATTGTAAAACAACCCTGCCTGCATAAAATATTTTTCAAATGACAGGTCTCTATAGCGCAATTTTTTTGAATACTCAAAACCAACGCTGTATCTGTTGCTGTTGGTAAGCCTGTATCCTACGCCCGTATAATTCAAATAATTCCATCCCTGATAATTGTAATCGGCTGCAAAAGTATATTTATCGTTTATTATGGCTGATAGACCTGCACTATACATATAAGGAAGTCTGTAATAATCATTGCTATAATTATCATTGATACTTATAGATGCAGTACCCTCTTGCACAAGTACGGCTGTATTGCTGCGCAATTTTGTTTGTAGAGAACCGGTTGCTCCAAATCCTAATTGAACATTTGATGCAACTTTTTTCTTGTATTGAAGACCAAATTTGAAGTATGGATTATTATAATAAATATTTTTAGCTGTCGTCAAAGCACTGTCGATAAGACCCGGGTTAACTATTTCGATTTGCTGCATGTGTCCGAATAAAAATGCAGAATGAATGCCGACAGATAAGTTTTTTGTAATAGCAAAACTGTTACCGATAAATACCTGGCTGAGCCCTCCCGAACCTTGATAATAAGCAGAAGTAGAATAAGGCGTTCCTAATATTGCTTTAGGTGAAGTAAAAGAATAGTTTGATGTGCTGAATGGAAGCAGACCAGCACTTACAACCCAATGTTTCCTTGCTCTTATGGCAATAGCCATTTTTTTAAACTGAAGATCGGAAGCAGTATTATTGCTGGTAGATGTTAAACTGTTACCTGAATAAGTCGAGTATTTGTATCGGGCTGTTATTTCGGCCGTAAAGAAATGATTATCGAGATTAGAATAAGAAGCAGGGTTAGCATGATAAAAAAATCTGTTGGATGATGAACTAAGCCCGGTGTTAGCCATACCTGCAGATCTGTCAAAATAACTCGTTTCAATATCACCGATTCCCAATATGGAATAGGGTGAAGGATTGTTCTGAGCTGTAACAGCTAATGTTGCCGCAAAAAATATCAATATACTTAATCCAATTCTTTTCATGTCTCTTAAGAATATATTATTGTACGGCACCGTAATAAATTTGTAATTCCAATTTGCCTAAAGTATTAACATTATTTCCGAAAATAGCCCTGTTGAATTTTGTTTCAAAAGAATTACTTGGCGGAGATAATAACAAACCGTTGTGGCTTCCCGGAAAATAACTGGTATTGCTTAACAGTAAAGATTTGAAATAAGCAGTCAGGTCATACGTATATGCCGTATTAATTCCGGTTATATAATCAATAACTAAATTTCCATATTGTGTTGATGCAGTGGCACCGGTAAATACGATATCGTTACCGATTGCATTTGCGGCAGTAGTGGTTACAGACAATCGCAATTGAGGCGGTAAAGGATATGTACGATAAGAGCTCTGCATGGGTCTGATTATTAATTGAGCACTCATCAGCTTTACAAAATTGGGTAAGCCGTGGGCATCGAATAAACTCGGAAAGGTGATTTTTACCATCGTTCCGGTAATAGCCTGCATATAACTGATATTATTTGTTTGTTCGGAAAGAATTTCTCTGTTCACAGAATTGATGCCGGCAAGAGGTGTTCCTGTTCTGTCAATTGCAATATTACTGTACTGATGTGCAACATTTCCAATGGTGAAATCTACGTGTTCATTAGTTACATACATACCGAATTTTCTGTAATGCAAACGCATGATAACACTATCCTTATAACCAATGGCTAAATTGCTTAATGCCGGGCTGCTGACTCTAAGGCCATTGAAATACAACAAAAAATTAGTCGAATTCTGCATATCAACATCATTCGAATTTTTTAATTTATTATAGAGTTCGGTTCCTAATGCATCGCTTAATCTAATGGCTACAGTATCAGTACGTGCAGGATAAATAAGGAAGGATGCTGAACCGAGTGGTGTCGGAAATACTGCTGTTGTATTTACGTTGTAAAAAACTGATCCATTATTAGGAGGCGTCATTAATTCAGATAGCCGGTGAACGTTTATTTGAATTTGTTTGGTTGTATCGCCATAATAACTTCCTTTATCTAATTTTAAAATCAAAGAAAGAGAATCATAAATCGTATTATCATAAATAGAACTTCCTGTACCTGTATAATCTTTATTATAAGGCGGCGGATTTAATTCTAAATATGACTGTGAAGATATTGCCCCGAATACCGGATCAGTGTATCCGCCTGTTAGGCCTGTTCCTTTTCCGGATGTAACAAAAGAATCTATATAAACTGTAGATAATTTGGGGGAGAAAGTATCCACCATCACAATTTGTGTATTGCTTATATTGATGAGCTCTTGACCAAATTGAATATCAGGCTTCGTACATGAAGCGATGAAAAACACAGAAGCAGACAATAATAATATTGTGAGAAAAAATTTAGTCATTCGTTCAAAATACTCTTTAATGTGGTGAATCTGATTTTATAACACGCAATAATAGAAATGGTGGCTGTTAGAAAATTGTTACGATGGATAAATAAACCGCTTACAACTACCAGTTACACTATTTTGTCTGCAAATACAAAGAACAAATATATATTCAATTTTCTTTGGTATATCAAAGAATAAAATTTTATCTTGCCAAAAACATTGGCAGACAAAGTTCGGTTGTTTATCGTTAAAATATTCTCGAAAATCCATTTTAACGATTTAGCGATAAGCCCGCCAAATAATTTCATTCAAAATTTCTAAGATGAAGCACTTGAAAAATCTATTTTTTCTTTCGGCAAGTATTATTTTAATTACGGTTTCCTGTTCGAAATCATCCACTTCTCCTTTAACAAGTGGTAATTGGGTACAACGCTTTCAAATTGGCGGTTGGCCAAGAAACGGAGCCGTGTCTTTTGTGATAGGTGATACCGGTTATATTGCTGCAGGATATAATTCGAGCAATGACTCATGTCTTTCGGATCTATGGCAATTTGATCCTGTAAAAAACAACTGGACCCAAAAAGCATATTTACCAGGTGTGGCAAGACATTCAGGTGTTGGTTTTTCCATTGGTATAAAAGGCTATGTTGCTACAGGTTATAATCCAAAAACAACCCCGCAATATTTTCAAGATACATGGGAATACAATCCCGCAACAAATGGTTGGCTTCAAAAAGCAAGTTTACCCGATATTCAGGGGCCGGGAACAGGTGCAAGATATGATGCCGTAGCATTTACAATCGGCAGTTATGGTTATGTAGGAACCGGTTATAATGGTAGCTGGTTAAAAGATTTTTGGAAATTGGATCCTGTAGCAAATACATGGACACCAATCACTAATATTCCAGGGAATAAACGTTCAGGTTCTGTTGCATTTACCACATTCAACGATACTTCTGCATATATTGTTACAGGAACAAACAATGGAACCGAATTACATGATTTCTGGCGTTACAATCCTACAACAGGATGGTCTCAATTAAGAGATATTGCCAATACAAGTGCTGATAATTATGATGATGATTATACTGATATTGTAAGAGATCATGCCGTTTCTCTGGTCATGCCTAATAGCGGGGTTTGGAAGGCCTATCTTGTTTGCGGACAAAACGGATCTGTTACTGCAAAAACATGGGAATATGACTTTGCCACTGATCTTTGGGCAAGAAAAACTTCTTATGAACGTACTGCAAGACAAGGAGCTGTTAGCTGGAGTTTTCTTAATTTGAAAAGAGGGTTTGTAGGCACAGGAAAAAGTGGTACACTTTCTTTTGATGACTATGACGAATGGTTCCCTGCTGATGATTATAATGCAAATGATTAAAAAATACTGGATTTATATTGTTTTTGCTATTGCAGTATTTGTATTTATTTTTTCCAAATTCAGCAAGAACAGCAATGCTGCAAAGCAAGGCAAAGTTGAATTGAAGGTAAAAACGTATCAAACTCCTATAGGTTGGGGATATGATATAACAGCAAATGACACTTCATTGATTCATCAGGATATAATACCCGGAATTCAAGGCAAAAAAGGATTTGCGACCAAAGAAGATGCAGAAAAAATTGGCAATCTTGTCTTAGAAAAAATAACGAACAAGAAACTTCCGAGTGTTACTCTTCAAGAACTCGATAGTTTTAAAATAATAAAATAAATAAAAAACTCTTAGCAAATGCTAAGAGTTTTTTTCTACCATTTCATCAAACGCCTGTTTATATGCATTCCCGACCGGAATAGTATAATGTGAGGCAATACTTATTTCATTCCTGCTGATAGAATCAATATGATTTAGTGATACAATGTAAGATCGATGAACGCGGATAAAATTATCTTCCGGTAACTTACTCTCGAATTGTTTTAAATTTTGCAAAGTGGTAAGCGGCGAAGCTTTTCCTTTCATATATATCTGCGTGTAATCTCTCAGGCCCGATAAAAATAAAACATCACTCAAATTAATCTTGATGAGTTTGTATTCTGATTTGATGAATAAGAATGTTCTTCTGTTATTATCGTTCTTTAGAGATTTCATAAATACAGAGGCTAAGTTATTCAATTTATGATTGCACCATCCGGATATATAAAAATAACAAAGCCTTCAGCAATTTTCATGCTGAAGGCCTTTAAACTAAATATTATTAAAAGCAATATTTATTTTCTTCTAATAATTTGGCACATACTCTTCTGCGGGCATCTTTTGTATTAAACGGTTCTACTTTTGTAAACCGTTTTAAACCGATGTGCATCATCCTCAATTCATCACCATCGGCAAAACTGTTCAATGCATCTTTACCCGCTTTGTTGATCTTATCCGCAGCATCATACAAATAAGTGCGCATCATATCTATTTCTAAAGTGGTTGCAGCTTCACCACGCTGTTCTGTCAATTTAACAACACGAAGCAATGCACTTTCTGCATGATATACTTCAATGGCCATGTCAGCAATATTCATGAGTATTTCTTGCTCCTTATCTAATTGCATCATTAGTTTCTGAACGGCAGCACCTGCAACAATCAATATTGCTTTCTTAAAATTGGCAATATATTTTTTCTCTTTTGCAAATGCCCCTTCATCTTCATTACCAAAATCAGGAATGCTCATTAATTCTTTTTGAACAGCCATTGCAGGTCCCATCAAATCTAATTTCCCTTTCATAGCACGTTTTAAAACCATGTCAACAGTCAATAAACGATTGATCTCATTTGTTCCTTCATAAATTCTGTTGATACGCGAATCTCTGTAGGCTTTACTGATAATGTATTCATCGCTGAAACCGTTACCACCATGCACTTGTACGCCTTCATCCACAACAAAATCCAACACCTCACTTCCAAATACTTTCAGCATAGCACATTCAATAGCATATTCTTCGGCAGCACCTAATAAAGCTTTTTCGGTTGTTTCTCCTTCTTTCTCTAAAGCCACTTCTTTATCATCGATCCATTTTGCAGAACGATACAATGCACTTTCACATACCCAAATACGGATAGCCATCTCTGCCAATTTATGTTTGATAGCCCCAAACTTTGCGATTGGCATTTTGAATTGTTCGCGTGTTGCTGCATATTGAACAGAAGTTGTAGTTGCTCTTTTGCTTCCTCCTAAAGTTGCAGCGCATAATTTCAAACGACCGATGTTTAAAATATTAAATGCGATGATATGTCCCTTACCTATTTCTCCAAGAACATTTTCAACCGGCACTTTACAATCCTGAAAATATAATTGAACAGTTGAAGAACCTTTGATTCCCATTTTATGTTCTTCCGGTCCCCGTGTAAATCCTTCAAAGCCTCTTTCGATAATAAATGCAGTAAACTTATCGCCATCGATCTTAGCAAACACTGTATACACATCGGCAAAACCGCCGTTGGTGATCCAACACTTCTGTCCATTCAATAAATAATATTTTCCGTCATCACTCAGCTTTGCATTAGTTTTTGCACCCAATGCATCACTTCCGCTATTGGGTTCTGTTAAACCATAAGCACCTTTCCAAACACCACTTGCCAATTTGGGGATATATTTTTGTTTCTGTGCTTCTGTTCCGAAATATAAAATGGGCAATGTGCCGATTCCAGTATGTGCTGCAACAGCAACAGAAAAAGAATGACCACCACCTAATCCTTCATTTACGATGGTTGATGTGATAAAATCCTTACCCAGTCCACCATATATTTCAGGAAATGATGTTGATAACAAGCCCTGCTCTCCTGCTTTTTCTAATAATGATGACATTAATCCGGGTTCTAATTTATCAATGCGTTCCAAGGCAGGATATATTTCAGTGTCCAGAAATTGCTGACACATATCCATTACCATTTTTTGTTCTTCATCAAAATCTTCCGGAATAAAAGTTTCGAATGGATTACTTTCTTTAATTAACCATTCGCCGCCTTTCAGTGCAGTGGTTTGTTGTGATGTGGTTGACATGACAGAAATTTTATTAGTTAAAATTTTATATGAGATTATCAAATACCTGTTGAAACACTTTCTTTACAGTTTCAATATCCTCCTTTATAACTCCTACCAATGCTTCGTTCATTGTTTGGTTGGCTATATCAATAGTCACTTGCTGCATTTCTTTTGCAGCATCTGTTAAACAAACCAAATTGATCCTTCTATCTGTCTTTGAAGCTGTACGTTTTACCAATTTTTGTTTCTCGAGATTATCGATCAACCTAGTGATACTGGGTTTATCTCTGAATGTTCGGTTGCATAATTCCTGCTGGCTTAAGCAATCTTCTTTCCATAGATGATATAAGACACTCCATTGTTCAATGGTGATCTCCAGACCTGATTGACGAAAGTTTTTCTGCAATCTTCTTGCCACAGCGGTTGAAGCCATCCCGTTGATAACGCTGTAGAGTTCTCCTCTTTTAAATTGGTTGTTTGGCATATAGTTAGTTATGCAACTAATTTCAAAATTGGTGTATCTTTATCAAAATACCAAGTATTCCTTCGTTAATTTTTTGTAAGATTGGATTTCAAAGAATTGGAAACAAAGTCGATCATATACAAACACTCAATATTCAGCTATCGCAGTTTTGGAGAAGGCGATTCTATTTTATTATGCCTTCACGGTTATGGAGAAGATTCGGAAACATTCGCCTTTCTTGATGGGGTTTTGAATGATGAATACACTGTTTTTGCTTTAGATCTTCCTTTTCATGGAGGAACTGAATGGAAAGAGCCCCTGTTATTTACTGCTGAAGATTTGATTATCATCATAGATCAAATAACAGGTTCTGCATCAAAGCACTTCAGTGTACTTGCATACAGCATGGGTGGAAGGGTTGCACTACAATTGCTTGAGGTAATTCCGGAGCGAATTGAAAAATTAATTTTAATAGCGCCTGATGGGCTTCATCACACTTTCTGGCAAAATCTTTCAATACGAACTATTATTGGCAATAAACTCTTTGCTTATACAATGAATCATCCAACCTGGGTGTTTGGTTTAATGAAGCTGCTTTCAAAAATGAGGCTATTAAATAAAAGCATTTTTAATTTTGTGCATTTTTATCTCGACGATAATGCATCGAGGCAACTGCTTTATAAAAGATGGACAACCATGCGTAAATTCAATCCCAATTTGCATTTCCTGAAAAAAATAATTACAGATAGAAAAATAAAGGTGGATATGCTTTTTGGAAAATACGATCGCGTTATTGTAACAAAATACGGATTGAGGTTCCAAAAAAACCTGAAAAGTTTTATTACTCTTAAAGAATTGGAAACAGGCCATCAGCTTTTAAAAACAAAATATGCGGATGATATTGCTGTTTTGATTCGCCGTTAAATTGTTTACTTTGCTATAATGTGGTTAAGCATTTATTTATGGTTTACTGTTGCTCTGTTCATTCCGTATGCAATAATTATTTTGCTGTACAGAAAATGGTTTTTGCAATTACATCCTTTTTTGGTCCCTGTTTCATTTCAACCGCTGACTAATTTTTCCATCATCATTCCTGCAAGAAATGAAGAAGATAAAATCGCAGTTTGTTTGCAATCAATCTTCCGGCAAAAATATCCTGCACATTTATTTGAAGTGATTGTTGTTGATGATCATTCAACAGATCAAACAAGTGAAATTGTGCAGCAATTACAAAAACAGTTTGTAAATCTGAAATTAATCCGTCTTGCAGACGATGCAGATGGTAAAGCACTTAATTCTTACAAGAAAAAAGCAATAGAGAAGGCCATACAAATTGCCACCGGCAATTGGATCATTACAACAGATGCAGATTGCATGATGACAGAAAAATGGATTGAATCATTTGCTGCGGTCATTCAACAAAAAGATCCTGTTTTTGTTGCTGCGCCGGTTGCATTCTGTAACAATGGTACCGTTATTTCAACTTTTCAATGTTTAGATTTTATGACCCTGCAGGGCATAACTGCAGCCTCTGTTTCGGCAGGTTTTCATAGTATGTGCAATGGTGCCAATCTTGCCTACCGCAAAGACGTTTTTGCTGAAGTGAATGGTTTTAAAGGAATTGACATGATTGCAAGTGGAGATGATATGTTACTGATGAACAAGATAAAACAAAAATTTCCTTCCCAAATTGAGTTTTTATTTTCGAAAGCTGCGATTGTTACAACAGATCCAATGGCGGATTGGAAAAGTTTTATTAATCAAAGAATACGATGGGCAAGTAAAGCAGATCAATTTAAAGACAAAAGCATTTTCTGGGTGCTTGTATTGGTTTATTTTTTTAATCTGTCATTGTTTGTGATGCCTTTTCTGTCATTGTTTTATCCAATGCTTTTTTTATTTTGGCTGGCTTTTCTTTCGCTAAAATCTCTGGTGGAATTATTGTTTGTGATACCTGTAGGAAGATTTTTCAATCAGCCACTTGTCTGGCAGCTTCCTTTATTACAGCCGCTGCATATTGCCTATACAGTAACTGCAGGATGGTTAGGGAAATTCGGCTCTTATTATTGGAAAGGACGAAAAGTAAAATAGATTTATCTCATAAACCCTACATAATCAATAGGGTAAAGATCAAACTCTTTTTATCTCACTTTTATTTTCGGGCCAATAGGCATAAATGATCAGGAAAATCATTGCTAACAAAACAAATGGAAAGAAAAATAAATTTTTCATAAACAAAACATTTACTGTTGTTAGGACTTTTTGTATTTACAAAAGTTTAATGCGTAATACATTAATGATTGCAAGAATGCTGCTAATGTTGCCTTGCATTACGATTATTCGGTAAAAAAGATAATATTTCGGTAGAACAGGTTAAAAAGGATGTAAATATTATCTGTTGCAGTCCGTTAGACTTTCAAATTGTGCCGTTTTCAGGCGATCGACTGTTTTTCTTCTCTCAATTTCTCATCCAACAAAAAAATGACCCCGAGGCTGAGCCAGAATAAACTCCCTATTTTGTCTGTTTCTACTAAATCACTTAAGAAATTTACAGTTGTGATCATTATCAAAATGATCCCGACACTCATTGCGATAGTTCTGTAGAAAGCATTGTGTAATTGATGATATAATTGTTGGGTTTTGATGATCATCCCGAAAAAAAGGGCCGAAAATAAAATCAATCCGGGGATTCCCTGTTCCAATGCTGTTAGCAGAAAATAATTATGAACTGAGGAATGATCCGGATTATTGCTAACCCATGTTTTGAAAATATTGGCAGCAAATGGCTTATAATTATTATAAAAATTATTAGGGCCAAATCCCGTCATGGGTTTTTCAGAAATCATCCTGGCAGCAGCCACCCATCGGTAAAACCTTTCTGCATTAGAAACATCTTTGAGTGTTACGGTTGCCTGCAAATGTTCACTGAAATCTGTATGAAAAATGGTATGCTGATAATCTGGTGAGAATTTTAAATAATTATCATTGAAATATAGCCAACCAATAGAAAGCATTAAAAAGGCAATAAAGAGGGCAATAAAGAGTTTCAGTTTTTTATAGTGAATGATGATACCTGCAACCGCGCCGAGTATCAATGCAGTCCATGCACCGCGTGAATAAGAAAATACTAGACCAATCAGGCCGATAATTATTCCTGCATTGATCCAGTTTGAAAATGGATTACTTTTAGGAGTAAGTTTTTGTACACTCCACGCAACAGTCAACAAACAAACCAACATGGCAGAATAATTTACATGGTTTCTGAAAAAAGGATCAAGCACCTGCTTGATGCCTTCAAAAGAAAAGCCATAGAACGAATGCCGAATCAATGCCTGAATCACCACAAACAGCATGGGCAATAATAAACAAACTGCCAATTTTTTAAAATCATCCTGCGACCGCAAAATAATTTGAGGTAGCAAAACAAACGGAATGATATACCAGGTTTTTGCAAGAAAAAATTTGATTGATAAAACAGGGTCAACAGAAAAAAAACAGCAGACCAATATCCAGGCTAAATAAATTATTAAAATTAAAAAGAGTGGTTGTTTAATGATTGCAGATGGAAATATTTCCGGAGTATAAATCCATTTAACAACAAAAATTCCAGTCAGTAACATTAATAATGGTTCATCAGGAAAATCGAGTCCGAGTGAATCGGTGACATTCAATTCCGTTGATAAGGGCAAAACAATGATCATCAACCAGAATAATTGTTCCGTGAAAGAAACAGTATATTTAAAAACAAATGGAAACAATATCCAGATAAAAGGAATGACCAGCCATAAAAATTTATGGGTAAACAGGGCAATGATCAAACTGATGATAAAAATCAGTGCAGCAGTGATAAATAAACGATCATATCGTTTTAAAAAAAACATTATCGGTCTGACTGCTTTCTTTCATACACCAACGCAGCAATCATTCCGAATACGGCACTCGCAAATAAAACAATAAGCAAAACATTTACTATTATGGGTTTATCTGCCGAGGCGGATGGAATTGCTTTTTCAACTATATACAATGCCGGCGGCGTTGCAGCAATAGCCAGCTTCAATTCATTGGCTGATTTTTGATATTGTTTGATCTGCTCTAATGCAGACTGGCGCTGAGTTTCAAGCATTTCCTTTTTAAAGGATTTATTTTCAACAGAAATACTGTCGGAAATATTTGCATACTGCTTTTCTAAATCTCTTATCGATTCGTTGATTTTATCGAGACTGGTCTGATACATCTGCTTCCACATATTCTGTTCAGTTTGCTGAATGATATCGATGATGCGGTTGGCGATTTTTACAGAAAGTGTTTTATCTTTTGTCCAAACAATTATCTTCAACTGATTGAATTCCGTTTTTGTGATATCAATATCTTTTTTTAAAAGTTTCAGCGTATTTTTTCTTTTAACACTTTCATTCTCGCCTCTCGTTTCATAATAAGCAATCAGCTTAAACTCATCGATCAATGTATAGTAAACCGTATCGGATTTTGCAAAACCCGTTAATGTTTCTACATCATCTCCATTACCAAAAAATGAATAGAGGTTTTGAATATTTGTGTTAAACAATCTTGCCTTATCTGCTAAAACAGGGCTTGCGGGAACAACCACCGTTGTGGAACGATAAAATTTTGGAACAATTAAAAGCGCAATGCCTGTTACTGCCAATGAAATGATAATAAAAATGCCGATTGATTTCCACCGCTTTTGAAAAACAGCGATCACATCAATTAGATTAAATGAAGATGCGTTCATATTGTTCAATCAATTAAAATTAATATCAGATCCCGTCTGTTACCACAACATTACGACTATAGCTTTCATCCAAAGAAATAAAAGTTTCAGTTCTTTCAATCCCTTTGATGTTTTGTAATTTATCATGCAGCACATGTCTCAATTGCTGAATGTCTTTGCAAACAATTTCAGCAAACATGCTGTAATTGCCGGTTGTATAATTCAAGCGCACAATTTCAGGTATCTTCTTTAATTCTTTGGCTACGGAATCATATAAAGAACTTTTTTCCAAATAAATTCCTATAAACGCAATAACATCATAGCCTAAAGATTTTAAATCAACGGCTAATTTCCTACCTTTAACTACTTTTTGCTCTTCGAGTTTTTTTATACGTACATGAATTGTTCCGCCGGAAACAAATAATTTTTTGCCGAGATCAGCATAAGAAATCTCAGCATTTTCCATCATCTCCTGGATGATCTGGAAATCAAGTTTGTCAAGATTTAATTTGGACGCCATTTTTTATCTGTTTTTAATAATTATTCAATATTAATACATTTTATTTGAATAATATCTATATTTTGAAAATTTTATTTAAAAATTATTCATAAATACTGCCATTACCCTAATTTTGGTCTATCAACAAGAATGAATAGTTCTTTATACTGTGGGGTGATGAAACTTTTGGCAGACATGCCCTCTCGTCTCGGGGGTGAGGAATCCAGGATAAACGTAACATAGAGCCTTTCGCAAGAAAGACCGGGGTTGACCACCGGACTTTGTGTTGCAGCTAACTTCCTCGTGTAGGTTCGACTCCTACCCCTACAGCTTTTTTAATGTATAATGCGTTGTAAATCAATGATTTATAACGCATTTTTTATGTTTGGGGTACACAATGGGGTACAGATTTATTGAAAATCATGGCTTATTGCAAAATCCGATTGCGTTGACCACCTCATTCCGGATTGTAAGGTTTATTTAGGACGAGACAAACAGATAAATTCTCCTTCACATTTTTACCAAGCAACAGCCAATCTATTCACGCTTGCAGATCATTTTATGACGCAATACAATTCAATTAATAGATCTGTATTTTGATCATTGGCATCCCTGATCTCGCTTCTGAACTGTACACCCGAATTCATATGTATATCCACTTTAAAGTCCACTTCAAAAATAAAATCACCATATACCTTTTCTGTAGCCAGGAATGTATTCGGTTCATCCGGTACGGTT